>JBCDJX010000008.1:0-54814 GCA_038747355.1 Pseudomonadota bacterium | reverse complement strand
GTCGGTCAGCAGATCAAATTCCTGCCATCCGTCGCTTTCGATGTAGAACGCTGCCGCATTCAGATAGCCCTTGCCGTTTGCAAACGACTTCTTGAAGCCAATCTCGTAGTTCCAGATCGACTCCGACCCGAATCGGAGAATGTCGGCGGCGACCGTCGGGTCGGCCGAGGCCGCGAGGTTAAAGCCCCCGGGGATGTACCCTTTGGCAACATTGCCGTACACCGTCAAGGTATCGCTGGCCTCGTAGCGAAGCGCGAATCGCGGCAACCACTCGGTAAAGTTTGATTCACCGTCCACGGGCAGAAACGTGATCGTCTGAAACCCGAACGCGATTTCATAACCCGCCTGCGATGAGTCTCGTTTGGCATCGTCATAGCGCAAACCGACCGTGCCGTAGAGTCCCTCAACACCCAAACCAAAGGTCGTCGAAACGAAGAAAGCCAGATCCTCCGATCCCGCGAACAAATCCGGAACCTCTCCAAACGGATCGTAATCGCCAAGAACTGGGTTGAAGAACGCCACGTTCCGATTGAAAAACCGATCCTCCAGGTACCAGGAGACGCCCGCCAGATACTCGAAGACGTCGCTATCGAGCGAAGTAAACCGCAGCTCGCTCGACCAAATCTGGCGTCGATTCGCGGTGAATCCGTTCTGGAACGGCAAGGCAGAGATATCCGTGTCCAGCCCTACCGAATCCTCTTCGAGATCAGAGTAAGACACGGCTAAATCGATATCGCCCACTGCCAGCGATCGCGTGACACTGAGACCGGCGACAACGTCCCGTTCGTTTGTCTGCTTTCGCACATCGCTGAAGAACTCATACCGACCGATGTTTCGGCCCTGGTGGAACAAGTTGCGGAATGAACCCAGAGGTACCCCGCTGATGGGATCGAAAAGAACGTTGTCGTCGTAGGCAGACTGGTCTTGTGGAACAAACTCGTTTTCGAACAGCCCAGGGGCATCAACATCAATCAGGTAGGCAGTGGCGCGAACGGAAAGATCATTGTTGGGCTCAAAGACAAGATGCCCCTGAATGAACGACTCTTGAATCTGCGCCGTACCGGTATCTGGCGAAAACGGGTTTTGAAGAAATGCATCGCTTTCTGCGTACTTCAGCACCAATGACCCTGCAAGAGCATCGCCAACAAGGGGACCGCCGATAAATCCGTTGAGACTCAAAGCTTGATCGCCGTTGTAGAAGCTGGTGGTTACACGAGTATCGATCTCCAGTGTGTCCGTGGGCCGCCGCGTCTGGATGACGAAAAGACCGGACTCGGCGTTGGCACCGTACAAGGTGGATTGGGGGCCGCGCAGCACCTCGACCGACTCGATCTGGTCCAGCACGGCATTGCTCAGCTCTCGAAACGGAATGCCATCAATGTAAATGGCGGCCCGGTTCACAATGTCCTGGCTGGACTCGATGCCCCTGATCGTAGCGAATACGGAGCTGGTCTGGCCGGACTGGTTGAACTGAACGTTCGGCGCAAGATCGTCGAGGCGTCGGAAATCACGCAGGCGAGCCGCGCTGATCTCCGCCTGACGCAGCACCGTGGCTGCGACGTCAGTATCCTGAAGCGTGGACTCCCGTTTTTGCCCCCGCACGATAATTTCTTCAAGCGCGCTCTGCGCAGGACGCGCTGAGGATTCCGGTTGTCGATTAGGCGCGGGTTTTGTCGACTCAACGATAAGATAGGTATCACCATCGACTTCCAGTGCCAGTCCCGACTGCTCCAGCACGCGAGCGATCGCATCCCGCGCGGTCATGTCACCGGACACCGCCTGTGCTCGCTTACCCGCCGTCAGGTTACCCGCGACCAGGATATCGATATTGAAGGTATCCCCAATTACGGTGAGTGCATCATCCAAAGTGCCTGCGGGTACGACGACCGATTTGGCGATCGCGGACTGCCCCGAAGCGCACACCGACATGGCGAGAAAGACGGTACCAACCGCACCACGTATCCACCCCATTCCTGACGCTCTGCGCTTCAACCACTTGTCCACCCGGGTGCCTCCGTCGAATACCGAAATGACAATTCAATGCGATTCGTGAATACGACGCTTTGGAGCCGTGGTTTAACACCCCCCTTTGGGGGATGGACCCCAATCTCGCGGCTGTCTAGTTTCTGCCGGAAGGCGCTTGGGGTCGCAATACGACCTGTTCAGGGGCAACGGTGTGGACCGTCACCGGCAGAATCCTCGGTAACATCTCGAGCATGCGCTGAATATTGGCGCCGTCGAAGGTAGCGCTAACAGTCTGCCGCTGCAGGCTGCCGGTGGGATCGTCTATGGTGATTGAGCCTTCGAAGTAGCGGTTGGCGTCGGCGATCAGCTCGCTGAGCGGTGCCTGACGATAGACCAGGCGACCGGACTGCCAGGCACCCACCGAAGCCGGGTCGACTTCCGTGATCTTGCCAAGCACTGCGTTGGTCGCTGACACCTGCTGCCCTGCTGTCACCCGCAATGAGGCGCCACCGTCGGCAGCATCATCAGCGAGTCGAACACCCACCGTGCCCTCGGCAACCGCAACGCGGGTAATACCGCCATTACTGCGTACATCGAAGCGCGTGCCGACCACGCGCACGACCAGGTTGGTCGATCTCACGACAAACGGTCGGTGCGCGTCCGGCAGTACGTCGAACAGTGCCGCGCCACGAACCAGGTCAGCTTCCCGGATTTCTGGACCCATTCGCACCTCCAACACAGAGTCAGCGCCCAATAGCACGGTGCTACCATCCATCAGGACAATGCGTTCGGTCGCCCCAACCGGAGCGGCAAAGTCACTCACAGTCACGGTAATCTCGGTATCAGGCGATCCACGCAGCAGCAAGGACGAGAACACTACGACCAGGGCTGCGCAACCGGTCACAATGGCACCGACCAGCCATCGCCGAGCTGACGCATGTCTGTCAGCGGATACCCACCAAGCCTGCAGCCGTTCACGTAACAAGGGCCGGTGGAGCTCGGCATCCAGCGCATCCGAATTCAACTTACTGATCGCTTTGATCGTATTGTCCGCTCGTGCAAACGCCGCTGCATGATGGGGCGTCTGATGCAGCCAGGCATCAAACGCATCGCGTGTCTCTTCACTGACGGCGGGATCAGAAAGTCGCAGATGCCACTCATGGGCGGCCTGCAAGAGCGGATCGACTGTGCCGCTGATATCAGTCATAGCTCGTCTTCCCTTGGTCCGCTGCTGACAGCAATGTATCGATCAGCGCCGTTGCTTTGGCGATGTGTTTTTGTGCCGCCGACCGGCTAACGCCGAGCTGTCGCCCCACATCGGAAACCGAGAGTCCGTCGATACGGTGCAGCACAAAGGCACGTCGGCGCTTGGCCGGCATGCGTCGCAACGCGGTATTGATCAGCATCAGCTCCTCCTTTGCCAATACGACTCTTTGCAGATCGATATTGTCACCCCGGGCTGCAAAGAACTGATCAGCCACGTCGGCTTCGTGGCGCGCTGCAACACCTGCAGATCGCTTTTCGTTCAGGACGATATTCCGCGCCGTCCGCCACAAGAAGGCCTCGGCGTTGCGAATGCGCTCAGGCTGCGCGTGCTCCAGCAACTTTTGAAAGGCGAGCTGCGTTACATCGTCGGGGTCAGGTGGCCCGTTGCCAAACAAACGCCGAATCGACGCTGCCACGATCCGAGCCTGTCGGCGGTATAAAGCTTCAACTGCGTCGCCGTGCTCTGGATCATTGCCGCCGACGGCGTCCGAGGCACTCACGTCATTCGCAACAGTCTTGTCGAGGTCCACTAGTCGACTCTGCTAGATTCAAGAGCCAGAGGTGCACGGCTATCAATCAACAGGGATGACGCCATCGCACGAGGAACAAGTGCTGATTGTGCGCAATGATCGCGGTGAGCGCATTGCGCTGGCCGCGCCGAAGCGACCACGGACAGTATCGCTAACCTGTCAGGCAGCATCTTCGTTCAGCCCTCATTCGCAACCTTGCGCCGTGCGTCGCGAACGAGATCGACAAGCGCAGGACGCAATGCGGCCGTAGCGTCCAGCGGTGTCTTGTACTCGAAACGCCGATGCTCGTCGCCAAGCGCTAGGTCAATACCCTGCGGATCAAGCCCCGTGATGCGCCAGTCGCCGTCTTGTGCCCCGAGCAGCACCGTGGCGTAAAGCTGGTTGGCATCGGCATGATCGTCATTCATGTGCTCGACGGCGCCGCCCTCCATGTCGTTCCAGGCCGCCCAGTCGCTGAAGGCTGTTGTGACGTCATCGGCAACGAGTGCATAGGCGCGACCGAAACCGGCGATGTAAGAAGCCGCATGGATGTCGAGGCACCAGAGCGAGAAATCATCAAAGTCGATGTAGGCGCTGGCCGTGGGGTGTCGGGCCAGGTAGCGACGCCGCGCCCGTTCGTGATCAGCACCGTCGAGACGGCGCACGACGCCGCTCAGGCTCAACCGGCCGTGGCCGAGCGGATCACCGCTACCCGGCTCACCGATCAGTAACGAGGCACGCCCGTCACGCGTCATGGCATCCACGCGCCCGGACAACGATGACACAGGAAAGACAGGCAGCCCGTTGGTATCGGTCGCCAGACCGACGCGCGTGACCGACGGCGCAGCGTCGTCGCCGAGCAGCGCAAGCGCACCATAGCGTGCCGTACGGATCATCGTGCGCGCCTCTGCGCGAACTGCCTGATCGACGGGCTGTAGCAGTTTTTTCTCGTTATCGGTGCTCATGGTGTTACTCCTGACCGCTGACGTGGCACCTAGTCCTTCTTGATCTCAACCGAATAATCCAGCATTGCGCCCTCAGGCGGCCGTGGGAACGGCGCACAGGACTTGATGAGTTTCATGGCCGCCCGGTCAAAGCGCTTGGAGCCCGAGCCTTCCTTGATCACCATGCTTACGATGTCACCCTCCAGGTCTATCGAGAACGACACGCGCGCCGCTCCGCGGGGCACCGACGCCGGCAGGCGTTCACGTAAGAGAATTCGGACGATCTGACCCGCATAGTTGGAGGCTTCAGCATTGCCCGCCTCCGAACTGGCGGCCTGCGCGTCCGAGTCGGCCGTCGGCGAGCCGCCCGCCGGGGACGCGACGCTGTCATCGGCGTCGCTGCCGTCCGCGCTTTGGCTCTCGGTGTTCGTACCCGCCTCCGCCGCATCCTTCTGACTCGGCATGACGGCGTCTGTTGGCGCACTCGGGTTGGTGTCTGTCGCCGCAGGCTTTGGAGCGACCGTCTGCGGCTCAGGGGGCACTTCGGGAACGATCTCAGGTGTCTCGGTCGGCGCTTCAGTGTCAACGGGCGCTTCGTCGCTTAGGCCGTCGAGATCAACCGGCGGCTCCGGCATCGGCTCGGCTAGCGTGTCAGGCGGCGTCGCAGGCTGTGAATCGCGGGGTTCAGGCTCGGGCGGCGCGGTCGCCTCAGGTGTGTCTGGCGCCGTCTCACCGCCGCGATCGGCCTGTGCCGCTGCCGTGTCACTGCCTGCACTCCCGAAATTGACGGAGAAACTGCCGCCCGCGACCTCGATCGTCGGCGACGGTGCGCGGAACACAACGAAGAGCAACAGCCCATGAATCGCCAGCGCCAGGCCGACAGCCAGCAACCAGCGGACCAGCTTCGGGTTCATCGTGGCTGCGCTTGCGTCAGAACGACGATCTGCTCGGTACCGACCGCCTTGAGGCTGGCAATCAATCGCAGCAGATCACTGGCGGGCAGGTCCTTGTCGGGCAACAATCGAACAGGCGCCTGCTCCTCAGCGCGTAGCGCCAGGTATTCTGAAAGAGAATTGATGGGCGTTCCACGGAAGGTCAGGTCCAGGTCTTTCGAGATCGCCAGCGCATCAGGTTGGGTGCAGCAATCGAGATCCGTCGACTGCACGAAGCGCAGCTCGCGCGGCGGCTGCGCCAACGTACCGGCCACCATGAAAAAGATCAGGATCAGAAAGACGATGTTGATCAGCGAGATCATCGGCTCGCCCTTCGCGCGTCGTCGAATCTGACGTCTCATGGTACGGGCCCAATGAGATTGATCTCGAGGCCGGGGACGTTCGACATCAGAGTCAGCACATCGATCAGACGCTGCGTCAGCACAGCATCCGCCGGCACCACGGTCAGCGTGGTTGTGCCGTCAGCCGCGAGAGCGCGCAAACGCGCCGGCAGCGCCTCATCGACAATCTGCTCATCACCAAGACTGACGCCCACAACCTCGATCACCAGCTGTGCGCTCTCGGCCGCGCTGCTGAGCGCCCCGCCCTGACGCTCCGCAACCGAGATATCAATCTCCGAAAACCGGGAGAAGGTGGAGCTGAGCATGAAGAACAGCAGCAGCAAGAAAATGACATCGATCAACGAGGTGATCGAGGCGCGCTTGCGGGCTTGGCGCTGCTTAAGTGCCATGCAGGTCGTCGCCTGCTGAATTGGCGACCACGGCGAAGACGTACTCCGCCGATAATCGCTCTGCGTCGATGCGATCTTCAAACCAGGACAAGGCAATCCCTGTGGGCATCGTCACGGCCAGACCGGCCGCGGTCGTCAGAAGTGCCACCCAGATCCCGCCCGCCAGTGCGGATGGATCGACCTGAGCGCCAGCGTCCTGCAGGGCCTGAAAGGCCTCGATCATGCCGATGACGGTGCCTAGCAGTCCCAATAACGGTGAAAACTGTGCCACGTTGTCAAGAAATCGAAACCCGCTTTCCAACGGCGCCAACTTCAACTCTGCCTCGGCCTCGAGTAACGCCTTGGACTCTTGGCCGGGCACCACGGTCGTTGCCATCACAAACACGGGCGCGAGGAAGTGTGGCGACGCTTTGAGTGTCTGCCGCGCGGCCGAGCGGTCGCCGGATTTGAACTGCCGAGCCGCCGCCTCGATGTCGGCGCGGCTGCCGACCTTCTGGTTGCGGTACTGCAGGATCTTGTAGATGACGAGCGTCAGCGTACAGATCGAGATGATGAGCAGCAGAAGCAGGACCGGCCCACCAAGGTCATAGAATTGGCTGAGCGGACCCAAGGTCCCCTCGCCGGCGGACGTCTCTCGTTCCATATCGGTTCTTTGTGTGTGCGAGTGCGTGGGGGCGATGTGGACGTAAGCTTACCGCTTACGTAAAGCCCACTGCGAGCCAGGACCGGTCGCAGTGGGCGTTACGCACTGAGTCCCGACGTCAGAACATCGCTGACATTGTGAACTTGAAGTTCCGACCTACCGCAGGGCGCGTCGCCAGCAACGGCTGGTACTGCTTGTCAGCCAGGTTCTCGATGCCAAGCCGAATCGATGTGTTAGCCAGGACATCCAGTTGCGGGACGTACGTCAGACGAAGGTTGTGCAACGTGAAACTGTCACCGGAGAGACCTGTCAGCGGCGATACCCGGTCGTCGTCGAGGCTCACGATGGCTTCGTAACTCAAGTCGGCCGTCTTGCCAAAGCGGTGACCAATCGTGAGTCGAAAGTTATCGACAGGCGCACGATCGAACTCCGCAACGTCACCCGTGTCGATCGCCACCGTCTCACTGTCGGCGATGAATGCACCGTTCAGGTCAACGTAGGTGCCACCCTCGAATGCCAACGACGCTTCGATTTCGTAGCCACTGATATCGACCTGATCGATGCCGCTGTAGGTCGTGACATCTTCCAGTGCGGTGTCGTAGTAGTTGAGCTTTAGCGCCAGTACGTCGTTGGCGCTGAACAGACCCACCGTGTTGTAGGCAAAGCCAAGTTCCCAGGTGTCGCCGATTTCCGATTGACGAATGAACTGCTGGTTTTCCGCATCGTCGATGATGGGCAACAGCTCGGTGCGCGCTACGCTACCGAAAATCGACAGACCGTTCTCGAACTCGTAGCGCAGTGATGCACCACCCATGAAGGCGTCATTCGTCACGTCGACCGTCACCGGCGGGCCTGGAGGCGTGCCCGGAGGACCTGCCGGGGCCGCAAACGGATCTGCTTCGATGTTCGAAGACTCGTAGCGCAGCGCGGGTGTCAATGTGAATCCGCCACCGAAGTTGATTTCATCAATAAGGAAGACGGCGTAGCGGTTGTCGGTACCGCCCGGCGCCGCCTGCTCGTCAGCGCGATCGCGACGGATGTACTCCACACCGGCACGCAAACGGTGCGACAAAGCGCTCGTTTCGAATAGCGCTTCATTGCGAACTGTGAAACGCGTGGTCTCAAACTGGTGGTTGGCGTCGCCCAACGCAATCACAACGGGACCGAAAAACGGGTTGGCCTCGAGAGCGGAGCTGCCTGGCACATAGGAGCCGTCGATTTCCTGGTTGGCGTAGGTAAGCGCAACCTCGAAGTTGATCAGGTCGCTGTCGTAGGGGTCGTAGCCGTAGATCGCCGAGATCGTCTGCGACGTAGTGTCGCGATCCACATTGCCGAAGGCGTCCGTGCTCGTGAAGAACGTGTCGTAGGGCACGTCGCGCTCACTCGTCTCACTCTGCGTGAAGCTGACCATGAGCGATTGCGAATCATCGAACTGCACTCGCGCCTTGAGCAGGTACGAGGGCAGATCAAAAGCGCTGTTGCCAATGAAGTTACCGTCGCCATCCTGTTGGTTCATCTGCTCGCGGTAGGAGAAGTTCGCCAGTAGCTCTACATTATCGGTGGGCTGGTAGGCAGCCGTAAGGGAGGTGTTGTAGACGTCCCGGTTGTTGAAGTAGCCCGCCGTCGCGCCGAACGCGAAGCCCGGCTCGCCACCCGTGAAGTCTGAGGCGTCTTTGGTTTCGAGATTCACTGTGCCGCCAACGAGGCCGGCACCATACTCGAAGCTGCCGACGGTACCCCGGATGACCTCAACGTTCTTGTAGAGGTACGGATCCGTGAACAGTTGGCTACCAATGCGGTAGAGCTCCTCGCCGCCTGTGGTGGCGCCGTCAATAATGATCGCGACCTTTTGGTCGGTTCCGAACGTACCGTTGGCGCCGAAGCCACGAATGTTGATACCGGATCCGGTGGGCGTGGACCCGTTAACGAGCGTGACACCCGGAACGGAGTCGATCAATTCACCGATGGTGTTGGCCTGACGGTCGTCGATTTCGGCCTGGTCGATGATGGTCTTCGCTTCGGCCGTATCCGTCTGGACGGCGCGCTTGCTCGTGCCAAGCGTCAGGGTTCCAAGAAACTCACCGTCCTGATTGTCCTCAGTATCCTGGGCCATCGCAGGCGCGGTGGCGGTCAGAGCGGTGATCACGGCTGCGGATACTATGCTCCGCCGAATCTTTTTGATTGGGTGGGAAGACACGGTAGTCTCCTGTGTTTATAAATGCGAATGATTCTCATTCTACACACGATTCTTATTCGTGCAAATTGTTGCAACCTAGCGACAGTGTGTTTTTGAGCCTTCAGGTTCTAGGCGGTATGTAGTTTCTTAGACAAAAACTATTCGTTGTACGAGCGCTACGGTGTCGGCAACGGCACCCATTTATTGAACATAATCAGCGTCAGCACGGGCACTAGAGGACATCACGCATGGCATCGCATCACTGACTGTCGGTATTGATCGGTGTTACCCCGATGGAACGTGTTGCTGGCGAGAGGGACAGAGAGATAACAGAGCCCCCAACGGCGCATCGCCTTGAGTGCTGGGTCTGCGAACCTGGAAGGCAATCAGCCATGACTGACGAGAAGACATGCGACTGCGACTGCGAAACCCGCAGATACTGCGGAAGAAAGCTGCAATTGCTGCGCTGACAGCCGCTTCTGCCAAGTCCGTCGCGACCGCCAGTCACCGCTGCGGCGACACTCAGCGCGGCTTCGATGCGGTTCTGACAGTTCCGTCGTTCCGGTTCGTATCGGCGACAGGTTGCCAGCGGATGGCTATGTCGCCTAATTCACCCTCTGCAGTTACGCGCGTGTCGGCCGGCGCGGAGAGGTCGATATCAAACGTCTGATAGGTGTGCCCGCCGTGCTCGCGGGCCGCCTCGAGGTGCAGCCGGAACTGACTGCCCTCAACCGGCTTGCCGCGGTCGTCCCGCCCGTCCCAGCTCACCGAATAACTGCCGGGCCGACGCGTAGCCCGCGCATAGCCGTCCAGAAGCTCACGATTTTCACGCCCCACGGCCCGCCACCAGCGCCGGTTTTCCTGCGCCCAACGTTGGCTTTCGCCGAGGATCATTAGATTGCGAACCGGCGTGCGTTCGCTGTCGGTGATCCATAGCGCGACGTAGGGACGACGGTACTTGCCGCTGTCCACCCTCGGAATCTGAAACTCTACGATCATCACCGGCATCGAAGCTGAATCGCTATCGCGCTCAAACGCACGCCAGCCGTCCGATACGAGCTGTTGCCCACCTTGCAGCACCAGCAGCAACTCCACGCGGTTCTGTCCGGCCGCCCACTCGAGCGCATCGCTACCGCTGACGCTGGCTGCGACGGTTGCGGAGACATCGGCCGCCAAGGCGGTGTCGGCGATCGCAAAACTGGATGTTCCGTGCGCCACGGGCCAACCGTCGCGCGTGGCGAGAATCTGGCTGTAGTTGCGACGACGAATCTGAAACGTCCGGCCACTGTGACCGCTCGCCGCCAGGGCCTGGTTGCGCAACTCGACGGTACCGTCAGGGGCATCGAAGTCGACCGGCGCCGCGGAAAGCCCTACACGCCAAGGCGCTTGCTCGCCGCTGACACCGACATAGAGGCCGTCCCCGCCGATGTCGAGCTTGATACCAATCGCCTCCGGCACTACCGACCGCACCGCTGCCATTGCCTTGTCGATGATGTAGCCCTTGGCGATACCACCCAGATCGAGACTGACCCCCTCGGGCAGTACATAGGCACTGTCTTCGGGAACTGGCAACTCGGTCGTGCGCAGCGTTCTGGCCAGCGCACGTAACTCCCGTCGAGCGGGCGGCGCGTCCTGACGTTCCGCATCGCGCCAGGCGCTGCGAATCTGACCGAGCTTGCAGCTGAATTGCCCGCCGGTCGCGGACTCCCAATGTCGGCAGTGGCCGATCAGCTCACGAAGTTCGGGAGACATCGTCTGCAGAGCTCGCTCCCGATTCAGCCGCGACACCTCACTTTCGGGCTGATAGTCCGAGAGCAATGCCTCGAGACGAGAGGTTTCCTTAAGGGCCGCCGCAAAGGCGATGTCCGCCTCGGAACGACTCACGCCGACAATAGACACGTCCATGCTGGTGCCCAGCACGCCGTCGAAATGACGCGTCATCGTTTCGGCCGACACCGGCCCGGCCAGGCCTGTCGCGGCCAGAACGACCACGACATGCAGCAGTCGCGTTTTCATCGGGGTCGAGGGTCTCGCGGCCGGCCCTAGTCGACGGTGTTGGCAGCAAGCTGCTGCTCATCTGTCGCTTCGAATCTCGGCGGCATCGGGTCGTCGAGCGACACATAGCCGTCCTGACTGCCGTCGTAGCGTGCGAAAATACGATTGCCCGATGTTCGGTACTCAGCGAACGTCATCTGACCGTCGCTGTCGTCATCGAGCTTTCCAAAACGGCGACGGCTCTGCTGTACCGACTCGGCCCGGAACGTATCGATGACAGCATCCATGCGATCCTCGAACTCACCGGCGTATTCATCGGGTTCGAGTGTCCCGTCTCCGTTGAAATCGGTGAGGTCGTAATCGGCGCGCCGCTTGCCATCAAACTCATCCCGCTCGACACGACCGTCCTGGTTCAGGTCGTAACGTGCCATGACGCCGGCCAGGTTATGTGTCGTGGGCATCACCAGTATGGACCGTGCATATGACATTTGACGTTCGCGGCGCTGGTCGCGTTCTTCGGCCGTCAGCTCGCTGTCCGGCTTCGGCGACCAGTTGTAGCTGCGCTCCGGGTCTGCGCCATTGATGACGTTGTCCTTATTCGTATCCCAGCCGGTAAAAATCCGATCACCCGAGGCCGCGTACTCGTCCCAGGACATGAGCTCATCGTCGTCCTTGTCCATGGCGGCAAATCGAACGTAGGTCTGTTTGGCGCGCCCGCTGCGGTCAACCTCCAGTTGTGCGTCGAGACGGTCTTCCCACTCGTAGACGTATTCCTGCTCGTCGACGATGCCGTCACTGTTCGTGTCAGTGACATCAAAGCGATCGCGCCGGGATTGTTCGAACTCGATCGAGCTGACCCGACCATCACCGTTGTGATCATGATCGGTAATGAAGTTCATGCGACGACCCTCTTGCTTCCACTGCGCCATGCGCGCCTCAGCGGCGCTCACTGAGGTCTTGGTCGTCGTTTTTTCTGCGTTGCCGTCACCGGCAACTGCCGTACTCGCGAAAAACGCGAGCACCGCGAACGGGATAAATCGGTTCATTGGGGGTCTCCGCCAATATTCAGACAAAATATCCTCGCATCGTCTTCGCCTAAATACAAATGAGAATCATTTGTATTTATGGTACCGGCCACATAACCTCCTGATGATGAATAGATTGTCATCGCTGGGTACGCAGCCATGACGCGGCAGCGGTTCTTTACGCTTGTCCGCAGCGTGCACCTGTACAGCTCAACAGCGCTGTTCGCGTCGCTGGCCTTTTTCTGTGTGACCGGCGTAACCCTGAGCCACGGCTGGTACCTAGATTCGGGCAATCGCAGCGATTCGCGGGAGCTGGCCGTTCCAGAGCTGCTCGTCAAGGGGCTGGCGCCTGATGATTGGAATCCCGATATCGATGCCCTGACCAAATTCATCGAGCGCAGTGCCGGGCTGCGTGAGCCGACTAAAATCGAACTCGACCGCGACTACGGTGAGATCACGCTGTCCTATTCCGCGCCGGCGGCGGATGCCGATGTGCTGGTCACCCAGGAGGGCATGCTCATCGATGCCCAGCGTGGTTCCTGGCTGGCAACCCTGAATGATCTGCACAAGAATCGGGATGCCGGTTTGAGCTGGTCCATACTCATCGACGTCACAGCGATCGGCATGTTGGCCTTTGCCCTCACCGGCCTCGTCATCTTGTTTCAAAACCGTCGCCAGGTTCGCCGGTCACTGATGATTGTTGCGGTGGGCCTGGCGACACCGGTGCTCGTTTTTCTGTTTCTTGTGCCCCGAATTCCTGTTCACGCTTAGCGTGCATCGCGGCATCCCGCTGCCCTCTCGTCGCAGCTAAAACGTCAATGTATCGGAGTAGCGGTCCGTGATGTCCGGATGCGAGGCAGCCAGATGCCACGCCGCGGCAACAATGACAGGCGTCGCTTCTGAACGGGCCACCACGGGTAGCATCAGGACGATCAGCAACGCTCGAAACACGCAAATTCGCACAAGAAAGAGGCTGGCAAGCGTCCCGAACACCATGGCAACATGAAACGTCCGCCAACGGTCCATAAAACCCACACTCGGACCGCAATTTTTAAGGTCAGCCTATGCAAGTTCGTATGCTCGCAGCCATGGCGCTGCTCTGTGCATTTTCCGCGACTACGCGCGCCCAGGACACGAGCCAGACGATGTTCCCAGGTTGGGCGCCCAGCCCACGCATGGTTGGCATCCAGGAAAAAGCAGAGGCCGCATTCGACTCGGGCGATTACCGAAAGGCGATCTGGATCTACGGCAAAGAGCTCGCACCGAAGGGCGACAAGTACGCGCAGTACATGGTCGGCCACATGCACGAAAACGGGCTGGGCGTGCCCCGCGATCCTGTAGAGGCGGGCGCCTGGTATTCGCTGGCCGCCGAACGAGGCCACAAGCAACTTGTCTCCGCGGCCGACGCATTGAGGGGCGCCCTCGACCCTGGCCAGCTCGCGGCTGCGGCCGACCGCGCTGCTTGGCTTAAGGCGCGGTGGGGTGATAAGGAACTGGTGCGGCGCGCCATCAAGCGTGACTACGAGATCCTGCGTGCCATGGCGGGCACGCGCATACGTCCGAGCAGCCGGCGCAACTGCGGCGGGCGGCCGGGCAGGATCTTCGTCGGTGCAATCTCCGTCTCGTTCGACGAATTCTGCGAGAGCGTCTATGAGCGTATCGACCGGCGTTTCGCCTACCTTGAAGGCTACGTCACCTACGGCGAGCTGGTCCTCCTTCCCGACGAACAGGACGAGGCTTCGGAGAACGACCCGTCATCCGATGAGGAGTAGCGGGACGCGGCTTCGCCATAGGTAGCCAAGCGTAAGACGATTGACGCGCCCGACAGGAATCGGACGCACTCTCGTCGTAATTGACTACGAATATCTGAAACCTTAGTGTCAGGGAGCCTTTGCACGCAGATCGGCCGCACCCAAGCTTCGAAACAGCCGTAGTGGCGTTGCTGTGCAGTCCGGGCCGTAACACCGATTTACGAACTGATGAACGGCGACCGCGGATAGCACATCGTCCGCCGACCGACCCGCCGGCAACAAAGGTAGAACAGCATGAGACATTGGACGTGGCTGCAGCGCCTGCGACACATCAGTTTCGCCTGCGTTCTGGTCTTCGGCTTCGCATCCTGCTCATCATCCGGCTCCAACGATGATTTCATCTGGGACCGGGCCAACTGGGATTCTGGAATCTGGGGATAAATTCAATGACGGTATTGTTCAGAGCGCTCGTTATGTTATCGGTGGCAAGCACCAGCCTTGCGGACCCGATCACGCTGCCGAATTCCTTCACTCCAGGCACCCGCGCCCTTGCGACCGAGGTCAACGAGAATTTCACGACGCTTGTCACGGAGAGCAATGCGCAGGACCTGCGGATCACGGCTGTGGCGGATATCAATGACGCGCAAGACCAGCAAGTGCTGACCTTGACAGGACGCGTCGATCAGCAGGATCAGCAAGTTACGGTGCTCGCACAGCGCGCTGATCTTCTGGACCAGAGCAGTATGGCCTTGATGGCCGAGGTAGGCGTCCAAGGCCAAGACATCGCCGCGATCACCACGGATATCGATGCGCAAGATCAGCGCATCTCGGTGCTGGAGTCCACTATCGTGTCCGATCAGCTTTTTTGTGTCACCGCGATCAATTGGCCGGTGAGTGACGCGGCGTTTCCGTGCCGTCAGTCCTCAGACCCGAACACCATTCGCAACCTGACTTTCGTGCAAGTGCTGGCGGAAGGCTGGGTTGGTGTATCGGCTGGCGGTGACTTCAACAACCGTATGGTCTATATCTTCTCGCAGTAGCACGATCGGGCACCGTGCGCGCCATATGCGCAGCCGGGCTCTCCTTGCGACGATCTCGCCGCTGCGATACCGAATCTCGCTGCAGAGGGTCGTCTTTAGCCACTAAATTCTGGGGGTCGGGGCGGAATTCGGTCTAGCGAATAACAGGAACGATGGCGCGCCCGGCAGGATTCGAACCTGCGACCCCTGCGTTCGGAAGGCAACCCGGATGGACTGGTGTTTCCCCAAAAAGTCACCAGAAAACCCGCGATTCTGGCGTGTGCGCGATTGCGAATAAGCCGCATTTAGACCACGATGGTTAAGTCTCAGCATACGCGTCGCTTTTTAACCGATAATCGCCTATGACTGGCTCTGCTCAACGCCTCATCCCTGCGCGGGTTAAGGGCGGCGCTGCTCGTTCGGAGCTCTGCGGAATTACCTACAGATCGAACGGCGTGTGCGCACTCCGCGATGGCGCCGGCCTCTTCGGGCACTGTTGAGCCGTGGTCAGCCCAAGAAGAAACCTGGACCAACTGCAGCAGCGAAACCGAGCTGACGAAGGCTCCGCCGACACCTCTGGCGATGCGCCGACAAACTCCGTTGCCAACCTGTATGCGTCTCACTCAGAAAAGATAACGGCGCTCATTTATACACATTTTGGCAATGGTCCACCGGATCCCGAAGACATTACGCAGGCCGCGTTCCACAAGCTGATGGAACGATCAGATTTGTCAGACATCCGTGATTTGGGTGCATTTCTCTGGATGATCGCTCGCAATCTTGTTCTCAAAGAGAAACGATCCATGGGCGTGCGCTCACGCTACGACTACGAGCTAGAGGCCCTCTACTTTGCGCAACGGGGTGACGTTCTGTCGCCGGAAAGGGTCTTATCTGCAAACGAGCAGCTACAACTGATTAATCAAGCGTTGCGCGATATGCCAGAGCGACGCCGGCGCGTGTTTGTACTCAACCGCATAGAAGGGCTCAACGTATCTGAGGTCGCGCGGCGATTAAAGCTCTCCCGTACCGCGGCGAACAAGCACATTGTTCGAGCGGTGGAGGACATAGATCGCTATCTGGACGTCGCCAGGAACGAGCGGTAGTGCAGTTACAACGACAACCCTCTGAAGATCAGATTCGTCGTGAGGCCCACGAGTGGCGCGACCGGATTGCAAAAGACTCGCCCAGCGAGCTGGAAGCCAAAGCGTTCCACGCATGGCTCGCGGCGGATGTGCGGCATGAAATTGCATACGACCGTGCGATCACTGTCTGGTCGGCCGTCGAGCAATTGGATGCCGATGACATCGAGCCTGATCTGATGATGCCATCCACGATCGAGCGCGATCATGGAGTGCGTACTCGTGCGGGCGCATTGCTAAGCAGTGGTACGAGTTATGTGGCGGCGGCATTGTGTCTGATGCTGTTGACGACCGCTGCGCTATGGCTGACCGGCGTACCAGAAACCAAGTTGCCGAGTGCACTTCAGCAGGCACCGCAAACCTACGGCTACAGCACTGCCACTGGTGAGATCAAAGCAGTCACGCTACCTGACGGCACGCGCGCGACCTTGGGCGCGGCAACGTCGATGCATTACGTGGACACGCCCGAGACGCGAGAGGTCTTGCTGGACAACGGTGCAGTATTTCTTGAAGTAACGCCGGATACGGCGAGACCGCTTATCGTCAAGGCCGACGACCTTGTTACGACCGTCGTGGGCACCGAGTTCGAGGTTCGCTCGGGCGGCGGCGTCTCCAGCGTCGCTGTCTCCGAAGGTGAGGTGGCAGTGAGCTATCCCGTCATTATCGTCGGCAGGCCGACCGGGCAGATAGAACGCGTGTCGCTGACAGCCGGTTTTAAACTTACCGCAATAGAATCGGTTGGACTCTCCGATTCTCGGCCAATCGCTGTGTCAAACGTTGGAGCGTGGCGGGATCAGCGACTGCTGTACGACGGCGCGACGCTCGAAGAGATGCTATCTGACCTCCAGCGTTACTCGGCGCTTGAGCTAGTGATCGACCCCGCGCTTGACACAAGCGGCTTTAGCAAGGTTTCCGCGTCCTTCAACAGTCTGGAGACCGAGGCGATGGCCGAAACGCTGCCCTATCTGTTCCCGGTATCGATCGACCGCGAGACCGAAGGTCAGATCGTGATCCGCCCCGCACAGTAGCACTTAACGCTACAACGACCAGCGCGAGCCAACCCAACATTTTTTGCATCGGGGGGTGTCAATTTGCCGCCCTTGGGGACCTATGATCTAGAAGCGTAAGTGATTCTCATTTACACAAAACAATAAGGAACCCCAACGGTGACCCCAAATACCCCCGCCAAACTGGCGACGACGGCGATTTCGCTTTTCCTATTGATCGTGTCCGCCGCGCTTCCTGCACCCGTTCACGCGCAGTCACCAGACATTCCTCTGGCAAAAGACGTCAGTCTGGAGGCCGGTGATCTGAAAGCGTCGCTGTTCTCGGTGTCCAGCCTGTTTGATGTGAACATCGTCGCCGCTGACGAACTGGTGGTTGGAAAGACGGCACCGGATATCAGTGGTCGTCTGACGGCAGACGAAACCATCAAAGCGCTGCTGGTTGGCTCCGGACTGTCCTTCGAACGATTGGCCAGCGGCGCGTTTGTGCTGAAGACGGCCACAAACGGAGAAGGCAATGGGCAGTCCCAGGCGTCGAAAGCAGGGGCAGCCAGCGACCGCGAGTCGCTCGACGAGATCGTCGTCGTCGCCCACAAGCGAGACTATGATCCGACGGTTGCCGACACCTTTCAGCTTGGTCTCGACATTCTGAAGACACCAGCGTCCGTCAGCGTTATCAGCCAGGATCTGTTGCAGGATCTGCAGGTGAACAACATCGACGAGGCACTGAGAAACGTCGCCGGCATCACGCGTCAGAAAAACAACAACGGTGGCGGTGAAAGTGTGTCTATCCGCGGCTTTGGCGCCTCGGTGTTCAAAGACGGTGCACCAGTCGCGAGCGGGCTCAATATCGCTAGTCTGCCATCCACTGAACCCGCAAACCTCGAGCGCGTTGAGGTCCTAAAAGGCCCGTCGGCATTGCTCTACGGCGAGGGCGGTCCCGGTGGCTTAATTAACTACGTCACAAAGCGCCCTGAGTCGCAACGATCCACGTCCATCGAACTGCTTGCCGGTAGCTATGATTTCTTTAAGGTTGAGATCGACACGACGGGAGCATTTTCTAAAGACAGTGCATTTGCCTATCGCCTGGTCGGCACCTACGAAGACTCAGAGAGTTTCCGTGACGAGGTCACGAGAGAACGCCTACTCATCAATCCAAGCGTTTCCTGGTCCAACGATAGCGTGTCTGTAGTGGCTGGTATCGAATACATCGACGACGATTACACGCAGGAGCGCGGCCAGGTGCTTGATGGCGACCTCTTCAGCGGCTACTTCTACGGCCCGAATCAAAACGTGGACCAATTCTATGGGATCCCCGGTTTCAACGATCAATCCGTCGCTGAGTCGACGCGCGCCTACATTCTCGCGGATTATCAAGTACTGCCGAACTGGCGCGTTGAGGCCACCGTGCAGAACACGGAAAACGACAAACTCACCTTCGACACTAACAACGGTGCCGTGACTCCGACCTTCGGCTTCATTGGCGCAGAGGGAACACCGCAGGCAAACACGATATTGATCACAGCGAACAGCGCTGACGCTACCGGTACCGTACAACAGTACACGATCAGGAATTTTATCGAGCTGGACGGCCCGGGCGGTGTCGAACATGAAATACTCGCCTCGTACACCTTCGAGGAATTCGATGTCGAAGGCAGGGGCATGAATAGCACCGACACCGTGTTCTACAACATCGTCACCGACGTTTACACCGTCAATGCCGATCCGACTCCGGTGGACAATCCAGCCGACCTGCTCACCTTCACCGACTCGGGTCCCGGTGCCCCCACAAACTTCGAGGAAACGGGTATTAACGTCCTCGACTACATCACGCTCAACGAAAAGTGGGGCGTGCTTGTTGGCTTTCGCTACTCAGAGTATGCCGACAACGAAACCGACTTTGAGGACAACGATCTGAGCTTCCGCGGCGGCGTCATATACTCATTTAACGACGAACTGTCAGCGTTTTTAAGCTATGCGGAGGGCTATACGTCATCCGGTGGTCGCCTTGGCCTCGACGAAGAAACGATCGATCCGGCCACATCAACGTCATGGGAAGTCGGCATGAAATGGCAACCGAACGGCGATCAGTTGCTGGTCACCGGAACGCTTTATCAGGTTGTTGAAGAAGGCGTCGCATTTCTTATCAACCCGCAGGCGCCGCCACTCGATCGGCGTTTCGGAAACATCGGCGAATACGAGTCTCTCGGTTTTGAGCTCGAGGTGGTCGGCAGGATCAACGACGCGTGGCGCATACAGGCCGGCTACAGCTACATCGACAACGAGATCATCGACGGCGGAACAACACTGGTCGTCGGTCCGTTTGCGTTCGGCTTTGAAGCCGGAGCAACACTCCCCGGCATCCCGGACCACGGTGTCAACCTCGCATCTTTTTACGAAATACCACTGTTCAGCGGGCAGTTTGGCTTCGGCGGTAGCCTGAATTATCAGGACGAAATCTTTATCAGCGGCGAAAACAACGCTACTTACGATAGCTGGACAGAGATCGGTGCTATGGCCTACTTCCGCCGCGGCAACTGGAAGGCGCAGCTAAACGTGATCAATGCCTTTGACGAGGACTATCGACTCACTCAGGCCGCTGTGACCCCGGATGCGTTTGCTGCAATCAGAGTCGGAACGTCGCGGGCGCGTACTGTGATCGCGTCGCTTGCCTTTGAGTTCTGATTAACAATGCGCAAGACGCAGTCGATTCGCGAGTTGTCTTACACAGGCGGAGTGCTGTACGACGGGTCGCGGCGTTGCGCGATTTCATAAGCTTTCAGCTTTCACAAAATGGGAGCTCCGATGTTTCAAAAGACGCGTTACGGCAGCCCTCCGCCCCTATTGGTAATCAGGTTAGGGAACACCATCGC
The DNA here is from genome assembly GCA_038747355.1 of Pseudomonadota bacterium. Lineage (GTDB taxonomy): Bacteria > Pseudomonadota > Gammaproteobacteria > Steroidobacterales > Woeseiaceae > UBA1847. The sequence continues at coordinate 34,822 of JBCDJX010000008.1, read as the reverse complement.
TAGTTCTTCGTGGATAGAGTTATGAGTAATGGTCTGAGCATGTCCAAGCCGGGTCGATGGCATATTGCGTCGAGGGTATTTGCCGCTGCATTACCCGGATATGTTCTCGCGAATTCCGCCAGCATTTTTCTGGGTCTGTTGCTGCCCGTCAGAAAGATCGAGAGCGTCGCTACTGCCGCTTTGTTGAGCTTCGCAATCTACACGGCGATCATCATGTGGGTGTTTAGCGTTCGCCGACTCTCCACCGTCTGGTATGGGCTTCTGGGCGCTGTCGTTTTGACGTCAACCGGTTCATGGTGGCTGCTAAATCTGGAGAATGCTGCATGAAAGGTGGATTTAGGCAATCAATGACTTGGTTGCACACGTGGTCCGGCCTGATATTCAGCTGGGTGCTTTTCTTTATTTTTGTGACCGGCACACTAGGCTACTTCGATACCGAAATTGATCACTGGATGGAGCCGGAACGTGTACCGGCAGTCGACGTTCCGGTACTAGATGCCTACACCGTTGCACAAGCCTATCTCGAAGAAAACGCTGTTGGAGCTGATCGCTGGTCCATATCCCATCCGTCCGGCCGCAATAATCCGCAGCTGTCAGTCTTCTGGCAGATGCCGACCCCAGAGGATGCCTCAACGGCGAATCCGGACACACTCAGAGGCAACGTTCAGCTCCACACTGTGACGGGTGAACCACTGGACAACAATGTGCGGGAAACGGGCGGCGGTCAGGTGCTTTATCGCATGCACTATGCACTGCACTATATCGACTTCGATGTCGCCTACCGCCTGGTCGGTCTTATTACGCTGCTGATGTTTCTTGGCATGATCTCTGGCATCGTCGTCCATAAGAAGATCTTTAAAGACTTCTTCACGTTCCGACCTGCTAAAGGCCAGCGCTCTTGGTTGGATATGCACAACTTGCTGAGCGTGTCCTCACTGCCATTCCTGCTAATGATTACGTATAGCGGCCTCCTGTTTGTTTTGACGACATGGATGCCGGGCGTCGCGCTGGGCAGCTACGGGTTTGACGTGCAAAAGGCACAAACAGAGTTACAGGGCGCCCTTGGGCACCCCCCCGCTGAACGCAGCGGACAGTCGGCGGGAATCGTAGACATAGGCACTGTGCTCGACCAGGTTGACGACACCTGGAGCCTCGAAACTATCGGCAACGTCGAGTTCCAGAAACCGGGTGATATGAACGGCAAAATCATCGTTAACCCAGCACGCCAAGATATCGGGTTTTTTGGTGAGAGCCTGGTTTTCGATGCAGTAACAGGCGAATTCATCGAAGAACGTCCGTTTACCGAGAGCAAAGTCATCGGTGTCGCTGGCTCAATGCTCGGACTGCACGAGGGCCTTTTCGCCGACACAGTGACTCGTTGGCTGTATTTCATTGCTGGCTTGGTGGGCACAGCGATGGTCGCCACAGGTTGTGTTTACTGGACAGCCAAGCGTCGCAAGTCGTCGCCAAACAAGGAAAAGGAGCTAGGCTTCCGTTTTGTCGAATGTCTGAATATCGGTACGATTGCCGGCCTACCGGTCGCCATCGCCGCCTATTTCTGGGCTAACCGGCTGCTGCCGGTGGGGATGGAACACCGCGCAGAGTGGGAAGTCCACATGATGTTCATTAGCTGGGCGGCTTGCCTGCTCTACCCTTTGTTCCGGCCGCGCATCGCGGCCTGGCGTGAACTATTTTTCGTTGCCTCAGTGGCTTGTATAGCGATACCGGCTCTAAACGCGGCCACAACCGATGTGCACCTCGCGAATAGCGTTCCGTCAGGAGACTGGGTCATGGCTGGATTTGACCTGACCTGTATCGCTCTGGGCATCGGGCTCGCGGTGCTTGCCAGTTACATACGCGTTCGGCAAACAGAAGCACGTGCCATCGTGGACGAGCATGGCAGCCCCACGGTAGGGCAGGCATGACTGCCCTCACGAGCTTCGTTTTTTGCTTTGCCGGTTGTGTTGCTCTGTGTCTCGCGATGCGGCGCCACTGGAAGGTTGTATTCTCACAGCGTCGGGATCAACCGCGGTCTGTGGCGGTGACGCTGCGAGTATTAGGCAGTACGTTTCTCTTACTGGCCGCTGCGTTTCCGATAATAGAATATGGCGCCGGTGTGGGGACGGTCATGTTTTTGGGGTTGTTTACGGTCGCACAGTTTTTGCTGGCTGTCGTGCTGCCGTATCTACCGGAGAAAAGAGTTAGTACCGTAGTGGGATAGGGCCGTTCTTCATTAGGTCGCCGTAGCGATCACATCTTCGGAAAATCGAACAGTCAGGCCGATGTATCAATGCCACTTTGTCCATTCCATAGCACAACACGTCAGCTGCAAAGCGGCTATGTTGTGAATAATTGCCGGGTAGTTAACTCACTTGCAGCCTAAAACGCCGATGTTGTTTCGAAAGAACGAGCGGGCAACTCCGATGAACTTACGGTCCTTTGGTGTTACACATAGATAAGACTGCCGGTTGTCTTTTCGTTCAATCGAATAACCGTTCAAATACCGTATACGTTCGGGCGAAGTAAGAGGCTCTCGAAAATCGCTCAAAAAAACACATGGTTGGCTTGACGCGCCGCGTGGCCGACCTGGTCACAACAAGGTCATGTGGCGGTCCCAACGCACTTCTGCGAATGCTCCGATACCACGTACCTGATTGAAAAAATTGGCGCGCCCGACAGGATTCGAACCTGTGACCCCTGCCTTCGGAGGGCAGTACTCTATCCAGCTGAGCTACGGGCGCCGCACGCGGTAGTGTATCGAACTGCCGAACCGATCTCGAGCAGCTTGTTTGCAGAGACCAATCCCTGTTATAGCTGGCTTGGGGGTGTGACCGCCACGGCAAGGCACGAATCTCGTGTCGCCCGCGCAACGCCCTGTTTCTGTGTCGATGATGGATACATGGGGAGCCATCAATGGGGTGGGCACGAAAAGGGTTGAGCCGCGCCTTCGGCGTTTTGCTGGTATTGGCTGGCGCCCTTGCCATAATTGCTTACTGGTACGCGGGCCACGCGAACCGCTACCAGACAGGCGGCGACATGTCGCTGCCAGCACTCGACGCGCCGGTCACGGTCAGCCGCGACGGGAATGGCGTGCCCTACATCCGAGCAGACTCCTTTCGCGATGTGATTCGCGCACAGGGGTTCGTCGTCGCGCAAGACCGCCTGTTCCAGATGGAAATGGCCAAGCGCGCCGCCTTGGGCCGGCTGTCAGAGCTGTTCGGCGAGGCCACGGTAGTCACCGACACCGATAGTCGTGTGATCGGCTTTCATCGCATTGCCGAAGCGCACTGGCGTGTGCTCAACGACGATAACCGGCAGATGTTGTCGGATTTCGCGGACGGGCTGAACGCCTACATCACGCAACATCCTGATGACCACCCGTGGGAGTTCCAGCTCGTTGGCGCTGCGCCGGAGCCTTGGCGCGAAACCGACTTGCTGGCGATGATGTTGTTCTTCGCCTGGCAAAACGGCGCCAACTTCTACGCAGAGATCGCGACCCAGAGTGTCGTCGAGACCATCGGGCCCGAGCGCGCTTCGGAGATCGCACCGCTCGCCATCAACCCCGATGGACCACGTTCCGTTTTGACGTCGGGAACAGGATACCAGTCGTTGGGACTGGGTAGTTCCTACGCACACAAGCCGGCGCGCAGTTTCGCAGGCCTTGGCGGCTCCAATGCCTGGGCCGTCAACGGCCGGCGATCGCCTGGCGGCGCCGCCATCGTTGCCAACGACCCGCATGTGGATGTTCGCAACCTGCCCGGCTTTTGGCATCCCATCGCGCTGATCACCCCGGACTGGCGTGCCGTTGGTGTGAACGCCGGGCTGCCCGGCATCAACGCAGGACGGAACGAGCATCTCGCCTGGGGTGTCACCAATGGCTATGCCGACGTCGTCGATCTGTACATCGAGACGCCCGACCCGGCTGACCCGACGCGCTACCTTGACGGTGACGAATCACGGCCGTTCACCGTCCTTACCGAAACCATCGCTGTGAAGGATGGCGATGAACGCCAGATCAAGATTCGACTGACTCGGCGTGGGCCGGTGATATCCGATCACGACTGGACCCCGTTTAGCGACAGCATCGTAAGCGCGCGTTGGGCTGTCGCGGAATACCCCCAAGCCGATCTCCAGATCAAGGCCAGCATGCAAGCCCGCAGCGTGGATGAGGCCGTCACGGCCTGGAGTGGGCACCGCATGTTTGGGTTCAGTATTGTCCTCGGCGACACCTCCGGCCACACGGCACGTGTGTCCACCGGTGCGGCGCCCATACGCACACGCGGCGACGGCGCCACACCACTTGTGGCAGACGGCGAGGACAATTGGGAAGGCCTGATACCCGCTTTGGACATGCCGCGCGATGTCGACCCAGAACAAGGTTGGGCCGGCAGCGCCAATCAGTATGCGCAGCCTGTCGATTACCCCTACACGTTCACGACCTACGCCTCGCCGACCTGGCGCTATGAACGCCTGCAGCAGCTGCTGGCCGGCACCGAGACTATTAGTCACGAGACGCACCACGAAGCGCAGCGCGACAACCTGAATGTCTTCGCCGAGAGCGTGGCGCCGATCATGAGGGCTGCTTTGGCGGGAGACGAAGCGACCGAAGTGCTCGCCGCCATTCTCGAGGGATGGGACTACCGTGATGAACTCGACAGCGCGGCACCCACGGTGTTCCAGGCGACCTATCGCCACTTCGCGCGACGGGTGTTTCGCGACGACCTGGGTGACGCCACCGAACGCTATCTGGATTCCTGGTATCTCTGGCAACAGCGTCTGCACGCGATGGTGCTTGAAGGCGATGCCGACTGGGGTGCCTGGTTCGACGACGCTGGCACACCGGGCCGTGAGACACGGGACGACCTGTTCCGCCTGGCCGGTGAAGACGCCATCGCGGAATTGACCGAAGCGTATGGCCCGAGCGCCGAAGACTGGCACTGGGGTGATGTCCGGGCCATGCACCGGTCCGGACCCTTGCGCCTGAGCGGGTTATTGGGCCGTCTGACCGGGAGCCAGTCCTATCCGCAGCCCGGCTCCGGCGAGACCCTTAACCGTGCGTTGTACGACTTTTCGGCACCTGGCTTTGATCCCCAGTGGTCGGTCTCGTGGCGCATGGTGGCGGATCTTGCCGATTCCGATAAAGTGCGCGCCAACCTACCGGGCGGGGTGGTCGGGCGAACACGGCATCCCCAGCTCGACAATCAGATCGCCGCATTTCGCGAGGGCCGCGTGGATTACCTGTGGTTCTCCGACGCCATGATCGACCAGCACGCCGAAAGCACACTGACGCTTCGACCGGCTGACGAGTAGCGCCCCGCCCCAGTCTGACCACCCGCGAAGACCACTACAGCCATCCGAGGTGTGCGAGACCACTCGGACGACGCCACCCCCCTACTCGTTAAGCCAGGCCGGGTCGACAACGAGGAAGTACATGCCTATGAGGACCAGCAGCCAGAACGCCCCGCCCAGGATCATCCAGATCCAGTTTGCTGCCGTTAATGACGAATTGCTGTGCCCCTCAGGATCCCCGCAGGCGAGATTGATGGCTTTCTGCGCCTGTAGCAGCAGAAAGGCGATGATCAGCACCATAAAGATGGACAGTATGTCGGTGTAGGGCTCACCAATACTGACGCGAGTCAGCCGGTCGAGCACCGCTGACACAATTGCCATCACAACGACCAGCGTTGCAATCGCGCCCGAGCTCCAGTCTCGGGAGGCACCGACGGACTCCAGTTCGGCGTCGACACGCCGGAACAAACTGTGCGTAAAGAAGATATAGAACAGCCCGCGCATGGGCGGCCAGATGCCCAGCTTGTCGCGCGCCTTCACCTCGCGCCAGTTTCTGTAGAACCAGTAAATGTTGTAGAGACTGATTGTCAGAATCGACAGCAGTAAGAACTTGGTAGGAGAAACGACGTAGAACGTCTGCTCGTTGGATTCTACGACGTCGGTGTCAGCTGTAGGCGGCGCAAAGATTTCGTCGGACACGATACGTTCCCTGTCTCTTATTGTTGCGACGAGACTACCACTCCGCTCGGATTCGTAAGGACGAGAATGCCGACACCCGGTGGCGCTGCCTCGCCCGTTGCAACGCGGGCGCAGCAATTGCAGGGCAGCACGCACCTCAAACCCAGCTACGTGATGCAGATTCAGACCTTCATCGACGGTATCCGCCAGGTACAGACCAATCTGGGCCCCGGGTCACGATTTACGCATGACAGCAAGCCGCGCGCCTCAGTATCATGTCGCGTTCCGGCGGCGCGTCACTGTGCCCACGCCTCCCCAATCAACGGAACAGCACTTTGGAACTCACCGGCAAAATCACCCACGTCCTCCCCGAAAAATCAGGCACCTCGGCCCGCGGTGAATGGCGCAAGCAGGAATACGTCGTCGAAATCCCTGGCGATTACCCGAAGTCGGTCTGCTTTATGGCTTGGGGCGACAAGATTGACCAGTTCAAGATCACGGAAGGTGAATCACTGACCGTGCACTTCGACCTGGAAAGCCGGGAATACAACGGTCGCTGGTACACGGACGTCAAGGTCTGGCGCGTCGAGCGCCCCGAGGCGCAGGCCGGCAACCAGGATGGGCCGCCGCCGATCGACGAGGCGCCGCCGCCCGTCTTCGACGACGACATCCCGTTCTGAAACCACGATCGACGCCCAGCCCAGACCGGCCGTCAATCAGTCAGCCGTCACCACCATGGTGACGGTACTACCCTCGCGCAGGCTCAGGCGCGCCTTGTAGACGCCCGGAACGCTACCCGCTACGAAACGTAAGTCCATGCGGCCCACAGGTTGCGGGCCGATGCCGGGCGTCGCACCGATAACCGGTGCGGCGGGCATGAGACTCGGGCAGTTGATCTGATAGACCTGTTGCCCTGTTGCACCCGGGGGAGATTCGATCTGAACCGTACCGACGACGCGACCGAACCGCCCACCGTCGTCTCGGCGAAGGAGGTAGATGCCGTCGCGAAACAGCTCGAGCGACACGTTGTCCAGCGGCTCGCGATCGGCGCCCCAGAGCAGGAACGACCAAGCGCGGCCTGCGGCCTCGCCCGTTGCGGTGGTCTGGTAGACCGGGTTGTTGGGCAAAGGCGGCAGCGAGGGCGGCCCACACACGGGCTCGGCATCACCTTCGGCGCCGCCGAGTGCCGGCACGAACACCGACGTAATATTGATGCTGGGCGCGGCGCGCTCGCGGATCTCAAGCAGCGCCTCACCCGTTTCGAGTGAACCGTTAGGCCCCGTTTCCGCTTCGACACGTATCCGATACTGCCCGGCAGCGGGGTTGGTGACACCGTTGAGAATCAGGTGCAGCTGTTTGATGCCCGGCGATTGCTCGATGTTCTGTGCCGCCGTGAACACGAGTGCGTTGCGGGCGTGGTCTACCTGCAACGTCGTGAACAGGCGCGGCGGAAACAGCGGATCCTGCGGCCAGCCGCGGAGCACGACAGCCGTCGTGCATTGCAGGTTACCCGGGACGCAGGGCTGCGGTGGCAGTGGCGGTACCGGCGGAAACGGAAACGGGACATCGTTGAGCGGATACGCGGGGTCGATGTTGCTGAGGTCAAAATCCGACGGGAACACGACCGCGATCGTGCGACCGGCCAACAAGGTTCGACCCGTGACGTTGGGGTCCAGCGACCCGTCGAGTGTGATGAGAATATCCGTTGGACTTCCCGCGACGTCGCCATCCGGCACGACAGGCGCGTTGGTGATGGACGAAACGATACCCGTCGCACCTGCCGTGGATGCGTGCGGGGTGAGTGGTGTCATGCCGATCGCAAGCATGAGCACACTGAACAGAGCGGTTCTTGGTGTCATTGGGGCTCCCTCCTCGTTGAAATGCCCCACCGACGCTAGAACTGCGTCAGTCGCCTTGCATGAAGATTGCGCGAAGTTTTTCGTAATCCGGCCTTCACGTCTCACAGCGCCGGCACAGCGCGATATAGTCGAGCTGTCGCGGGAGGGAGTGACCGGCGATGGAACGCAACGACGTCGAGTACGAATTCGAAGACCTCGTGCTGGATACACGCCAGCACGGTGTGTTCCGCGGCGCCACGCGAATCCAGCTCAGCAAGCTCAACTACGAGATGCTACTGGCGCTCGTCAAAGCGGCCCCAGCTGCGTTGTCGCATGAAGCCTTGCTCGAACAAGTCTGGCCGGGGCGTGTCGTCGCCGTAGAGACCATCGCGCAACGCATTCGACTGGTTCGCCAGGCGCTCGATGATGACGCCGTCCGCCCCCGTTACATCCAGGGCATTCGCGGCTTTGGGTATCAGCTCGTACCCCCCGTGCGCATCAAGGCAACGCCCTTACCCACGGCAATCGAGGAACAGGCCCCCATCAAGGACGCGCTCGAGTTGCCGGCGCAGCCTTCCATCGCTGTGTTGCCGTTCTCAGGGCAGTGGCGTGCGGCTGACGATCGCGATCTGGCGTTTGGGCTCAGTCAGGACATCCTGACGCAGATCGCGCGCACGCGTACGTTCTTCGTTATCGCGCGCGGTACTGCGATGCGGTTTGCCGACCCCACGCTGGACCCCGTAGATATCAGCCGCGAGCTGGGCGTGCGCTACATCCTGCAAGGCAGCCTCGAGCAGCGCGACCGACGCCTAAGCCTGCAGGTGACCCTAACCGACGGCGTCGCCGGGCAGGTGGTGTGGGCCGACCACCTGCACCGAAAAATCGATGACCTGTTTGAGCTGCAAGAGCAAGTCGTCGATGACATCGTCGGCACCGTTGAGACCGAGGTCAGTCTGGCCGAACAGCGACGCGCACTGCTACAACCCTCAGCCGACCTCGATGCCTGGTCGGCCTACCACCGCGGTTGCTGGCACATGTACCACTTCGATCCGGCGTCGAATAAGCGCGCCGAGCATTTCTTTGAACTGTCGAGCAAGCTCGACCCCAGCGGCTCGCGCGCTTTCTCCGGCTTATCGTTCGTGCATTGGAACCGCGCGTTTCTTGAGTATGAGGAAGACCGTGACGCAGCGGTCGGCCGCGCATTCGTTTTCGCCAACCGGAGCGTGCAGCTCGATCCGCGCGACCCACTCGCACGCTGGGCGCTCGGTCGCGCCCACTTGCTGAGCCGCGACGTCAGCGCATCGATCCGCGAACTCGACATGGCCAGTGAGCTCAATCCAAGTTTTGCCGTGGGGCGTTACTCACTGGGCTTCGCGCTCGTGCAAGATGGCGAGACGCAGCGCAGCGCCGACGAGGCTGCCGCGGCCTTGCGCCTCAGCCCCTACGACCCGATGCGCTGGGCGATGCTCGGATTGCACGGCTTCAGTGAGACGCTGGCAGGAAACTACGAGCGGGGCGCCGACCTGCTGGCCGAGGCCGTCAATCAGCCCCACGCGCACTACCAGTTGCTCGCCAAAGCCATCGTGTCGTCCGCGCTGGCCGGTCGCGACTCAGATGCCCGACGGTTTCTCGACCGCGTGCACGCCGAACGACCCGACTACGGCTGCGACGATTTCCTGCGCGCCTTTGCCTACAGTCAGGACGAACATGTCGCCATGATTCGCGAGGCGTTCGGCAGCATCGGGCACTAGTGCCCCGGTTCGGCTACGGCGGTGCGGGCTCGACCTTGCCCATGAACTCCTGCGCCACGGGGTGCTGCATACCAATCGACCGCTCGATAAGCGCCTTTGCCTCAGCGACCGCCTGCGCGGCACCCGGTTTACCGCGCTCCACCAGGAAGACCGTGTACACGAGCTGTGTTTCCACTGAGTCCTGGTGCTCCGCTCCCAACACACTGCGCTGTTGTTCTAGCACCTCATAAAGCGCCTCGAGTCCGGCATCAGACTCGACCTGCCCGGCACGAAACTGGGCGAGGTTTCGCTGCGCGTGAAGCGTCCGGGGATGGCGCTCGCCAAGTACCTTCATGCGAATGGCGAGGACCTCTTCCATGACGGGCTCAAACTCGTCATAGCGCTTGTTGCGCTCCAGCGCGACCGCAAGGTTATTGAGTGCGAAGGCAAGATCGGGGTGGTTCGGGTCCAGCACCTCCCGTTTGCGTGCAACGATGAGCTCGTTGACCTCGAGCTCTTGCGCAAGCTCACCGGCAAACCCATGCGCCGATGCGAGTAACGACAGGTGGGAAAGCGTGTTGTGATGTGACGGCCCGAGGCTCGCGGTGGACGTCTCTGCATAACGCTTCGTAAGCGCTTTGGCACCGTCGAGGTCACCGGTAACGACCAGCGCGATACCTCGCTTGTGCGCCACGTTTGCCCTAAGGCTGTCGCCCTCCTCAAGCGTCCGTTCAACAATCCCGAAGTTGCGCGCTGTGATCTCATCGTAGCCGGGTAAGTCGCCGGTGCTGTAAATCGAAATGCCGAGATTGTTGCGCATCTTGATGGTTTCGCGATGCTCGGCACCGAGCAGCGACTCGGCCTCGGCCAGGTGCTCGGAAAAGAAGGCGCGGCCCTCGGAGAACTTGGCCAGGCGATTGAGGCTGTTGCCACGTTGATTCAACAGCGCGAAGTACTCGGGGCTGGCCTCACCGTGTACCGCAATCGTCGGTGCTTCTGATTTTTCGAGGATGGGCCCCACCTGGTCGTAACGACCCTGCCGGTCATAGACCATGGCAATGGTCCGAAACAATCGGACCTGGATCTCGGGCTGATCGGCGAGCTCGGTTTCCACGCGCGCGGCACCCGCCTCCAATACGTCGTTGATACTCGTGTCACCGGCTTGTGCCTTGTTTGGATCGGCGTACTCGAGAATCGAGGTCAGGAAGTTCATGGACTCATCGGCCATGCGCGTTTGTCGCTCGGCCTCATCGCGTTGTGTCTCGGCGACGCGCCGCGCCTCGTTGATAGACACGGTGTAGGCGACGCTGCCCGCAACAATGGCACCCACAAGCAGCAGGGCCAGTGTCGTGGCACCTCGATTCCTGCCGATAAACTTCCTGAACCGGTAACCGGCTCCCTGGCCCGCCGCCGACACGGGAAAGCCGTCGCGCCAGGCCACCAAGTCACGGCGCAACATGTTGGCGTCAGCGTAGCGATCGTCCGGTGTCACGCGCAGGCATTGATTGATGACCTGCACCAGCTCACCGGGAAGACGCCCGTCCTGTTCGGCGTCCAACGCGATTGGCCGCGAGTCAGCGGCGCGCTGAATCGCGTCTGTCAGGGTTTCTTCATCACCGGGCGGTCGACCTGTCAGGACCTCCGCGGCCAACACGCCGAGCTGATAAATGTCTGAAGCCGTCGTGATGGGCTGACTCAGCAGCTGTTCCGGGCTGGCGTAACGCGGCGTCAGTGGTCGGTCACGCGTAACGCCTGCCTGGCTGTCGTCAATGAGCTTTGCAATGCCGAAGTCGAGCAGGCGAATTCGACCGGACTCATCGACCAGCACGTTGGACGGCTTGATGTCGCGGTGCACGATGAGACGCGCGTGCGCAAACGCCACCGCCTCGGTAATGTCAGCGAGCAACCCGACGCGTGCGTCGATAGACAGACCGTGTTCCTCGCAGTAGACGTCGACCGGGACGCCACTGACGAGCTCCATGACGATGTAAGGCCAGCCCTCGTCACTGACGCCCGCGTCATAGAGTTGCGAGATGTTGGGGTGATTCAACCCCGCAAGCACCTGTTGCTCCTGCAGGAACAACTCACGGGCACGATCATCGATCCCGCTGACCGGCGAGACCTTGATGGCCACCTCGCGATCAAAGCTGCCGTCGCTGCGCACGGCACGGTAGACGCGGCCCATGCCTCCTTCAGCGATGAGCGCCTTAACCTCGTAGTCACCCAAAACGCGGCCCAGCATGGGATCAGGCTGATCCGCTCGAACCTTGGACAGCAAATCGAAGCCGCCCCCCGTGGCCAGTGGGTCGTCAGTGTTGTCCGTGGTCATCGGCGAAACCTCCCCTTGGGTTCGTGATCACCAGCGCGGCATCGTGCGGCTGGTCTCTCCCTGTCAGATCGAAATACCAGCCGGTTCCCCGCCAAATCCGCGCGTGATGGCCATCCCACCACAGCGCGATGACCGCACGCAACTGTCGCTTCTGTAGTGCTTCTGCTGCGTCTCGCCCAGCTGTCGCAGAAAAAGATTCGCGTCCCATGGCGGGATTCGCGGCCGTTTCTCGTTCTAGGAGATAAGCGCCCCGAAAACGACAGAAGACCCCCAGGAAGCGACGATCATGAACCTGTACCTGCGACTCATACTGACCTGGCTGCGCAATCGACGCAGCGACGCGCGGCATTACCTGCACGTCGCGCGCAGCCGTTTCCGCGTGCTGCCGCATGATCTCGACGCATTCGGCCACATGAACAACGGCCGGTACCTGCAGATCATGGATGTGGCGCGTGTCGAATGGATGATGCAGACGGGTGTGGCCGGCGAGATTCGCCGCCAAGGCTGGGCGCCACTGTTGGGCGGCGGTGCCATGCGCTTCCGTCACTCCCTGCGGTTCCTGCAACGCTACGAAGTGCGCACCCGACTACTCGGTTGGGACGAGCGCTGGTTCTACCTCGAGCACACCTTTGTCGACGCACGCATGCGCAGCGTTGCCGTTGGCATTACACGTGCGGGACTGCGCCGCGACGGCCAGTGGGTGCCCGCGACCGAAGTCGCCGAAGCCGTTTACCCCGGCGCCACGCCACCGACCATGCCGGGCCATGTCAAAGACTGGACCGAACTTGAAGAAGCCATCTGTCTGCACAGCACGGGCGTTCTGGACCACGCCGAAGTAGACGACGCCTTGAGGAGCACACACTGATGACCACGCCATTCATGAATACGCGACGACTGTTCGAGGCCATTACCAGGCGACCGGCGGTTGCACTCGGCGTCATGCTACTGGCGCTTGTGGTCGCTGCGGCCGGACTGGATCGTCTCGTCAAGGACACCTCTGTCAAAGCCTTCATCCCGGGCGACCACGCCTCGCTGGTCGCGGATGCTCGCGCCGACGCACTGTTCGGATTGTCAGACACGATTGCCGTAGCCGTGATTACGGAGAACGACAACAGCGTATTCGAGGCCGAGACACTGGCGCTGATCACCGAGCTGACAGACGCCATCCAATCGCTCGACAACATCCGTTACGACCGTGTCGTGAGCCTGAGTACCGAGTCCTCGGTCAGCGGCGAGGACGGCGCCGTACTCATTGATCCCTACGTCGAGCCCGACGCCATGGACGTCGACGCCGTCGCCAAAGCGCGGGCACGTTGGCAGCAGATGCCACCGCATCGGGCCACCCTGGTCAGCGAGGATGAAACGGGTGCCGTCGTGATGGCAGAGCTCGTGGATACAAACCTTGCGGCGGACACCTACACGGCCGTTCTGGCCATCGCCGAGTCGCTGAGCCGTCCCGGCACGACGCTGCACGTGGCTGGCCCCGGCGCCATCAGCGGCTACCTGAGCCAGTACATTGACGAAGACGCGCGGAAGCTGCAGCCGCTCGTATTCGTCGTTGTGCTCGCGTTCATCTTTTTCGCGTTTCGGCGTGGCCTGGCTTTGCTGGGGCCACTGATCGTTGTCGCGGGTTCCGCGGCGGGCGCGCTCGGCATGATGGCCTGGCTCGGCGTGCCCTACTTCGCGATCACCAACGCGCTGCCCGTGATCATTGTGGCGATTTCGGTCGCCGACTCGATCCACATCCTTTCTGCCTACTTTGCGCTGCGAGAACAGGAGCCCGAGATGGCCCGGCGCGAGTGCGTGATCCTGGCCATGTGCGCCATGGCGCGACCCATCACGCTGACGACGTTGACCACGATTGCCGGTTTTGCCGGCATCGCACTGATGTCAATCATGCCGCCGATCACCTGGTTTGCCGTGTTCGCCGCTGTCGGTGTTGCACTGGCCTGGCTGTTTTCGATGGTCGCGCTGCCCAATGTGCTGTTGCTTGTCGACCCAGGCCGCAGCCCGGCGATGGCGCGCTGGCTGTCGCGCGGGGCACGCACCGGCGGCGGAAAGCTGACACGATTCATGACGGCTGACACGGGACGACCGCTGGCGGTCATTGGGCTCATGCTGGGTCTCGCAGTTGTTGCGGGTACGGGCGCAACGCGCCTCCAGATCGACCGTTCGCAAGTCGAGAACTTTGCGCCCGGTGAAGCCATCCGCGTCGCTGACGAAACACTGAACGAGCGCTTTGCCGGCACGGCGTTCCTCGACATTATCGTTGAGGCCGACGCCCCGATGGGGCTGGTCACCGTCGATGCCATGCAGCGCATGCGCGATCTGCAGCAGTACCTTGAGTCGCTGCCCCGCGTCGAAAAGACCGTATCGATCGTGGACTATGTTGCGCTTTTGCACGCCGCACTCGACGAGCTGCCCGAGAGCGACGTTACGGCGCGCGCCCTCCCCAACGCCGATGCCCTGGTGGCAGAAACGCTCTTTACCTACGAGCTCAATGCCGACCCTGCAGATCTCGAGGAAGAGATTGACCGCGACTACCAGCACGCACTCGTGCGCGGTGTCCTCAACGCCGACCGCTTTAGCCAGACGCGCGAGGTCGTCGAGTCCGTGCAGGCTTACATTGACGCGAACTTCAGCGAGGGTGCGCTGCGCGCCACCCTCACAGGCGATGTCAACATCGGCTATCACTGGATGGAAAACCTGCGCGTCTCGCACTTCAAGGGGGTCGCGCTGTCTCTCGCGCTGGTCATCCTGGTCTCAGCGCTCGTCTTCCGTTCGATCACGTGTGGGATCGTGTCAGCCATTCCCGTCGTGTTCACCGTGGCCATGCTGTACGCCAGCATGGGCTTTCTCGGGATTTACCTCGAGCCCGCGACCTCGATGTTTGCGGCCATCGCATTGGGCGTTGGTATCGACTTCTCGATCCACCTTGTCGACGGTCTGCGTACGGCGCTGCAAGAGCATGACGGCGATCTGCGGCGCGCCATGACGGCATCACTGCCGCCGGTGGCTCGTGCCTGCTTTTTCAACTCAGCCGCGCTCGGCGTGGGCTTCGCCGTACTGACGACGAGCGATCTGCCCACGCTCATGCGCTTTGGTGGCCTTGTCGCCCTGGCGGCACTCACGAGCTACCTCGTAGCACTCGTGTTCATTCCTGCCGTGTTTGCACTGCGCCAGCGCTGGTTCTTGCGCCCGGCCCACCAACCTGCACGCGCCAAGGGTGCGGCTGTACTCGTCGCGCTGGGCGCGCTCGTTTGGACGCAGGCAGACGCCGAGACACTTGACGCGCAGGTGGTGGCTGAGCGCATCGCTGATCGCGCCGATCACAGCGCGAGCCGACGACTCATGCACATGACGCTGATTGATCGGAAGGGGCGACGCGATGAACGCACAGCCGTGCTGCACAAACGCACCGACGACGCGCGACGACGCACGCGCGTGACCTTCACGGCACCGCGCAAATACGCGGAGATGGCCTTTCTCAGTGACGATCCCCTGGAGGGCGGCATCGCGACGCGCTGGATGTACCTGCCCGCCAGTGGTCGCGCACGACGGATCCCCGCAACACGCCGTGGCCGGGCGTTTTTCGGCACCGATTTTTCCTACGCCGATATGCAGTCCGAGATTCGGTTCGAGCTCGACGAGTGGACGTTTTCAGGTGGCCAGCAGATCGACGATGGGGAGCGGCTGCGCTACCGCTTGTCGGGCACGGCCGTCAGCACCTCGGTCGCCCGCGCGCTTGGCTACGGCGCCTTCGAAGCCGAGATCGATGCCGCGACCTGGATCCCGATGCACATCGAGTTTCACGACCCGCGCGGTAAACCGCTGAAGACCATCTCAGTTCGCGCCGTCTCTGAGATTGATGGCATCTGGACACCGACAGAGATCACTGCGACGCATCTACGGACCGGGCACACCACCGCCATCGCATTCGAGGACATTCGAACCAACGTCGCTCTAGACGGGCAGCTATTCGATGCGCAGGTGATGACGCGCGGGCTGGCCAGTCTGGACCTGAGGGGACTGTGATGAAGCGTTTGATGCTGGTGGCCCTGCTGGCCGCATCCGGACTGGCTCAGGCGGAGGCGAAACAGACCTTCGCGCTCGACGCGGCGCTGGCCTACGGTCACGGCGCCAACGGTGCTGCACGCATGCACAGCCTGCTCGAGGTACGCCCCGAGTACATATGGCAGTCGGAGACGGGTGCGGCATTGGTCACCTCGGCACGCCTGCGGCTTGACGCCGACGATGACATCGAACCCGGCGCGCCGGGTTACCAAAGCTATTGGTCGGCAAGCCAGCCGCTCGCGCTTGGCAATACCGGCAGTCTTGAGCTGCGTGACGCCTACCTGTCAGTGAATGTGGGCGCAGGCCAGCTTCGCTTCGGCAAGCAGCAAATTGTCTGGGGCAACCTCGACGGGCTACGCGTGCTCGACGTCATCAACCCGCAGGACTTCCGCTATTTCATCATCGAGGACTTCGACGCTTCGCGACTCACACTGTGGTCTGCTTATGCGGACGTCAGTCTTGGGGAGTGGCGCGCCGAGTTCGCCGTCGTCCCCGATAGTTCCGGGCACGTGATTCCCGACGCTGGCGCCTGGTTTGAGCTGCGCGCGCCGCGATTTCGTTTCGGTGCGGCGCCTGGCGGACCCGGGCTGCCCGTCTCGACCGTGCGTCCACCCTCAGGCTTTGACGACACGGGCTTTGGCGCACGGGTCACCCGGCAATTTGGCACGGCGGCACTGAGCCTGGTCGCCTACAGTGGCCGCGATCCTGAGCCTTTGGGTCGCGTGACAGCGGGGGCGCAGGGACCGGTTGTACAACGCGATCTCGAGCGTCGCGACACGATTGGTGTCAGTGCCGATATTGGACTGGGGCCGGTTGTGCTGCGACTTGAGCATGCGCGCCACCCCGACCGGTTCTTCAACACGTCGGGCGTGGCAGCTCTCGATCGGGTGCGTCGCGACCAGGCACGTTCGGCATTGGGGCTCGACTTCAATGGGCCGTTCGACACGTTAGTCAATGTTCAGTACCTCGATGACCGGGTCAGCGATGCGCCCACCGATCTCGTGCGGCCGGAGACCGATCGCCTGGCGACGGTGGCCTTGCGCAAGACCGTGGGCTTCGACACCTGGGAGATTCTCGCGCGCTGGTACCGCAGCTTCTCGGACGGCGACAGCATGGCCACGTTGAGCGTTCAGCGTGCGCTTGGGGATCGCACGAGCATTCAATTCGAAGCGGCAACGTTCCGCGGCACCGATGCAGGCCTGTTCGGTCAGTTCGTTGACCGCGACATGGCGACACTGCGGCTTACTCACCGATTTCGCTGAGGGCACGACATGCCGCGACTTCGGCACGCGTGGCTTCGACCCGGTTTCGGGCGGCAAACATTTGAACTCGTGACAGGCGGCGACCCGAGCGTCGACGAGACTTACGCGTTGCTGGCCTCAATGAGCTCGGCGATACGGGCACGGGCCTCTGACCAGGCGCGTTCCACAGAGCGCACCGAGAGCGACAAGGCTTCTGCGGTTTCGGCAGTCGTAAAGCCTGCGAAGTAGCGGCACTCGAAGACCTGCGCCTGACGGGCGTTTTCGCGGGCCAGGGTGTCGAGGAGCTCGTTGACCTGCAGCAGGAATTCGGCCTGCTCGTGCGTGTCATCGCCGACAACGGTTTCCATGAGCGTCACTTCATCCGCAGCGCGCTTGCCCGCCATGGCATAACGCACTTCGTCGACGATGATTTGGCGCATGATCGTCGCCGCGAGCGCGAAAAACTGTCCGCGATCTTCCGTGGTGAGCGCACCGCCCGACAGCAGCTTGAGAAACGTCTCGTGCACCAGCGTTGTGGCACCCGTCGACCGACTGTTACGCGACCGGCTTCGCGCCAGCGCTTTGAGGTCGGGGTAAATCAGCTGTGCCAGCGCGTTCAGCGCGCCGGCGTCACCCTCGCGGTGCGCGCGCAGCAGGACAGTGACGGACCGGGGTTCGGACATAGTGCGGCGCCTGCGGGCGAGTTCTCGAAACTCCGATGCTACGGGCGTGCCAAGTGCATCGCCAGCTGACGGTTCAGATGCCAATCACGCGGGTGAGACCGGCAAACAGAAACAGCGTGGTCACCAGCCCGGCGACGCTCGCGCTGCCCCAACGGAGCATGACGACAGCGCGCCGACGTTCGGCGACGATGACCGGGGTGTCGGGCAAGCGACCGACTTCCTGCAACAATCGTGTTGTGGCGCCCAGATTCGCACTGGCAAGCGCTTCGGCCGCGTCGTCGCCGTAGCCTGCCGATCGTGCGTCGGCAGCGAGATCTTCGCGGTGCGCGAACCATTCCTCGGCCATTCGGCGCGCCGCGCGTCGCGGCATACCCCGCCGGTACAACGCCAGCGCCAACTGGCGTTGCTCAGACGGGATCGACACGCGTCTCCCCCGACAAAGAGATAGCGTCGCGTATGCGCTCCCAATCGGTCTCAAGCCTGGCCAGTCTTTTGCGGCCTTTTGCGGTCGCCGAGTAATACACCCTTTCGCGGGCGCCAACCTTGCGACGCTTTGCCTTGAGTGCACCGGCCTTCTCGAGCGCATACAGCGACGGGTAGATCACGCCCTCACCCAGTTTGATGGCCTCGCCCGTCACCAGCTGGATCTGACGAACGAGCTCGTAGCCGTACATCTCGCGCTGCGACAACAGCCGCAACAGCAACAGTTCGGGCACGCCAGTCATAAAAGGCGGGTTGGTTCTGGCCACGTCAACTCCTGTGCAAACCTGGAAGATACCTAGAAGCAAATAGCAAAGTCAATATTTACTTTTTTGTTATAGGTATCCTAGTCTATTACCTCGTGGTTAAAGGCAATAGGGAGAAACACCATGCGTGACTTTGCGATTGCGAGCATCAGCGCGGCCACCGTCACGGCGGCGCTGCTCTTGCTCATGACGGCGCTGCTGGCCGACGACTCCGTCTCTGTGATCCAGACCGTGAGACTGCCGCCAACGCTCACGGACACGGCCGTACCAACGCCACCACCACCCCCCAAGCCGTTCGAGACTATTGAGCCGATCGACGAGCCCATGCCCGTGCCAACAGACCGACCCAGCCCCCGGAACCTCATTGACCCCGTCGCCTTGCCGCCGGCGGGCCTCGAAGGCAACGGACCGCCCCGGCCGAATCCGCCCAGCAATGGCATCGACGGCGGGGTCGGTTTCGGTAACGGTAACGATGCACTCATCGAGCTCGTCAACGTAACGCCCATCTATCCTCAACGCATGCTGGCGCTTGGTGTCGAGGGTTACGTCGACGTGCGCTATGACGTGAATGCCATTGGGCGTGCTGAGAACGTCGAGGTGACCTACGCCACGCACCGGGGCTTCGAGAAGGCGGCCATCCAGGGGGTTGAGCGCATTCGCTACCAGCCCCGCACAATCGACGGCAACGCGGTGCCAGTTCGCGGCATCGAGAAACGATTCAGTTTCAGTATCCGCGACTAAGTGCGGCAGCGGTGCTGGGCGAGGATGTCGCCATCAACTACACGGGGTTTTGTCGGATGCCCGGCGGGCGGCAGCGTGGCTGCTTTCGCCTCGAGCGCTAATTGTGTTGGCGCCCGGCGGGTCACTGCGACCTGCCGGGCATTTACGCCGTTCGGTCAGGGCGCATCCCGCTCGTAAATCCGCACCCAGTCGACGAGCATGCGCTGCGGAAAAATCGCATCATCAATCGGACCGCCCGCGCGACCCCAGTATCCACCTACCGCCACATTGAGGATCAGATGGAACGGGTGGTCGTAGGGCCAGGCCTCCCAGCCTTCGCCTTCGTTCATGTAGGTAAAGTAGCGCGCGTCGTCGACGAAGATGTCGATGCGTTCGGGCGTCCACTCCAGCGCATAGGTGTGGAACGTCTCGGCCACGTCGTCGTCAAGAATCCGACCTTTACGCTGCTCCCACTCAATCCAGTAATAAGCCTTATTGTGCACCGTGCCGTGCACGTGACCCATCTCGTAACCCACGTGCTCGAGGATGTCGATCTCACCCGAGTTGGGCCAGGCATCGCAGTCGGCAGCGCCCTGCCAGTCGTGGCCCGGGCCGCAAATCGTGGCGTACTTGAACGGGTCGGTGGGCAGCATCCAGATCGCAGCCCAGGTGCCTTGCCCGCGCGGCAGACGCGCACGGATCTCGGCGCGGCCGTAGAGCATGTCGCCCTTGCCCGCCGTATGCACACGCGCCGATGTGTAGCGCGCGTCGCCGTAGTCTTCGCGGTGCGCCTCGATCGTCAGGTAGCCATTCTCAACGCGGACGTTTCGGTCACGGTCCGTGTAGGCCTGGTCTTCGTCGTTGACCTTGCCCGGGTCCCAGATGTCGTAGTTCCACTTCTCGGGATCGAGCGCACCGTCTGTGCTGAACTCATCGGACCAGACGAGGTTCCACTCATCATCTCGCGGCTGCACGCGGTGTACGACGAGACCGTGTAGGACCGGCACACCTGCCAAGGCTTCGAAACGCAGTTCGAGCGTGCCCGTGTCAACGGCGACATCGGGAATGGTCACCGTGAGGTTTGAACGGATCTTGCCATCGCGTGCGATTTTCACGTCGAGATCGTGGATGCGTTTCTCGCCGTTGAAGAACACACTGAAGACGCGTTCACGGTCGTTAATCTCGTCGGGTTCGGCAAGCTTAAGTGTGATGTCGTAGCGACCGTCATCGATGGGCATCGAGAAACCCACATCGCCGTAGCGGTAGGTCTGGTAGAGCTCGGGGTTTTGCGTACCCTTGATCTTGTCGGTGGTGCCACGCTCGCCCGTAACGCGACCGTCGTCTGCGATGTACCGCGTGCCATCCTTTGCGGTGTAGTCGTCACCACCCACGTTGACCGCATAGACCAGTGTGTCTGCGCCCGAACTGTTTGCGCCTGCCATAAGAATGATTGCACCTAGCCAGCGGCGCCTAAGCGCCCGCGTCCCGTTACCTGCCCACATTGTTGGTCCCCCCTTTGGCACCGCTCAGGTCGGCCCCGCCGCGCAGTCTACGCACCTTGCAGTGCAACTTCAGCTACGCTATTACGTCCAAGACGACGTCGACAATGATTTGACGTGACGGATGAGCCTAATCGGAAATCTGTTCTTTCTAGTTTTTGGTGGCTTTGTCATTTTTGCGGGCTACGTGATCGGCGGCATCTTGCTGTGCCTAACTATCGTCGGTATCCCATTGGGCTTTCAGTGCTTCAAACTAGCAGGTGGCGTTCTGACACCCTTTGGTCGCGAGGTCGTCGAGACGGAGCCACCAGGCGGTGTGCTGGCCCTGATTCTGAACATCATCTGGATCATTCTGCCCGGCCTCGAGCTGGCGATCATGCATTTGTTGTTGGCGCTGTTCTTTGCGCTAACGGTGGTAGGCTTGCCGTTGGCGGCGCAGCATATGAAGCTTGTGCCGCTGGCACTGCTGCCCTTCGGGCATCGCATCCGCGAGATTCGTTCATGATGCAAGTGAATCTGGCGCCCAAGGCTCGACGAAATGTGAGTGTGAATCTTCTCGGCGCAGATTTCGTCTGCGCCACCCCGGCCGGAGAATGACAATGACGATAACAATCCCCGCTGCTGTACGCGGTCTTGCGCTGATTGCTGTGTGCGTATTTGCAGGGTGCGCTGCACCCCGCACGGCGACACTTCCCGACGGCACCTTTGCCTACCGTATTGACTGCGATGGCAATGCACGCGGGCTCAACCTCTGCCTCGAGAAGGCGGGCAAGAGCTGCGGCGCTCGGGGCTACACGATCGTCACGGCTGAAGGTCGCAAGATCAGTACGAGTGATGCGGTCGAAGACGGCGCACAGACACTGTTCAAAGACTTCGAAGGGGATCGCAACAGCATCCTCATCCAGTGCGGCACCTGACGCGGCTAACGCCATCGCACCGCTGCATCTCGGCCTTCCAGCCTGGGCGTTCTCGGGCTGGAAAGACCGGTACTTCGCTGACACCCCAAGCCGTCTGACCAGCTACGCACAGGTGTTCGACACCGTAGAGGGCAACACAACCTTCTACCGCACACCCGACGCGGACACAATTACGCGCTGGCGCGATGCCGTTTTCGGTACGGGTTTTCGCTTCTGCCTCAAGCTGCCGCGCGAGGTCACCCACGAATACCACCCCGACCTGGGTGCGCTGTCGCGATTCGTTGAAACCGTTCTGCCGCTGGCGCCACACCTTGGGCCCCTGCTCGTGCAGTTCCCGGCTGACGTCGGTCCACGAAACATCGACCGCATCGATGCCGTGCTGGCACGTATCGAGCGACGACTCGAGACTGCCGTGGAAGTGCGCCATCCCGCGTTCTTCGAGCAGCCCGAACGGCTGCAGCCCTTGCTAGAGCGTCATGGCGCCAGCAGGGTGTCACTCGACGCGCGCCCGCTGCACCTGGGCGACACGACGCACCCCGAAGTGCAGGCCGCGCTGCACAAGAAGCCCGATCTGCCACTGCTGGACGGCACTGTCGGCGACCGGGCCTTTGTGCGGCTCGTGCTGCACCCCGACCACGCCAGCAATGCCGCCTGGGTCGAGGAATGGGTGACGCGGACTGCGGCCTGGCTCGAGGCAAGAATAGAGACCTGGATGATGATCCACTGCCCCAACAATCTGCACTGCCCGGAGATGGCCCGGGACTTCCATGAGCGCCTGTCCCAACGCGTCGCGCTGCCGGCTCTGCCGGGCTGGCCCACGCCGCAGCAAATGTCTCTCGTCTAGCCGAATCAACACACTGCAGAGTTCGTGATTTTCACGGGTGACAGCGCTGTCAATTTGAGCTGGAATAGCGCTATACTGCCTTCGGGGAACAAGGATCACGACTGTGATGCGCGAGGAGAACAGGGGGGTTCCGGCGTCGTTGGGGATAACGGCGCCGGGTGATCGCGCCCCCACTACATTTGTGCGGTTTGGCGCAATTATGGCCGCCACCTGGCTCATGGTCGGGGGCACGGCCATGGCGCAGCACTATGAGGGCCGGAGCCATTACGCGGCGCCGCTCGCCGCCGCAGGCGTGGTCGTCGACGGACTGGGCGACGACGCCGTGTGGGCGAATGCCGAGTGGCGCGACATCGACCAGCGCTGGCTGGGCCCGGAATACACAGAAGAAGACTTCAGTGGGCGGTTCAAGATCGCGTGGGACAACACGCGGATCTACCTGCTCGTCGAAATCACGGACGACATCCTTATCGATACGCACCGTGATCCGCTTGTTCAGTACTGGGACGATGATTGTCTGGAGATATTCGTCGACGAGGACCACTCGGGCGGCGAGCACCAATACAACCACAACGCGTTCGCCTACCACATGTCGCTCGACAACCAGGCCATCGATATCGGCACGGACGAACAGGCGCGTGCGTACAACGACCACGCAAAGAGCCAATGGCGGCAGACGCCCGACGGGCTGGTCTGGGAGGTCGCCATCCGGCTGTTCAACGACGACTTCGTCGACGACACGCCCGGGCAAGCGTCCGAACCGCTGACAGCGGGCAAGATCATCGGCCTCATGGTCGCCTACTGCGACAACGATGGCAGTGAATTGCGTGAGAACTTTATCGGCTCGGAGACCGTACCGTTCGGCCCGACCGACCGCGGTTGGATCGACGCCAACTTGTTTGGTGCCGTCGAGCTCGTTGGGGACTGATAGCAATGGCAACAGAACACCCTTTCGCGGTCGCGGAAACCGATCGTAGCGTGACGGGCGACTTCGAAGACTTGCTCGGCGAGCGCCACTATGTGATCCGAAACGTGGATCGCATGACGCCTTTCTTTGTGAGTGTGGTGTCACACAGCAACCACTGGCTGTTCGTGTCGTCCAATGGCGGGCTTACGGCCGGTCGTGTTTCTGCAGACACGGCTTTGTTCCCGTACGTCACCGTGGACAAGATCCATGACAGCGCTACGAACACGGGTTGTCGGACGCTCCTGCGCGTCACCCGATCGGGGGCGACGACGGAATGGCAGCCCTTCGATCCTCAGCGACACCCCGATGCGCCCATCCAGCGCTCGCTTTACAAACACGTACTGGGCAACAGCGTGTGCTTTGAAGAAGTGCACCAAGACCTCGGACTCGTGTTCCGCTACCGCTGGCAATTCAGCGACCGTTTTGGCTTCATTCGCGAGTGCTGGCTAGAGAACACGAGCGACCGCAGTGTGGACGTGGCGCTGCTCGACGGTTTGCGCAACATCCTGCCCGCGGGCACACCACGCTTTGCCCAAACCAACACAAGCAACCTCGTCGACGCCTACAAGTGGACCGAGGTCGACCCCGAAACGGGCCTGGCTTGCTTCACGCTCTACTCGGCGATCACGGATCGCGCCGAGCCCGCAGAGTCGCTGCGCGCCAATACAGTATTTTCGATCGGTCTCGACGACGCGACACTGCTGCTCGGCGACACGCAACTCGATGCCTTCCGCTCAGGCCACGGGCTGGCGCCCGAGCGCCACACGCGGGGCGTGCGCGGTGACTACCTTGCGGCCACCTCGCTGACACTGGCGCCCGGAGAGACGCGGCGCTGGTACTTCGTCTGTGACGTCGAACAGGACCAAGCCGACGTCGTCGCCTTGCGCCGACGTCTTAGCGACACGGCAGCGATCGAGCGCGCCCTGGCCGAAGACGTCGTTACGGGTAACG
This sequence comes from Pseudomonadota bacterium, assembly GCA_038747355.1. Classification (GTDB taxonomy): domain Bacteria; phylum Pseudomonadota; class Gammaproteobacteria; order Steroidobacterales; family Woeseiaceae; genus UBA1847. Next base: position 10,319 of record JBCDJX010000008.1, on the reverse strand, counting down.
ACTCACTGGCGCGTCTTATGGCGAACGCCGACGCCCTGCAAGCGGCTGCTGAAGAACCCGTGGCGATCCACCACTACGCCAACGTGCTGTTCAACGTGCTACGCGGTGGCATCTTCGATCACCACTACGACGTTTCGACACGCGACTTTCGCCGCTCACTGAAAGGGTTCGATCGCGCACTCGTGGCGAAACATGCGGACTGGCTTAAGAGCCTGCCCGAGACGCTCAGCATTTCAGATCTGACTGAGGCTGCGATCGAACGCGGCGATGCGCAGCTAGAACGCCTGACGCGCGAGTATCTGCCGATTCGCTTCGGCCGCCGGCATGGCGACCCCAGCCGCCCGTGGAACCAATTCGCCATCGAGCTTGAGGACGACCATGGCGAGCGCCTGCTCGCCTACCAGGGCAACTGGCGCGACATTTTCCAAAACTGGGAAGCGCTTGCACTCTCTTACCCTGACTTCGTCGAAAACATGATCGCGAAGTTTGTGAACGCTTCCACGGTGGATGGTTACAACCCCTACCGAATCACGAACGAAGGCATCGACTGGGAAGTCGAGGAGCCCGATGACCCCTGGAGCTACATCGGCTACTGGGGCGATCACCAGATCATCTATCTGCAGAAGCTGCTCGAACTGTCGCAGCAGTTCCACCCCGAGCGCCTGGCAGACCTGCTGCACCGGCCCGTGTTCTGCTACGCCAATGTGCCTTACCGCATTCGGCCGTTTGCCGCGCTGCTCGATGACCCCAAGAATACGGTCGACTACGACGAAGCGCTGGCCGAAGTACTCGAGCAACGCGTCGCCGCCCGGGGTGCCGATGGCAAGCTCGTGCTGGACCGTGACGACGCCGTGTACCGCGTCACGCTCATCGAGAAGCTGCTCGTCCCGCTGCTGGCCAAGCTCGGCAACCTCGTGCCCGACGGCGGCATCTGGATGAACACGCAGCGCCCTGAGTGGAACGACGCCAACAACGCGCTGGTCGGTAACGGCGCCTCGATGGTGACGCTGTATTACCTGCGCCGCTACGTGACATTCCTTCGCGATTTGTTCGCCGAGACCACGAGCTTCACGGTCTCGAGTGAGATCGATGTCTGGCTTGAGCAAACGGCGGATGCGCTCGCGGGCGCCCGCTCGCTGATGACGGGCACGCCCGTCTCGCCCGAAGACCGATTCCTGGTCCTGCGCCGTCTCGGCGAAGCATCGAGTCAGTGCCGCGAAACGCTGTACGCTCAAGGCCAGTTCTCAGGCCAGGTGACGCGCCAAATCGACACCGTCAACCAACTGCTTGACGATGCGCTGACGACCATTGACCACAGCATTACAACGAACCGCCGTGATGACGGTATGTACCACGCCTACAACATCCTCGATATTCGTGACGGCCAGGTGGGTGTCTCCCACCTCTACCCGATGCTCGAGGGCCAAGTTGCAGCGCTTAGCGCTGAGGCGCTGACGCCCGAGGATTCTGTGTCCGTACTCGACGCGCTGTTCGCGAGCAGCGTGTACCGCGCCGACCAGGACTCCTTCCTGCTCTACCCGGATCGCGCGCTGCCTGATTTCCTCGACCGTAATCGCGTGACACCCGAACAGGTTGCCAGTATCCCGCTCGTAGACCAGATGGTGAACGCTGGCGACCTAAGGCTTATGGACCGCGACCTCGACGGCAACTACCGTTTCCACGCCGATCTCATCAACGCGGGCGAGCTCGATGCGCGGCTCGACGAGCTCACATCTGAATATGGCGATCTCGTGGAATCCGCGCACACACCCATCCACGACATCTATGAGGCGGTCTTCGAGCACCGCGAGTTCACGGGGCGCTCGGGCACGATGTTTGGCTTCGAAGGTCTCGGCAGCATTTACTGGCACATGGTGGCCAAGCTGCTTCTGGCTGTGCAGGAACGTTTTTTCGCGGCCATCGACGACGACGCCGATCCCGCGGCGCAGGCGGAGCTCGCCAGGCACTACTACCGGGTGCGTGAAGGCATCGGCTTCAACAAGACGCCTGCGGAGTACGGCGCGTTTCCGACCGATCCGTATTCGCACACCCCGGGCCATTCCGGTGCCAGCCAACCGGGCATGACGGGACAGGTCAAAGAGGAAATACTGACTCGGTTTGGTGAACTTGGCTTGCGCATACGCGACGGTCGCGCGCGCTTTCAGCCGGCATTGCTACGCCCACACGAGTTTCTGGGCCACAGCGGTGAGTTCCGATTTCTCGACGTCCATGATCACTGGCAAAAGATCGCGCGACCGTCACAAAGCCTGGCTTACACCTGGTGCCAAGTGCCCGTGATTTACGTCATAGACGACACGCAGGCGAGCGGAGTGACACTGACACTTGCCGATGACCGTACACGGACCATTGATGGACTAGAGCTTTCCCGGAGAGAGACTCAGGCCATCACGGCGCGCGAAGGAACAATCCGTAAAGTTACCGTGCGCCTGCCGGGTAGCGCACTGCACCACGCCTGAGTCGAAGGCGTATTCGGAATACCAACATGTCGAACCCCTATCAACGCAAGCTGGCGCTGGCCGGACTTGATCCCTCGGAGTACACGCTAGACGAGCTTCGCGCCCTGGTGCGTAAGCTGCTGGACCAGAAAATTCATGGTTTATCGTTCAGCCCGTACGTTGCCGGACAGGGGCCAGGGACAGAGCTTAGCGAAGCGCAGATCCGCGAACGCCTGGCGGTCATCGAGGATCATGTGCACTGGATTCGCACGTTTTCGTGCACCGATGGTCACGAGAAGATCCCGGCAATCGCTGCTGAGAAGGGCATCAAATCGATGGTCGGTGTCTGGCTCGACGACGACCGCGAGAAGAACGAAGAAGAAATCCGCAACGCGATTGTGATCGCGAACGCCGGTCATGCTGCGATCGTTGGTGTCGGCAACGAAGTCTTGCTGCGCGGCGAGTTGACCGCTGACGAACTCGTGGCCTACATCGAGCAGGTTAAGGCTGCAATGCCCGACGACGTCCAGGTGGGTTACGTGGACGCGTACTTCGAGTTCGAAGACCATCCGTCGATTGCTGCTGCGTGCGATGTGATTCTGGCCAACTGCTACCCCTTCTGGGAAGGCTGCCCAGCAGACCATGCGTTGCTCTACATGAAAGAGATGTACCGCCGCGCCCAGCGTGCCGCGAACGGCAAACCGGTGATCGTCAGCGAAACCGGCTGGCCCAATGTCGGAACAGCCACTGACGGCGCGGAACCGTCATTGGAAAACGCCATTCGCTATTTGCTCAACACCTACCGTTGGGCCGAGGAAGACGATGTGGACGTCATTTACTTCTCGGCCTTCGATGAGGCCTGGAAGGTCGGCGCCGAAGGTGACGTGGGAGCCTATTGGGGTCTCTGGGATGCCGACGGCAATCCCAAGTACAGCTGACGCCTCAGCGGATAAAGCGAACGCGATCCACGTACACGGTGACAGGCGAGCGCCGGCCCGTTAAAGCGACTACGAACCCGACATTCAGGCTGGACAGGTCCTCCCCTTCCAGGGGTACCTCGTAGCGTTGCCAGGTGTCGGTCAGCGTGATGTTGTCGACTTCGACGATCGCGCTGTCGGGATGGGGGCGGTCCGCTCCCAACAGGCCCACCCCAAATTTGACCTCTTCGCCGCCCCACGCGCCGCGCGCCCAGACCTCAAGCGCGCGCGCGCCGGTCAGGTCATAACCGCCATCGACGTCGCCCCAGTTATTGGGAGGGTTCTGCCAGGCGACAGCCACCCAACCGTAGGTGCCCTCGTAACGGAATCTGAGCGCGTTGTCCCCCGAGTACGGATCGCTGCTGTCGCGATCATCGAGGGTCAGCGCCTCGGTGTTACCCATCCAGCCCGACGGCGCCCAAGGCATGGCCTCAAAGCTATCCTCGTAGACATAGACGGGCATGCGTGTGCGCACCTCGCCCTCGACTCGCAGCGGTACATTGGCCGTTGCGGCATTACCCCGTCCGTCGTCGGCGTAGGCGAACAGACGGTAGCCGCCAGGTTCTTCGGGCATCGCCACCACGACGTTGCCGTCGGTGCTGGAGATGATCGCGTTATCGACGGGAATGGGTTGCGGGCGTAGGTCACCCCCTGTCAGGTAGTCGCCAGTTTCAGGCATCAGTACCCAACGCACGGCGACTGCATCCTCATCGGCGTCGCTTACCGCGACGCGGGCTGTGAGCTCGGCGCCGGGCGCGACGGAGGTTGGTCCGTCCACCTCGATATTGCCAATAGCGGGCGCGCGATTCTTCGCGGGCGTACCACCCCACAGGGCTGTCATGGCCTCCACGGCCGCAAGCCGCGCACCATCAGGCAGGAACATCCCGAACCAGGTGGCGGTGCCCTCGACCTTGTGGCTCCAGAGAAACACGTAGCCGCCCAAAGCCCGCCCAGGATTGTCGAGGATGCCCAGTCGGTAGCTACGCGTGTAAGCGGCCGCCTTCTCCGTGCTGGTCAGCTCAAACGGCGCCCCCCACTCGGTGGTGGTGGCCTCCCAGGTTCCGGGCGGGCCGAATTCCGTCACGATGTAGGGTTTAGTGCCGCCCGCGTCAGACAAGCGCCGTGGCAGAGACGTGGAGCCACCGTAGCTGTTGATGCCATGAATATCGATGGCCGTCGCGACCTCGTGTACGTAGCGAACGCGCTCGCCCCCGATATCCGCTGTGACGGTCATTGTCGGATGGTGCGGATCGAGTTGTTTGACGAGCGTCGCGGCTTCGTTGACGGCTTCCCAGATGCGGGGGTTATCGCCGACCTCGAAGCCCTCCATTTCGTTGCCGATACCCCAAAGCAAAACGGCCGGATGATCGCGGTAGCGCAGGACCGTCTCACGAACACGTTCGAGTTGCTCCGCTACAAGCGCCTTGTCGTTGTAGTCGAAACCGTGCCGCTCGTGACCCAGCCAGATACCAACGGTGACGGTCAGGCCGCGCGCATGGGCGGCATCTAGCAGCGAACCGATGTCATCGGATCCCCACGTGCGAATGGAATTGGCGCCTGCGGCTGCCAGCAGATCGATGTCTCCATCGCCCCCGGCCCCCTTAATGAAGTAAGGCTGGCCACCGCGAAGCAGTGACCAGCCTTGTTCTGTTTCGACCAGCTCGACGGGGATAGGCCCGCCCGCGTCCGATCGTGCATCCTGCGCATTTCCTGGCGCAGAGACGCAGGCGACCAGCGCGCCGACGGTGATTAGCCACCGGCGCACGCGCTGGGCAGGCGCGTTAGCCGCCGTTCGCGAAGACAAAGCCGTCCAGACCGCCTGGCGTCGTGGGCGGAACATAGGTGTATCCCCAATCACCAAGAAGTGACAATACGAGAATCGGGTCGCCCGGTACGAGCCGCACAAAGCCAGTCGCGCCTGTGCGGAACAGGTAGTCCGCGGTGAGCTCGTTCAGCGTCACCGGGAACGGCACGGGATCGTTCGTTGGGCTTACTTCGGTGCAGCAGGTGAAGAACACCACTGACCCGAAGAAGTTGTCGAGCACCGAACGGTACGCCCGAAGTGCTTGCGCCTGGATAAGCGGATCACTATTGGCATCGAACAGCTCATGCAGGGCCACTGCCGTGAAGAACTGATTCTCACCGGACGGACGACGTGCCAGTGCTGTGGCCCAGAAGTAAAATCGAGCTTTGGCGCCCGTGGGGCCTTGCGGCAGCGTCGCGATCAGATCGAACTTGCCCGGAGCTTGCGGATCGTTCTCGTTGAATTCGGGAATCGAAATCGTAGTGAACGGGTTCTCGGGATCCTCGAGAACACACGCCTCCAGATTGATACCTACATCGGCGCAGGCCAGATTGAGCAACGTGTCTGTCGGCAGAATGACCGCGTTGAAGTTGGTGCCGTCGTTCTCGTCCGGTTCACCCGTGCATCCTGCGACCACGAGGGCCAGTGTCGTGATTAGCGCGCCGGTAATGCGATGATATTTGCGCATAGTGAAAATCCTCAGTCAGATCGCCCGGCGATCAGAAGTTAAGCTGAAAGTAGGCGATGCCCTGGAAGATGTAATCGTTGTTGCCATCCAGGAACTCGTTATCGGGTGAGTTCTCGTCGTTCGTCCGAGCCAAGATGCGAATACCGACCTTTGTGGAGTAGCGATCATCAAGACGCTGATCCATCAGGTACGAGTAGTCAATCTTGTACTGTTCGGGGAACGTGATGTTGAATTGCCGTTCGAAGTCGTACGGCCCCCACGAGTCTTTCTTGAACCAACCTTCGATCACGTGGCGCTCATTAATGACCGCCTTACCCGTGATGCCCCAGAAATCGCGCGTGCCGCCGTCCGGGTCGCCTGTCGACTGATCGAAGCCGCGCTCCAGGTTCACGATGTAGCGATTGCCGTTCTTGTTAAAGACCATACGGCTCGAGGCGCGCCAGACGTCCTCTTCCGGCAGACCCACGCCAAACGAGGCGTTGCTGTTGGTCGGCACGAAGAAGAACAGGTTGGCGTCAGTAGGCGTCGGGAACCTCGTGTAATTCAAGCCGACGTTGAACGCGAAGCTTGCATCCTCACGCCAATCGTTGTCCCACTGGTAGAACGGTGTGGCACCCGTCGGGTCCCAGGTCATGAACAGTTCGGCCGAACGCGCCTCACGGTTATCGAGGACCGCGAACGGATCCGAATCTCGATCGCGGGCGTTGATGCCCGGGTTCAGAACGCCGCCCGGCAGAATGGTGGCCGGAATGTTCGGGTTGGCGTGCACGAGGTTGTCGCGGTAGAGGACACGGGGGAACAACATGAAATTGCCCACGTTGATCATCATGCCGGCCTCGTACTCCTGCTTGTTACCCAGGCCCGAGTACGGCAGACGGGTGCCGAATTCGCGCAGCGGCCCGCCGCTCGACTCAGCGACGAGACCCGCGTGCTCCGCCCGGACGTACGACAGCGTGCCCCAGAGCGGGAACGACAGCTTGGCTTTGATGCCCAGCGTGTCTTCGAAGTCGATCTCATCGACAAACACGGTGTTGTTGTCGAAGCGGTCGTAGACCTCGTCGATACGTTCCGGTGCCGAAATGATGCCGCCGACCTCAAGCTTGATCGGGCCAAAACGCTTGTCCATGTAGAGCGTTGTCTGGCGAGTCTGACGCACCGTAGCGCCCGCAGCACCCGTCGCCTGGCCCAGTCGCGCCACGTCTTCCGCGTGGATCACGGTCCAGTCAGCGCCCATCATGTTCCAGTCGTACTTAAGGATGACCTTCGGGTTGGCACCCCAGTACACCTCGGGACCGCCGATGACGGTCAGGCCGTCGAGCTTGCCTTTGCCGACGAACTCAAAACCTTCGGGCGCCTTGCCGTTCCAGATGTCGATGCCGTCGATGTCCGTCGCTTCGTTGATGAGCCCGTAGAAGTCGCCTTCATACTTATAGTGGTAACGCGGCGTGTGGTAGAAGGCCGTGACGTCGAACATCTCGTGGTTGTAGGTGGCTTCGAAATCGTAGATTTCGACGCGCTCACGGTCTGCGAACACTTGTTCGACGATTTCGTCCTCGGGGATATCGGTCACGTTCGGCCGACCCCGAGTCAGTACCGTAGTCGGGAGACCGCGACGACCGTACTGAATCTCCAGTGGCTCGGTATCAGCTACGTCGCCCAGAACGTTGATCGTGAACTGGCCCTCGAGGTTGTCTGACGGCTTGAAACCGAAATCCAGGAACAGCCACTGACCGCTCTGGAATTCGACGCCATTCTCACCGTCTTCAGTGATGTCCTGCTCAGTGCCCCGGAGCACGAACTGGCCGCGCAGATCACCGCCCTCGAAGTAGAGCTTGCGATCATCGTTGATCTTGTCTTCCTTGAGCAGGCGTACCTCGCCCTTGAGCTCAAGATAGTCCATGTCGATCTCTTCAATGGCCGTGTTGAACGCCGGCTTCTTGTAGTCGTAGGGATCGAGCGCAAAGATTTCAGACAACACGTCGTAGGCGACACGGGGGCGCGCCTCGTAGACGCCGTCCGAGTTGGCGTTGCCCAAGGCCATGACCCCGAACCACTCCTCGTTCATGTTGTTCTCGCCCGGGGCCCAGTCAAACTGGTACGCCTCGTTCGACCACGAAGCGTTGTTGTCCTGTGTATCGAGGTTTTCTTCCTGAAGGTACTTCCACCACTCATCGCGCCATTCGAAGACAAAGCCGCCGATCGAGTTGCCTTCCTCACCGTTACCCGCAGCCTTGTTGTACATCTCAAGCCATTGGTCCTTGAGATAATCCGCTTGGCTGGCCTGGTCCTCAGCACCTTCGCGCGCGTTAAACGCATCGCTACCGAATTCGTAGAATACGATCGGCACGTCGAGTTTTTCGTCTACTTCTGCCCAGAGGCTTGTGAAACTGCGACCGCGATAGACGTTACTGCCGAGGACATCAAGGCTCGGGACGAGCTCTGCGATCAGGTCGATGTATTGGATGTCACCGTTAACGATTGAAAACGGCTTGTTCGGCGCAATCGCCTTACCTTCGCTTAGCACCTCTTCCCATAGGCTGTAGAGGTAGCGGGCTTTTGCCGTGTTCTGCTCGCCTTCGGGCAGGTTTTCGATTTCGAAGCTCGACCACGACAGGCCGTAGTTGCTTTCGTTACCGAAAGCGAACATGACAACACCCGGTACGTCTTTGTACATCTCAACGATGGCCAAGGACTCTGCTTTGAGCGTCGCGCGCGTCAGCGGGTCCGAGTAATCCGTGAACGGCACCCAGCGACCACCAATCGTGGCGCCATACCGACCCATGAGCGGGTTGATCACCGAACGAATGCCGTGCTCGCGGTAGACGTACTCGACCCATTTCGGAGGTAACATCATGAAGCTTCGGATCGTGTTGATGCCCGCCGCACTCATAAGGCCGAAGTCATAGTCGAGGACTTTACGGATGTAGTCATCGCTCTTGCCCCACAGGTTGTAGGTGTAGTTTTCACCCTGCGGCGAATAGCTCCACACCATCCCCTTGATGTAGAAATCTTCGCCATCGACCTGCATCTTCCAGCCCTCGTCGGTCTTGACCGTAGTCACAACCTCGGAGGCCTGAGTCGTGGCCGCCAGAGACAGCAGCATGAGCAGGGCTGTCGCCCAAACGCCTGCGCGCTGTCCGATTCCCCCCAAACGATTTGAACTCGCCATAGTCATTACTCTTGGTTTTCTCTTCGCGGACACTGTCCGCGCGCCCCCCTGGTTAGGCGTCATATCTTAGGTTCCGTCGTCGAGCGTGATGCTCACGTTGTCGATGAAGACATTCGCGGAGCACGTCGGCGCACCACCACAAACCACTGCGATCTGGAACGTGATCCCTCTTGTCACGTCGGCGCCTGCCTGCGGTGTGTAACTAAAGTTGGTCCAAGCCGCAGGCGGCGCTGCGATCGTCTCCAGCAACTGGCCCGATGCGCCCACGGCTTCTTCCGAGATCAGCTCAGGGAAGATCACGCCACCGTCCGCAGCGGAACCCCTCATGTCGAATGAGATGTTGACCGTCTGACCCGGCGTGACCACGCCCTCAGCTAGGAACTCGAGCTTGAGCACCGGGTTCTGGCCTGTCGCGGCGACTGCGTTCACTGAGAACATGCCTTCCGTCGAATCGGAGCTGACCACCGTGATGGTCCCGCCGTTATCAAAAGTAGTCCAACCCGTCAGATCGCCAGACTCAAAGCCGCCGTTGACCGCGAGCTCACCCATGGCGCCACCGCCGGGACCACTCGGGGCCACAGCGATGTCGTCAAAAAAGTAGGTCTGCTCGCCCGCTGTTGCGCCGTCCACGCCGAAATTGAAGAAAATCGAAATTCGGTTGTAGGTGTTTGCCGGATCAAATGAACCACCTGCCGGGCTGCCGAAGTCAAACGTCAGCGTCTCCCACGTATTGATCGCCGTAGTCGTCGTGTCCGTTTCAATGAAAATCGCTGGATTCGACGCGTCTTCGATCTTGAGTCGGACGGTAACGCCCGCCTCTGGCGAGTACACACGCGCCGTCATCACCAGGCTAGAGGCGTTAAGCGGCTCTGCGATCTGGTCGCCAGGCAGTGTCGACACGGTGGTACCCGCGAACGTTGCGGCCGAGGCGGAGCGCACCGACTGAACAACCTGATTCATGCCGCCGGTCGGATCATTGGTAATCGTCGAGCCATTGCCGCCGAAGTCAGTCAGCGTGTAGGTCGTGCCACTATCATCGAACGTGATGGTCTCGAATGCCGACGGAGGCGGTGGCGGTGGCGGCACCGCGATGTCATCGAAGTAGAACGTCTGCGCGCCCGCCGTGGCACCGTCCGTGCCGAAGTTAAAGAAGATCGCGATCTTGTTGTAGGTCGACGCCGGGTTGAAGGCTGCCGTACCAGAAACTTCGTTTGAGAAGTCAAAG
>JBCDJX010000007.1:0-65631 GCA_038747355.1 Pseudomonadota bacterium | reverse complement strand
GGAAGTCGAGCGGGTGCGCACGATCGACGACTACCTGACCTACGCGTTTATCGGCCTCGCACTGCTGGCGATGTTTGTCGCCGTCGTGAGTTTCCTGAGGCACGAGCCGTGGCGGCCGGCGTTCGCCGGTGTGGCTTTCGGTGCCTTGGCAATAACCTTCCAGTTCGCGGTCATCGTCTTCTTTGTGGTGATGTTTGTGCTGCTGCTCAGCTCGGTCATCGACAAGCTGGGTTTCGATTTTTAGCCGCCTGCGACTTCCGCGCTGCCGGTAACGGTAGGGCAGACTTCAATCAACACGAGGTCCGATGCGTGAGCGAATTTGAGAAAGCGACGCTCTTCTTCCAGATCATCGAGACAGCACACAGTGCGATGGCCAACTACCTTACCGTGGTGTTCGCCGTGGTCGCCGTCAGCTATTTCGTCGCTGATCGACTGGATCGCCTGGCAGCGTTTCTGCTGATCGTCGTTTATTCCTTTTTTTGCTTTGGCATGATTCGCGAAATTTTCTTTCTGTACTCGGACATGGCTCGACTTGGCCACGAAATGGCCCAGGTGTCCGGTGATGTGTACCGCTGGCTCGGTATCGCCCTGTCTTCGAAGGACGCGCCTGCCTGGGTCATCCCCTACAGTTCGGCCGTGATGTCGATGGCGGCGTACCTGGCGTCGTTGCTGTTCTTCTATCGCGTTCGTCGTGGCGACAAGGTGGCGACGGAGACATCCTGAAACACAGCGGTCACGCGGCACACGACGTGAACTGCTAGCATTCGCGCACCCCCACAAGCAACCCGAAAGGAGCAGGGCAATGAGGACACTCATTCTCGCCGTCGCGGCACTGATCGCCGCTACACCCGTTTTTGCCGCCGATATTGACGACAAGGTGACTGCGGCGCTCGCCGCCGACAGCCGACCTGATGGCGATCGCGAACGTGATCGAAACCGCATGCCACTGAACACGCTGAAATTCTTCGGTCTCGAAGACGATATGCGCGTTCTAGAACTGATCCCGGGCGGCGGATGGTACACCCGTGTCCTGGCACCGGTACTGGCGGAAAACGGCAAGCTCTACGTAGCCCTGGGAACTCGCCGTGTCTCCGAAGGTGTACTGACCGAGCCGGGTTTCGACAAGGTTACTGTCGTTGAAGACGCGGCCAATATGCGCCGTGAAGCGGGTGCGCGCTACTACACGATGGATGAATTCAGCCTGGACGTTGATGACATCGATATGGTCCTGACCTTCCGCAACGTTCACAACTTCGACGCTGACGGTCGTGCGCGAATGCACGCGGTGGCATTTGAGACGCTGAAGTCGGGCGGACTCTACGGTGTGGTCGATCACACGATGCGCCACATGGAGCCGGAGACGCCGGAGAACCGTCGTCGCTTCGATCCGGTGCTCGCGATCAAGGAGATCCAGGCGGCGGGCTTCGAGTTTGTCGACTACTCAACGCTGCACTACCGGGCAGACGACGAGCTCGAGTATGAAGTGGGTCGTCGCTCCGTTTCCGGCAACACGGACCGCTTTACCTTCTTGTTCAGAAAGCCCTGACAGGTCCGGCGAGTGAGTACTCGCCAGAGTCTTCTGGTTGGTCGGAGCGCCAAGTAAAACTCAAGTGTTGACGGACATACACGCGGTGTAACGACGACAACGTCACCCTGACGAGGGCCGGCACAGGGCTGGCCTTCGGAAGGGGGGCTGCGTCACTGCCGAGTCGATAATCCAGCCCCGAGAATGCGGGGAAACTCGGCGCGCACCTGCTCCGCCATGTCGTCGTCGCCGTGATACCACTTCGGAATCCAGTTGAGCGAGCCCATGATGGCGTTGCCGGTCATGCGGATATCACAGTCCCTGATGCTGCCGTCATCGATGCCTTGGCGAAGTAACTCTTCGAAACGAAGACTGTGCCGACGCGAGAGCTCGAGAATCTCATCGCGGTGGTCCGGCCTCAATGATGGAATTTCGCTGAGGATCGCCACGGGTCCCTCGTCGCCGACCATCACCTCAATGTGGTAGTCGAAGTATCGCTGCACGATCTCAAAACCACTGCCGCCTTCATGAATCGCCCGGCTCAGCGCTTCCCAACCGACGTCGACAGCTCGCAAGTAGCAGAGATAAACCAGCTCTTCCTTGTTCTTGACGTAGTAATACAACGCCGCATCGGTGAGGCCGAGTTTGTCGGCAACGTCCTTCAGCGCCGTGCCGCTGAAACCTTTCACATTGAAACACTGCGCGGCCGCTTTCAGGACCTGGTCACGCTTGCTTGAAAAGCGGGTGTCGGCGGCTGTCTGGGCCATGATTAACGGGGCTCCCAAGTACTCCAAAGTCGGTACTTGTCTTGGCAGGTGTGCTGAATTAGTTTAATCGGCATTAAAATTTATGCAACTCGCGAAACCGTTGATTTTAATAATAATTCTCCGGGCGGTTCGCGCGTCTGCGCGTAAAAACGGAGGATTCCGATCGTGAGTATTCCCGCTAGCCAGCTGCCGGGCGCGACCAGCGACACATCGCCGCTGCGTTTCGTCACCGCCGCATCCCTGTTTGACGGCCACGATGCCGCTATCAACATCATGCGTCGCCTGATCCAGGCGCAGGGCGTTGAGGTCGTTCACCTGGGCCACAATCGCAGTGTTGACGACATTGTTCGTGCCGCGATTCAGGAGGATGCCGACGGTATTGCGATCAGTTCTTACCAGGGCGGTCACAATGAGTACTTTCGCTACATGGTCGATCGACTGAAGGAAGCTGGCGCGGAGCACATTCGTGTGTTCGGTGGCGGCGGCGGCACGATCACGCCCGAGGAGATTCGCGCGCTGATGGACTACGGCGTCGAACGAATCTACCACCCGCATGACGGCATGGAGATGGGCCTCGAGGACATGATCAAGGACCTGATCGCCCGCACCCTGGCTGCGCGTAAGGCTACCGAAGTGCCGAAAGACGTCGTACCGGGCTCGTCCAGCGATATCGCCAGCGTAATCTCCGCACTCGAGGAGTCGCTGATCGATGAGTCCGAACTTGTCCGTCTGCGTAAAGCCTGGCAGCTGGCGGCGAAGCAGGTGCCTGTAATCGGTATCACGGGCACCGGCGGTGCCGGAAAAAGTTCGGTTACGGATGAGATTCTCAATCGATTCCTCGCGGCCTTCCCGGACAAGAACATCGCCGTGCTCGCGGTTGATCCCACGCGTCGCCGCACGGGTGGTGCGCTGCTGGGTGATCGCATCCGCATGAATTCGCTGCGTTCCGAGCGCATCTACATGCGCTCGATTGCGACGCGCCGGCAGCACCTGGCAACCAGCGAAATGCTGGCGGACCAGATTCAGTTCCTGAAGTCGCTGAATTTTGACCTGGTCATCGTCGAGACGGCCGGTATCGGACAGTCTGACTCAGAAATCGTCGATCTCGTCGATTTCTCTGTTTACGTCATGACCAGCGAATACGGAGCCGCCAGTCAGCTTGAAAAAATCGACATGCTCGACTTTGCCGAGCTGGTGGTTTTGAACAAGTTCGACAAGCGCGGTGCCGAAGACGCCCTGCGTGACGTCAAGAAACAGTGGAAGCGAAATCACCTGGCTTTCGACACGGCGGACGATGACGTGCCCGTTTATCCAACGATTGCCAGCCAGTTCAACGATCCGGGCGTGTCTTGGATGTTCAAGCAGCTTTGTGCGCGAGTCGTCGAGAAGCTGGGCCTCGACAGCGCCGCATGGACGCCTGAGCTCGACACCAGCCTGAAAGAACCGCGCGCGACGGCCGTCATTCCCGGCGCACGCATACGCTACCTTGCCGAGATCGCCGAACAGGGTCGCGGTCTCAATGCCACAATCCTGTCGGAGGCGGAAGCGGCAAGCCAGCTGCAGCATCTGTATGAGTCGCTTAAAACCCTCGAGGACGATCGTCTGCCGAAGACGTTCGAGGCGTATGACGCGGACGATCTGACTGACAACGCAGATCGTTCACTACTGACACTGAGGCAGCGTTACCAGGAAACTCTCAAGGCCATTTCCTCAGAGTCTTTGGCGCTTTTGCGAGAGTGGCCCAAGCGCCTCAAAGGCGTCACGTCCGAAGAATACAGTTATGAAGTCCGCGGTCGCACCATCACGGGCAGCAATTACCGGGAGTCGCTGAGCCACCAGAAGATACCGAAGATCGCCGCACCGAAGACCAAGGATTGGGGCCAGCTGCTGATTTTCCTGTCCAAGGAGAACCTCCCGGGTGCCTACCCGTACACCGGCGGTGTCTACCCGTACCGCCGCTCGGGAGAAGCGCCGACGCGCATGTTCGCCGGTGAAGGCACGCCGGAACGCACCAATCGACGCTTCCATTACCTGTCTGAAGATAACCCGGCGGCCCGGCTGTCGACCGCGTTCGACTCGGTCACCCTGTACGGCGAAGATCCGCATGAACGACCGGACATCTACGGCAAGGTTGGCAACTCCGGTGTCTCGATCGCGACGGTCGATGACATGAAGAAGTTGTACTCCGGGTTCGATCTTTGCGCGCCGACCACGTCGGTGTCGATGACCATCAACGGTCCGGCGCCAATGATCCTTGCGTTCTTTATGAACACGGCGGTCGACCAGCAGGTGGAAAAGCACCTGAAGGAAACCGGACAGTGGGAGGCGGCGCAGAAAAAAATCGCTGAGCTTTTCGACGGTGGTGAGCGCCCGTGTTACTCGGGCGATCTGCCACCGGGCAATGACGGCCTGGGTCTTGGTCTGCTTGGCGTTTCAGGCGACCAGCTGGTCGATGCTGAAACCTACGCGCGCATCAAGACCGACACGCTGAAGTCTGTTCGCGGCACGGTGCAGGCTGATATTTTGAAAGAGGATCAGGCTCAGAATACCTGCATCTTCTCCACCGAGTTTGCGATGAAGATGATGGGCGACGTCCAGCAGTACTTCATCGATAAACAGGTGCGCAATTACTACAGCGTCTCGATCAGCGGGTACCATATTGCGGAAGCCGGGGCGAACCCGATCAGCCAGCTCGCGTTTACCTTGTCTAACGGATTCACCATCGTTGAGTATTACCTCGCACGGGGTATGAACATCGATGACTTCGCGCCAAATCTGAGTTTCTTTTTCTCCAACGGTATGGATCCGGAGTACACCGTCATCGGTCGCGTTGCCCGTCGCATCTGGGCCCGCGCGATGCGTGAGCGCTACGGTGCCGGTGCACGCTCGCAGATGATGAAGTACCACATCCAGACCTCCGGTCGCAGCCTGCACGCGCAGGAAATCAGTTTCAACGACATTCGCACCACGCTGCAGGCGTTGTACGCGCTGTTCGATAACTGCAACAGCCTGCACACCAATGCCTTTGACGAGGCGATTACAACGCCCACGGAGCAGTCTGTGCGACGCGCGGTCGCCATTCAGATGATCATCTCCGAGGAGCTCGGGCTGAACTTCTGTGAAAATCCCTGGCAGGGCTCGTTCATCATCGACGAGCTGACCGATCTTGTTGAAGAAGCTGTCTACCAGGAGTTCGAGCGCATCTCCGAGCGCGGCGGTGTGCTCGGAGCGATGGACACGATGTACCAGCGCGGCAAGATTCAGGACGAAAGCCTGTATTACGAGAGCAAAAAGCACGACGGTTCGCTGCCGCTGATCGGCGTCAACACGTTTTTGCCGAAGGCCGGCCAGGAAGACGAGGTGCATGAGCTGGAGCTGATTCGCTCGACGGATGGTGAAAAGAACGATCAGATCACCAACGTACGGGCATTCCAGGGTCAGCACACGGCGCAGTCGAGCGCAGCGCTCGACCGACTGCAGGCGGTCGCACGAGCGCGAGACAACATTTTTGAGGAACTGATGGAGACGGTGAAGAGTAATTCGCTCGGCCAGATTTCCTCGGCCCTGTATGACGTTGGCGGTGAATACCGTCGGAACATGTAACTGACCATTTGGGATCCCGGCTATGAGCGACATCATCAAATACGAAACTGACGGACCGGTAGCGCGTATCACCCTGTATCGCCCCGATTCGATGAACGCGTTTACCTCGGAGCTTTGTGCCGACCTGCTGGACGCGCTCGAACTGGCCAGCAATGACGAGAACATTCGCGCGGTTGTGCTGACCGGTGATGGCCGTTGCTTTAGTGCCGGCGCCGACCTGAAAGGCGGGCTCGAGGGTCGCGCGGTCTACGGCAAGCTGCAGTACGAATACCGTCCGGTGCTTACCGAGATCTCCTTGATGCCGAAGCCGGTTATCTGCGCCATTCCGGGTTCTGCAGCCGGTATTGGCATGTCAGTGGCGCTGACCTGTGACCTGCTCATTATGGCGGACAATGCCTTCATGCTGTCACCGTTCTCGACCATTTCACTGGTGCCCGACGGCGGCCTGAACTGGATCCTGGTTCGGCAGCTCGGCTATCGCCGCGCGTTTCAACTCGCTATCGAATGCGAGCGTATCCCGGCGGAGGAGTGTGTCCAGCTGGGTCTGGCCAATCGCACGGCACCGGCCGACGAGCTGCAGGATGCCGCGATGGACTGGGCTCAATCGATCGCGAAGCGCGCTCCGCTGTCGATGTCGGCAACCAAGCGCGTGATGCGCCACGCGATGGACCACAACTGGGCAAGCTCGTACGATCTGGAGGCGGATTTCCAGCAGTCGCTGCTCGGCAGTCACGACAACGAAGAGGGCATTGCCGCGTTCTTCGACAAGCGCGAGCCGCACTTCAAAGGCAACTGAATCAAACACGTCCTTGGGGGGACAGGGTAGATGTTAAACCGCGAGATCTTTACTGAAGATCACGAGATGTTTCGTGATTCTGTGCGGAGCTTCATGCAGAACGAAGTGGGTCCGCACTCCGAACGCTGGCACGACACCGGCATCGTGGATCGCGAGGCATTCCTGAAAATGGGCGAGCAGGGCATGCTGCTGATGTGGGCGGACGAAGCCTACGGCGGTGCCGGTGTCGAGGATTTTCGCTACGAGCAAATCCTGATGGAAGAAAACGCGCTGTACGGCGACAACGGTTTTTTCTTCTGGCTGCACAGCCGACTGGTTGCGCCGTATCTCGGCGGTCTCGGTAACGACGAACAAAAGCAGCGCTGGCTGCCCAAGTGCGTTTCCGGAGAAAGCATTCTCGCGGTTGCGATGACCGAGCCGGGCGCGGGCAGCGACGTTGCCGGCATGCGCACCAAAGCGGAAGAGCAGGGTGACCACTTCGTGCTGAATGGCTCGAAGACGTATATCTCCAACGGCATTCTCGCGGATCTCGTGGTTGTCGCAGCGCGCACCAGCGATTCCAGTCATGGCCTCAGCCTGTTTGTCGTTGAACGCGGTATGGAGGGCTTCGAGCGCGGTCGCAATCTCGACAAGATGGGGCTGAAGAGCCAGGACACCGCCGAGTTGTTTTTCAATAACGTCAAGGTGCCGAAGGAAAACCTGCTGGGTGAGCTGCACAAGGGCTTTTATTCGCTGATGCATTTCCTGGCCGAGGAGCGGCTGTTGGCGGCCGTCGGTTTCCTCGCCAACGCCGAGGCGGCATTCCAGGAGACAATGGTTTTTGTCACCGAACGCAAGGCGTTCGGGCAGACGGTGGCCGATTTCCAGAATACGCGCTTCAAGATGGCTGATATGCGCGCCGATCTCGACGTGGCGCAAGCCTATGTCGACCAGTGCGTTATGCGGCACAACAAGGGCGAGCTGACCGCGGAGGACGCGGCGAAAGCCAAACTTCACACCAGCGAGCTTGAAGGACGCGTGACCGACGAGTGCGTGCAATTGCACGGTGGTGCCGGCTACATGAATGAGTACGCAGTATGTCGTCGATTTACCGACGCCCGCGTATCGCGGATCTATGCCGGCAGCTCCGAGATCATGCGCGAGATTATTGCTCGTTCGATGGGCCTGGACCCGCGTCGAAAATGACACGCTGCGCGTTCGTTGGCCTGGGTGTCATGGGCTACCCGATGGCGGGTCACCTGGCCGCCGCGGGCCACGACGTGTGTGTCTACAACCGAACTTCGGCGAAAGCCCGCCAGTGGGTGAATGAGCATCCGGGCAGCACAGCGGAAACGCCGCAAGAAGCCGCGGCAACGGCCGATATCGTGTTCTGCTGTGTTGGTAACGACGACGATGTACGCGACGTTATGCTTGGCGATGGCGGCATCTTTGCCGGCTGTGCCGATGGTACTTTGGTGGTCGATCATACGACAGCGTCCGCTGGCCTCGCCAGGGAACTCGCGGCTGTTGCCCGCGACATGCAACTCGGTTTCGTAGATGCGCCGGTTTCCGGTGGTCAGGCCGGCGCCGAGAACGGTCAGCTGACGATCATGAGCGGCGGCAGCGAAGTCGATGTCGATCGTGCGCGAAGCGTTATGGGTGCGTACGCGAAGAGCATCACACGAATCGGTGAAACAGGCGCGGGGCAACTGGCGAAGGCCGCCAACCAGTTATGTATCGCCGGAATCCTGCAAGGTCTCTCGGAGGCGCTGCATTTTGCGAAGCGCGCGGATCTCGACGTCGAAAAAGTGATCAGCGCAATCTCTGCGGGCGCTGCGCAATCCTGGCAGATGGACAACCGCTGGCAAACCATGAGTGACGGTGAATTCGATTTTGGCTTCGCCGTGGACTGGATGCGCAAGGATCTGGCGATCGCGTTTTCCGAGGCTGAAAAGAACGGTGTTACACTCGAGCTTGCACGGCTGGTCGACCGCTATTACGCGGACGTACAGGCCATGGGCGGTGAGCGCTGGGATACCTCCAGCCTGATCGCCCGACTGGAAAAACCGGGCGCTTAGCCCACCACAACCACAGGGGTGGTCTCCTGACCTGAGATCCGCGGATGCGGGAACCCTCGAACCTGATCCGGGTAATGCCGGCGTAGGAAGAACAACATGATCAAGAATTCGCTGCGGTGTCTCGCCGCGCTGCTTATTTGTGCACCCGCTGTTGCCGACGACGTACTCAACGAGATCGTTGTCACGGCAGATTATCGCGAACGACCGCTGCAGGATGTTGCCGCCAGTATTACGCTGCTGGACGCCGAGCAGATCGATGCGCTTGGCGACCAGCACTTCGAGGAGCTGATTAAATCCATCCCGAACCTGAACTGGTCGGGCGACGGCAATCGCGCACGGTACCTGCAGATCCGCGGGGTCGGTGAGCGATCCCAGTACGAGGGTGCACCGAACCCGTCGATCGGCTTTCTTATCGACGATATCGATTTCAGCGGTATTGGCACCGTCGCGACGCTGTTTGATGTCGAACGTATTGAGGTGCTTCGCGGCCCCCAGGGCACACGCTATGGCGCAAACGCGCTTGGCGGCTTGATCTATATACGGACCGCAGCGCCCGATGCCCCTGCGCGTGTCGAGGCGTCCGTTGCCGACGACGACACCCTGTCACTGGCGGCTGCTTTCGGCGGCACGCTCTCCGACAGCTGGTCGTTTCGCTTCAGCGCGCAGTCGTACGAAAGCAACGGCTTTCGTGACAATGCGTTTCTTGGCCGCGACGACACCAACGGCCGTGATGAGCAAACGGCGCGCCTCAAGCTGCGCTACACACCGAGCGATGTTTTCACCGCCGATGCGACCCTGTTGCTTGCCGATATGGACAACGGCTACGACGCCTTTGCCATCGACAACAGTCTGACGATGCTGTCGGATAAGCCCGGCCGTGATGCACAGCAGAGCACCGGTCTGTCTTTGGCTTTGAACTGGGCGGAGTTTGCCGGCGCGCGACTGACATCGATCACAACCGTCGCCGATTCCGATATCGATTTCAGCTTCGATGCGGACTGGGGCAGCGAGCCGGCGTGGGCGCCGATTACCTACGACTTTACGTCACTGGCTGATCGCGAACGACTCACCATCAGCCAGGAATTGCGCCTGACGTCGACTGCGCCGATTTTCGGCGACAGCACCGACTGGCTGTTTGGTGTCTACGCGCTGAACCTTGACGAGGACTTCGTATCGATAAACGAGGGCACCTACATCGATCCGGCGTTCAGCTTCTCCGACAGCCTGTTTGACGAGCTTCGAAGCAATTTTGAATCCACCAATGTCGCGCTGTTTGGCCAGCTCGACATAGCGCTCGGTGAGCGAACACGACTGACCACCGGGCTGCGCCTGGAGCGTCGAAACGCAGACTATGCGGATACCGCCGGTCTCGACGAGTCACAGTCGGAAACCATGTGGGGTGGCGAGCTGTCGCTGAGCCACGAGTGGTCGTCGGCAACAACGGTCTATTCCACGTTATCGGCCGGCTTCAAGGCGGGCGGCTTTAACCTCGGCTTCGTACCGGAGGAGCTGCGAGACTTCTTTGACGAACGCATGTGGAACGTGGAGTTGGGCGTCAAGCACATGGGCGAGCGCCATCTCGTCAATGCCGCCGTGTTCTATAACCGTCGGGACGACCAGCAGGTTCGTACCTCGTTCCAGGTTGACCCGGGTGACCCGGCGTCGTTCATTTTCATTACCGGCAACGCCGCGGAAGGCAAGACCCTGGGTGCCGAAATTGAGGCGCAGTATTTTGCCAGCGACTCGGTGACCCTGTGGCTGGCTGTGGGGTTGCTGAACGCCGAGTTTGATGAGTACAACTCGCCGCTGGCAGACCTGTCGGGTCGCGGCCAGGCGCACGCACCGGACTACACCGCATCTGCCGGCGTGAGCTGGGATTCGACCAGCGGCTGGTTTGTGTCGGCCAACGCATCAGCCGTTGATGCGTTCTATTTCGGCACCAGTCACGACAACCAGTCGGAGGCGTATGCGCTGGCTGATGCGCGCATCGGATTCCGGGGTGATGCATGGACTGCAACCCTGTGGGCAAGAAACCTGTTTGACGAGCGGTACGCGGTTCGCGGTTTCTTCTTCGGCAATGAACCGCCGGACTTTGAAGATACGGTGTACACGCGTGCCGGCGACCCGCGCCTGGTGGGCGCAACACTGGAGTGGAGATTCTGAGCATGCAAGTAGCTGTTGATATCAGCCTGTATCCGTTTGACGCCGATTTCATTCCACCGATCAAGGACGTCATCGAGCGGCTCAACCGGCACGATGACATCGAGGTCGAGACCAATCGCCTGAGCACGCAGTTGCGCGGCGAGTATGAGCTTGTAATGTCGGCACTCAACGCGGAGATTCGGACGACTTTCGAGCGGTTGCCGAAGGCCATATTCACCATCAAGATCCTGAACAACCCGCTCGAGGACTAGACCGCATGTGGCAACTGTTCTTGGAACAGGTCGCGGCAACGTCGACCGCCGAGTGGGTGGCCGTGGTCGCAGCGATTCTCTATCTGCTTCTCGCGATACGCGAAAACATCGCCTGCTGGTTTTTCGCGGCGATCAGCTCGGGCACCTACGTGGTCCTGTTCATCGACGCGAAGTTGTACATGGAGTCGCTGCTGAATGCGTACTACCTGTTGATGGCCGCCTACGGATTCTGGGTGTGGACGCACGGCCGTGACGCCACGGACAAGCGACGGGTTGTGCGCTGGTCGTTGAACATTCACATCATCGCGGTGGTCGTAATACTGGGACTCAGTGCGATCAGCGGCTACGCGCTATCGTCGTGGACCGATGCGGCCCTGCCATTCTTCGATTCCCTGACGACGTTCGGTGCGTTCTGGGCAACCTTGCTGGTTGCACGCAAGGTTTTTGAGAACTGGTACTACTGGTTAATCATAGACTTAGGTTCGATTGGTCTATATTTATCAAGAGATTTGTACCTGACGTCGATTTTGTTTCTTGTGTACCTCGCGATGATCCCGTTTGGCATCGCGGCGTGGAAACGATCTATGGAGCAGAGAGTGCATGTCACAGGTTAAGGTCCGTTCAATGTTGCTGGAGCGCGTCGAGGAATGGCGATTTGCCAATATCGAACGCGTGGATCAGGGACATTCGGGGTCCGCCTATCGTCTCACTCTCAGCGGCCGACGCGCCATGTTCAAATACGAAGAGGCCACCCGGGAGCCATTCAAGCGGTCGCGGCACGATGAAGCTGATTTGCAACAACTGGCGGCATCCAGTGGCATCGCACCCGGCGTTTACTACGTCGATGACGATTGCATGCTGACCGAGTACCTGGACGGTCGCGTGCTGACTGAGACGGATCTCCACAATGACGAGATGCTGGTGCGCATCGGGCTGCGCCTGCGCGAGATGCACCAGTTACCCCTGTGCGGACAGCGCTTCAACGGGATGGCCGCGGCGGTGCACTACGCGACGCTTGCACCGGATCAGAAAACCGCTGAACGCTGCCTAGCGGCCGTGGCGGCGCTGCCGTGGGAGTCCACCGAGATTGTCTTCTCACACAACGACCTGGTGGTGGGCAATATTCTGCTCGATGACGATATACGTATCATTGACTGGGAATACGCCTGCGATAATTCGCCGTTGTTCGATCTCGCCACGCTGATCGCGCACCACAAGCTCACCGCAAGTGAGGCCCGGGTACTCACCGAGGCCTATTTCGGCACCTGCAACGATGACATGCTGGCGCGCCTCGCCGTTTACGAGCGGGGTTACCACGCGCTTTACTGGCTGTGGGTCGCGGCGCGTGACCCGGGCGACCGCCGCTTGAACCAGCTGGCCGCCGAAGTCAGTTTCTAGGCTTCAGCCTCGGCTTTACTTTTCAGTCTTGCGTCGCGTCGCCGTTCGCCCTCGGCCAGCAGTTTTTTGCGAAGACGGATGCTTTCCGGCGTAATTTCAACGAGTTCGTCATCGTCGATGAAATCCAGCGCCTGTTCGAGCGAGTAATTTAGCGGCGGCGTCAACTGTATGTTTTCGTCGGTGCCGGCCGCGCGAATATTCGTAAGCTGTTTGCCCTTGGTCGGGTTGACCGGCAGGTCGTTGCCGCGCTTGTGAATACCGACGATCATCCCTTCATACACCTGCTTGCCGTGACCGATAAACAACGAGCCGCGCTCCTGCAGGTTAAACAAAGCGAAGGCCAATGCCTTGCCCTGGACGTTCGACACCATCACGCCGTTGTTGCGCTGGCCGATATCCGTTTTTGCCTTTGGTCCATAGGCGTCGAAAACACTGTACAAGAGTCCCGTTCCGGCCGTCATCGTCAGGTACTGTGTCCGGAAACCGATCAGCCCACGCGCCGGAATGCGGTACTCGAGGCGCATACGGCCGCGACCGTCCGACGTCATGTTCAGGAGCTCGCCTTTGCGCTCCGCGAGGCTTTGCATGACGGAGCCCTGGTAATCCTCTTCGAAGTCGGCGGTCACGAGCTCGTAGGGTTCTTCCACTTTGCCGTCGACCACGTGCTCGATGACCGACGGGCGTGAAACAGCGAGTTCGAAGCCCTCGCGACGCATGGTCTCGATCAGCACAGACAGGTGCAGTTCGCCGCGTCCCGAGACGATGAACTTGTCGGGGTCATTGGTTTCCTCGACTCGCAGGGCGACGTTGTGTTTCAGCTCCTGGTTCAATCTTTCGAGTATCTGGCGACTTGTCAGGTACTTGCCTTCCTGGCCGGCAAAGGGGCTCTTGTTGACCTGAAAGGTCATGCTGATGGTCGGCTCGTCCACGCTGAGTGGAGGCAAACCGTCCGGCTGGTCCTTGTCGCACACTGTGTCGGAGATCTGCAGATCTTCGAAGCCTGAGAACACAACGATGTCGCCCGCACCGGCAGAGTCCACCGGAACACGCTCAAGACCGTGAAAGCCGTAGAGCTTGGCCAGGGTGCCCGACGTCTTCTTGCCATCGTTTTTCACAAGGCTGACGCGCGAATTCGCCTTGACCGTGCCGCGCGCAATACGACCGATGCCAAGAACACCGACATAGGGGTTGTAGTCGAGGCTCGACACTTGCAACTGCAGCGGGCCGTCGGCCTTCACTTTCGGCGGCGGGACGTGATCGATGATCGCCTGCAGTAGCGGCGTCGTGTCGCCGTCGGTCACATCGGCGTCGAGGCCGGCAAATCCCTGTAAAGCGGATGCGTAGACGACGGGAAAGTCGAGTTGTTCGTCGCTCGCACCCAGACGGTCGAAGAGGTCGAAGGTCTGATCCAGTACCCAGTCAGGTCGCGCCCCGTCGCGATCGATCTTGTTGATAACGACCAGGGGGGTAAAGCCCTGTGCAAAGGCCTTTTGCGTGACGAAACGTGTCTGCGGCATCGGGCCGTCAACAGCGTCGACCAGCAACAACACGCCATCGACCATCGACAGAACACGCTCAACTTCGCCGCCGAAATCCGCGTGTCCCGGTGTGTCGACAATGTTGATGCGCCAGTCGTTCCACTTGATCGCGGTGTTCTTGGACAGAATCGTGATGCCGCGCTCGCGCTCCAGATCGTTGGAGTCCATGACGCGATCCGGGATGGTTGCCCGTTCGTCCAGGGTCCCGGACTGCTGCAGCAGACGGTCAACCAGTGTGGTCTTGCCGTGATCAACGTGGGCAATTATCGCGATATTGCGAAGTTTTTCGGTCGGATTCATGGGGGAGGCCGGCAAAAAGGGGCGCATTATAGCCACCTTGCCGGTCTCGCGATATCACAGAAACGCTACCAGTTGTTTCTGAGCTCGCGGAGCTTCAGGAATGTCTGTTTTGGGTTGAAGCGAGTGCCGTACTCGGCTTCCAGCGTTTCGGCGACGCCGGGGCTGTCGAGCCGGAAAAACGTATTCATCCGGCGCTCTTCGGCGAGCGTCGTGACGTAGGCACTGGCCGGATCCTGGTTTCGGTGCCGTTCCAGCATCGTCTTTGCGTAGTCGTTGCCGGGCTCTCGATCGAGCGTAAAGCTCAGGTTATTAAGCAGGTAATCGTGTCCTGGGTAGATGCGCGTGTTGTCCGGCAGCTTGTCGAGGATGTTGATGAAGGTCTCGTACAGTTCCTCCGGGTGGCCACCGTTGTGGCAATTGCCGGCGCCCGCATTGAACATGGTGTCGCCGCTGAAAAGCGCGGGCGGATCCGTGCGCGATAGCAGGCAGACGTGGCTCATGGTGTGTCCCGGAGTGTCCAGGCACTCCAGTTCCACACTGGAGCCGACCGTGATGACGTCGCCGGCAGCCACGCCACGGCCAACATTGGGGATACGTGGACCGGCGTCCTTGTGCGCGATAATCACGGCGCCGGTCGCCTTGACCATCGCCTTGTTGCCGCCGATGTGGTCGCCGTGCTCGTGGGTGTTGACGATTTTGCTAACCGTCCAGCCACGTTCACGGGCGACGCGCAGGCACTGCTCGTAGTCGAGAGGATCGATGGCCAGCGCGTCGCCGGTCGCCGGGCAGGCGATCAGATAATTGAAATTGCGGTAGCTGTTACCGACCCACAGCTGCTCAACGATCACTCAATACTGTCCCGGTCATAGACTTTTTCGCCGGCCACCCAGGTCTGCATGACCTGAATGTCGTCGATCTCGCTGACGTCGATTTCGAAGTAATCGCGGTCGACAACAATGAAATCGGCCCACTTACCGGCCTCAAGGCTGCCCAGGCGGTCTTCCTGGTGGGCAGCGAATGCGGCTGCCAGCGTGAAGGAATGCAGCGCCTCGGCCCGGTTCATGGCTTCTGCCGGATACCAGCCGCCGGCCGGCATACCGCCGCGATCCTGGCGGGATACCGCGGCGTACAGACCGTGGAACGGGTTGACGAGTTCGACCGGGAAGTCCGAACCACTGGCAATGACCACTCCGTTGTTGAGCATCTTGCGCCAGGCGTAGCCGCCCTTGATGCGATCCGGGCCGACGCGGTCTTCGGCCATGTTCATGTCGCTGGTGGCATGGACTGGCTGCATGGAAGCCACAACGCCGAGTTCCGCGAATCGCTCGATGTCGCTGACCGCGACGATCTGCGAGTGCTCGATGCGGTGCCGGTGCTTTGACGGTTCGCCACCCTGGACTTTTTCAAAAGCGTCAAGGCACATGCGATTGCCTTTGTCACCGATGGCGTGGATACCCACCTGGAACCCCATGCGGTCGGCTTTGGCGACTTTTTCGTAGAGTTCGTCGGCCGTCCAGAAGGGCAGGCCGCGATTTTCGGGGTCATCCGCGTAGGGTTGCATCATGGCCGCACCGCGACTGCCCAGCGCGCCGTCCTGGTAAAGCTTGACCGAGCGAATGTCGAGATGGTCGTCGCCGTACGCGACGATCGGTTTGCCGATGGCATCGAGGTTGTCGCCGGCGCCTGAAATCATGCCGTAGAACCGGATACTGATTTCCTTGTCATCCGCCATCGAGAGCAGGACTTCGGCGTGTTCCTTGGCGATGCCCGCATCGTGAACGCCGGTGATGCCCTGCGAGTTCACGTCGGCGAAAGCGGCCTGGTAGGAGCTGCGAATCTCGGCTTTGGTTGGCGGCGGTACCTGTGCAGTGACCATGTACATGGCTTTGTCGATCAGGGTGCCGGTGGCTTTGCCGTTCTCGTCACGAATGATCTTGCCGCCGATCGGGTCGGGCGTGTCGTTGTCGATGCCGGCGAGTTCGAGTGCCTTGCTGTTGGCCCAGCCGGCATGGCCGTCTACGCGACGCAGCCAGACCGGTCGCTCGCTGACGACGGCATCGATATCCGCCGCGGTCGGAAACTCATTCGATTCCCACAGCACCTGGTTCCAGCCACGGCCCAGCACCCAGCCTGAGCCGGGATTGCGCCGGGCGAAGTCACCGATCATGTCGACCGCCGTTTCCAGGCTGTCGATTCCGAACAAGTCTAGCTGCGTGCGCAGCGCGCCCAGACCGAGCAGGTGCGCGTGCGCGTCGGTAAGGCCCGGCAGTACCGTCGCGCCGTTCAAGTCGACAACTTCGGCATCCGTGTAGTTGCCGGCAAGCTCGTCGCTGGCGGTCTCGAGTATGCGGCCGTCTTCGCCAACAACGATCGAACGAAACTGGACAATCCCGTCATTGGTCGACGTGTAGCCGTTGGCGTTGGTAAATACGGTGGGTGTGGCGCTGGCGGCGAAGGGCAGCAGCGCGAGGATCAGAGTTAGCGTTTTCATGGCGCCACAGTCTAGCCCTGCGAGGGCGCTGGGAGAAGTCGTGACCCGATAGCGCGTATAGTGCGCGGCTTGTGCTCGGGAAAAACCATGCGACTTGTCAGCTTTATCCATGAAGACCGCCCAAGCTATGGGCTGAGCGTAGACGGCGACACGTTTCGGTTGCCGGAGGCGACGTACCGGCGATTTCCCGACCTAGCCACGCTGCTCGGGCACAATGGACAGTCGGATCCCGAGCTTGTAAAGCCGTCTGGCAAGGTGACTCCTGACGCGCTGCTGCCGCCGATTCCAGCGCCCGGCAAAATTCTTTGTGTCGGCGTGAATTACCTGCCGCATATACGCGAGATGGGCCGGGAGCCACCGGACAAGCCCCTGGTCTTCGTGCGCTTCGCCAACTCGGTGGTTGGTCACGGTGCTGCGCTGGCGATGCCGCCGAATTCCGAGCACTACGATTTCGAAGGCGAATTGGCGCTGGTGATCGGCAAGCGCTGCCAGCGGGTAGCCCGGGAGGACACCGAGGCCGTCATCGCGGGGTTTATGCCCTTCATGGATGGCAGTGTTCGCGATTTTCAGCGACACACAACCCAGTTCACCGCCGGCAAGAATTTCTGGCGCAGCGGCGCCGCAGGACCCGCTCTGGTCACGCCCGACGAGGTTGGCGATGTGCGGCAATTGCGGCTGGAGACGCGGCTCAACGGTGAGCTGATGCAGTCGGCCAGCGTCGGTGACCTGTTGTTCGACGTGCCGGCGCTGGTCGCGTACTGCTCGAGTTTCACGCGGCTGGAACCCGGTGACGTCATTGTGACCGGCACGCCCGGCGGCGTCGGTGCCGCGCGAACGCCGCCCGTGTGGTTGAAACCCGGCGACCGTCTGGAGGTGGATCTGGGCCGGGCGGGCACCCTGGCGAACGTTGTTGAGCCGGAATCCGGGCCTCTTGTGTAGTTTTTTCGCAACGTGCCGGCCCCAATGCGACATTTTTGATACAAAAAGACACGTTTTTATTGACACACCCCGGGTTTTTTGGGATCGTCACGTCATCGAAGCGTCGCTAAAGCACAACAACAGACGCTCGATACCTCAAGTACGGCTTGGCGGGGGAATCAGGGGGGCCAGGCGCTACGTACAAACGTAGGTAGCAAAGAAAAACGGCTCCGGGTGGGCCGTTTTTTTTTTGCCGCCAGCCGCGACGGCGTTTCGATTAATCGGTCAGTTTCAGTCCCGATCCCGCTCAGTTCTGCGGATCAATCGTTCCGATGTAGGGCAGCGTGCGCCCGAACTCGTCGAAATCCAGTCCGTATCCGACGACCCACTCATCGCCAATCTGGAAGCCGATGTAGTCCACCGGGATGTCCACAACCGTGGCCTCGGTTTTGTGCAGCAACGCGCAGGTGCGCAGCGAGGCCGGACGGCGGGATGTCAGTGTCTCGATCAGGTACTTCAGCGTATTGCCCGTGTCGATGATGTCCTCGACGATGATGACGTGCTTACCGGCAATATCACCTCGCATGTCCATGATCATTCGAACCGCACCGCTGGTCGAACCGTCGTAGCTGGAAACGGCGATAAATTCGACCGTGCGATCGATGTCGAGCTTACGGCTTAAGTCGGCGAGGAAAATGAAGGAGCCTTTCAGGATGCCGATCAGAACCACGTGTCCCGGGTCGCGGTGATCCTCAGAAATGCGACGCGCGAGCTCGGCAACTTTTTCGTCAATTTCCTCGGCACTGAACAGTACCTTGCGAACTTCGATGCTCATGCTTACTGGTCTCCCGTCGAGTTAGCGACAGCTGGTGCCGCGACAATGCGGTAAGGTTACCGCCAATGAAACGCTCAATCGCCATCGCCGGCAATA
This sequence comes from Pseudomonadota bacterium, assembly GCA_038747355.1. Classification (GTDB taxonomy): domain Bacteria; phylum Pseudomonadota; class Gammaproteobacteria; order Steroidobacterales; family Woeseiaceae; genus UBA1847. The sequence goes on along the minus strand of JBCDJX010000007.1, from coordinate 46,893 downwards.
TGGGGGCTGGAAAGTCGACGTTGGTCGATTTTCTTGCGCGCCACTATAACGTGCAGCCGTTCTACGAGCCGAACGACGAAAACCCCTACCTGGCCGATTTCTACAAGGACATGCGTCGCTGGGCATTCCAGTCGCAGCTTTACTTCCTCGGCAACAAGTTCCGTTTGCATCAGGAACTCGATCGCCAGCCGGGCGTCGTAGCGCTCGACCGGACCATTTTCGAAGACGCCGAGATCTTTGCGACCGCGCTGCACCAGATGCGCAAGATTTCCAAGCGGGACTGGCAGACCTACCAGGCCTTGTACGCCGCAATTCTCGACGCGATTCGGCCGCCGGACCTGATGATCTATCTGCGTTGCTCAACCCGGACACTCAGAAAACGCATCAAGCTGCGCGGTCGCGCCATGGAGCAGGACGTGCCGCTGGCGTATCTGAAGCGCCTGGATCGTTTGTACGAGGACTGGATTGCGCGTTACACGCTGAGCGATGTACTGGTGCTGGAAACCGACAACCTCGACTATATCCACGACATGGTCTGCAAGCTGGACGTGATGCAGCGCATCGAGGCGGTCTTGCCACCCGAGGAACTGGTCGCGAAGGAAAGTCGTCGCTAGACGTTAATCGGGGTTTAGCTCGACGCCGACGTTTACAGTTGACACAGCGTTTCTGCGGCGTCTTCCAGCGTCGCGTCATCCTTGGCGAAACAGAACCGCAGCCGTTGGCCTGTCAACGGCTGCTGGCAAAAGACGGACAGCGGTATCGAGGCGACGCCATGTTCGACGGTCCAGCGACGGGCAATTTCCGTGTCCGCTTCCTCGCTGATCGCCGAGTAGTCCACCAACTGGAAAAACGTGCTGCGTGACGGTACGAGTTCGAGACGAGAATCGTCGAGCAAACGAACAAAGCGGTCGCGCTTTTGCTGGTAGTAGGTCGAGAGCTGTTCGATGAACGTCGCATGCCCGGTTAGGAAATCGGCGATCGCCTGTTGCGCCGGCGTATTGACGGCGAAGGTCGCGAACTGGTGCAGCTTGCGGAATTCCGCGCTTAGCGTCGGCGGCGCCGAAACATAGCCCACCTTCCAGCCCGTCGCGTGCAGGGTCTTGCCAAACGACGACACGGCGAAGCTCCGCTCGCGCAACTCATCGTGCCCGACAACGCCGACCATGGTCGCATTGTCGAAAAGGATGTGTTCGTACACTTCGTCGGCCGCGATCAGAACATCGGAATCCCGCAGCAGCTCGGCGATGATATCGAGATCCTCCGTGCTCAGAATCGCGCCGGTCGGGTTGTGCGGAAAATTGAGTATCAGCAGCCTTGTGTTTTTGGTCAGCGTGTCAGCGACACCTTGCCAGTCCGGACGGAATTCACCGTCGCCAATCAGCATCGGAACGTGTTTTGTGATGCCGCCAGCGAGCGCGACGGCGGGTTCGTACGCATCGTAAGCGGGGTCCAGGACAATCACTTCGTCGCCCGGTCGGACAACCGCGGTAATGACGCAAAATAGGCCTTCCGTGGCACCGGTACAGACGGTGAGTTCGTCGACCGGATCCGGTCGGTAGCCATGCATGCGCTCGATCTTGTCAGCGATCGCACTACACAGCGCCGGCTCTCCGGGCATCGGCGCATACTGGTTGGCACCGTGTCGGAGATGGAATTCGAAACGCTCGAGCAGCGGTTCTGGCGGATCAAACGAGGGAAAGCCCTGCGACAGGTTGATAGCGCCGTGTTCCGTCGCAAGCTTGCTCATGACGGTAAAAATGGTAGTACCGACCTGCGGTAATTTTGACCTTATCGAAAGCGGTGGCATCGTCGCACGATGACAATGCCGCAAACCTAAGTCAACGCTAGCGCAGGCGCACCAGGAAGGTGAAGGTGAAGCTGGGGTTGTTGCCGCCGGAAGCTGCATCCATGGTGCCGGTCGGCGCCAGTTCGAACCCGGTAATGGCCGGATCAAATCCGTCGCCCGGATCCACCGGCGTGTAGCCGTACGGGGTGCCACCGGGCTGGTTGCTGAACTGCACATTGGCCGGGTAGCTGAAACTCAGGCCACTGGGTGTACTGCCGTCCGTAAAGACGATCGGATCGCCGCTGTCATCGTCGATAAACAGTTCGAAGTCCGTTGACAGCGGATCGGACAGTCGCAGTGAGTCGGCGTCCACGGTGCCGGCGCCGGTGTTGGTCACAGTGACCGTGTATCGAATCACGGCGCCCGGTATCGACTTCGGATTCACCGTACCGTTCACCGGATCAGAAATGGTCTGTGCGACCTTGGTGACCTGCAGAGTCGGTAACAGGATCTGCTCGAAGCACACATCGTCGAGGTGCCAGAAGTCGTAGATCGTCCCAGAGCCACCCAGCTGGCGGAATCGGATCTGAAAACCCGCGTGCCGGCCGTTGGCCGGCAAGTTGTAGCTGCGCGTGAAAATCTGTCCGGGGGAGCCGCCGCCGGCAAAGCTTTCCAGTGTTTGCCACGTGCTGGTGTCGTCGAGATACTGCACCTGCAAGTCTTCGCCGCCGTCCGGGTTCTCGGAGAAGCTGTCCGCACCGCGTCGAATCCACAGCGTCAGATTGGAAAAATCAGGCGCGCTGGTGTCGATGACGTTCGACGTCACGTCCACCGTGCCACCGTTCAGGAACAGCGCATTGCCCGGTGACAAAAACGTGTTGCTGTTAATGCCCGCGACACCGGTACCGGCCGCGATGGTCCAGTTTGTCAGGCCGGACTCAAACTCGTCACAGCTGCCGACGCCCACCGGCGGCGCCGCGGCGATCTCGGTGACGACGACATCGTCGAAATGCCAGTAGTCAAAGTCGGTACCGCTGCCGGCCGTCTGCCGTACGCGCAGCGCGGCCGATCCGTGCAGTGCGTCCGCCGGAAGCACGAAGGAGTCGGTAAATATCTGGCCGTTGGTGCCGGCACCGAGGTAACTGGCCAGAATCCCCCAGCTGTTGTCGGTGCGGCGGTACTCGATAACGAAATCTTCATTGGCGTCGGTGTCTTCACTGAATGCGTCGCTGCCGCGGCGCACCCAGATTGACAGCTCGGCGCCCGGGACGGCCGCGTTAAACGTCGGGCCGGTCACGGTGACCGGGCCACGCCGGGTAAAGGCGCCGAATCCGGAGTTTGCAAAGCCGGCAATGTTGGACACGTTGGATCGGGAGTTATTCGACCGTGTCCAGGGCGCGATGCTGCCGTCGTTAAAGTCGTCGCTGTACAGAATATCGCCCGGCGCCGCGTCTACAGGGCGCGCGAAAGCGAGCGTGGCGAGGCACGCCAGACCGGCAAAAATATGTCTGTAACTAGAGCTCATTTCCGTTGATTCGTGGTATCCGTCCACGAGAGACCAAATGCTATCGAAAAACAAGGGCTTGGAGACGCTACACAGGTCACAGTATTATGCAAACTATCGGGATTCAGGGGCTGACAGGGCGCCGTGGATGGGAATGCCGGTGTTTCATAGAATTCAAGCAAGCATGGCCACACGCCGATAGGGCGTATGAGGCCGGTGGATGATGGGGATACACGTGACTCACGAGCTTTCGACGCTGCAAAAAGCGCTCGATATCAATCTCGATGACAGCCTGTACGGGAGTTTCGCAGAGATTGGTGCCGGGCAGGAAGTGGTGCGCTGGTTTTTTCAGGCCGGCGGCGCTGCCGGAACGATTGCCAAGAGCATGTCTGCCTACGACATGCAGGTCAGTGACGCCATCTACGGTACGAGCGACCGCTACGTCAGTCGCATGCGACTGGAGGCGATGCTGGAATATGAGCAAAAGCTCAACCGTGAGCGCCTGACCGAAAAGCGGGGTGCAGATACCTGCTTTTTCACCTTTGCCGATACCGTGTCGGCGCGGAACTTCCGGGGTAACAACGAGTGTCACGCGTGGATGGGGCTGCGCTTCCAGGCGACACCGGGTGGTGATGACAACCTGATCATTATTCACGTTCGCTTGCTGGACGATAACAATGCCGCCCAGCAGGAAGCCGTAGGTATCGTTGGCGTCAATCTCGTGCATGCGGCCTACCGATTCCATCAGGAACCGGAGACGATGTTGTCGTTGCTGCGACAAAGCCTGTCGGATTGGCGCATCGAGGTGGACATGATCGATGTCAGTGGCCCGGCATTCGACGGCGTCGATAATCGTATTCTGTCTTTGAAACTCGTTGAGCTCGGTCTCTCCGGTGCAGCGATGTTTGCCTCGGACGGCACCGTGCTGCAGCCGTCAGAGGCGCTTCGCAAGAAGCCGGTGCTCGTCCAGCGTGGACGCTTTCGTCCCATTACGCACGTCAATATGGACATGCTGGAGTCGTCGCTCAAAGCCTTTGAACAGCAGGCCGGCGTCCAACCCGGGGACACGATGCCGATCATGGAAATTTCGATGCACAGCCTGAAGGAAGACTCCGAGGTGTGCCTGAACGACTTCCTGAGTCGCGCTGAGGTCGTTTCCTCGACCGGCTGTGCCGTCATGATTTCGGATTACCTGCGCTATTTCAGGCTGGCCGCCTATCTGTACCGCTACACCGACCGACCGATTGGCATCGCCATGGGCCTCGCGAGCCTGAAGAGTCTCTTCGACGAGCAATACTACGAGGAGCTCCAGGGCGGCATTCTCGAGAGCTTCGGCCGCTTGTTCAAGAACCAGTTAAAACTACTGATTTATCCGCTGAAAAACCCGACCAGCGGTAAGGTAGAAAATATCGAATCACTGCAACTCGACAATGGCTTGTCGCACCTGCTGGACTATCTCGTGGCGCGCGATTGCGTGGTACCCCTGAAGGGCGCTTCTGAAGAGTACCTGGATATTTTCTCACACGATGTGCTGGCGCAGATTGCCGCCGGCGAGTCGAGCTGGGTCGACAAGGTACCGGAGCAGGTGGCCGCTAAAATCAGGGACGAGCGCTTGTTCGGTTACTCGGGGTAGCCGGGCGCTACCAGGTCTCCAGGTCGACGAGGCCGTGCGCCACCGCAAACTTGACCAGCCCCGGAACGTCGCGGATACCGAGGCGTTCCATGATGGCGCCACGATGTGTTTCAACCGTCTTTGGGCTGACGCTCATGATTTCGGCGATCGCCTTGGTGCTGTTGCCTTCGGCCAGCAGTTTGAGGACATCGCGCTGGCGATCCGACAGGCGTTCCAGGGGGTCGGACGATGCGTCCGACTGGCGCAGGATGTCGACCAGTGAGCCGGCGATATTCGGGTGCATGTAGTAGCCACCCTTGCGCGCCTGATCCAGTGCTTCCATCAGTTCGTTGGTGCTCGCGTTCTTGTGCAGGTAGCCACAGGCACCGGCGCGAAACGCCGCGGCAACGTATTCGTTGGCGGTGTGCATGCTCAGTACGATGCAGTTCAGGTCGGGCAGTCGCTTGCGAGCGGCCTTGATCAGCGCAATACCGTCCATGTCTGGCATGGACAAGTCGGTAATCAGCAAATCGATCCCGCGCTCGCCAAGAATCTTCAGGCCGTCACGTCCGTTGTCTGTTTCGGCGACAACCTCGGTGTGATCGCTGTTGCTGTTGATCATCTCGCGAATGCCGTTACGGACCAGGCTGTGGTCATCTACCAGAAGGGCCTTTTGCTTGTTCATGCGGCGTCACTCTCCTCAGCATTGCGCACCGGCATTGTCAGAACCACCCGCGTTCCTTCACCTCTGCCGGAGGATACCTCGACGGTGCCGCCCATTAACATCGCACGCTCACGCATGCTGGCCAGGCCGTAGTGCGGTGAATCGTCGTCATTCGAGTCAACACTGAACCCGATACCGTCGTCCACGACATCGATGGTCAGGCTTGCCGGATTGACGTCGATGCTGACGATCACCTTGCTCGCCTGCGCATGCCGCTGGATGTTGGAGACAATTTCCTGGGCGATTCGATAGGCCGCGATGCTGTGGCTCGGATCGATCTGCACATCACTGCCCGTGGTGCGAAACTCCAGGGCGATGTTGCCGCGCGACATTTGTTTGTTGACGTATTCGCGCAGTGCGGCGAACAAGCCGAGGTCATCAAGCAGGCTGGGCCGCAGGTTTAATTGCAGTTCGCGCACGCTCGCGATTACTTCATCGACGAGTTTGTACGAGGTTTCGATGAAGCGTTTCGCGGCCGGATCGCTGGCAAACAGGTTTTTGTTGCTTTCAAGATTGATGCGCAGCGCGGTCAGGCACTGGCCGATGTCATCGTGCAGTTCGCGGGCAAGGCTGCGTCGTTCCGTTTCCTGTGTGTCCACCCATCGGCGGGTGACGTTGCGCAGTCGATGTTGTGCCTGAGTCAGGCGATCCTTGACGAGTTCGAGTTCCGCGCTGCGCTCATCGGCCTGGTCGGACGCGGTGTCGGCCTGGTCGGCCAGCATCGACTGGTTCTGCAGCAGCTGTTCTTCGACCAGTCTCAGGCTCCCCCGGATAAAACCGACGTAGCTGCCCAGGCCGAGCATGAGCAAAGTGCCACTGAGCGTGGTGAACAGCTGCCCGGTAACGACCGGTTGCCCGGCGCCCACCAGGTAGGCGGCGAAGATAACGCTGCCGGCGATGCTGCCGGAAACAACTCCCGAGACCAGCCCGCCAAGGCTCGCAGCGATCACAACCACCACCAGCAGTGTCAGGAATGGCAGCGGCACGTTCATGCCCAGCAACAACGGACCACCAACCGCGAAAGCGGTCGCGAGCACGATCAGCCACGCGTGCCTGAAGTAGGGCCATCGCAGTATCGTCGGCTGTATCGAGCGCGTGTTCATCGATCGAATGAACTCCGAGAGAGACAGACTGGGGCGGCTAAATCCACCAGATTTTGGAATTCCTGTCCACTGACGACCGCCGCGGCGCTTATTTGACCATGAATTGCCGACTAATCCGACACCCGCTTTCCGCAAATGGGGGGAAATCCCCGGGCCATTTCAGATAATTCCCGATAGTGGACCTTGATCCATGGGCGGAGAATAGTCAGCGTCAGAAAACGCCAGTGAAACAGGCACAGCTATGAGAAACGAGTCGTTAAGGCAAGGCACAAGCACCCGGGTTGCTGCGGTCGCAGACCCCGTGCTTGTTCCTGAATCGTTGGCGGTCGCGATGTTTTTTGGCGCGTGCTGCTGGCTACTCGATGCCTTTCTGACCACGACACTCGCCGGCACACCGATGCAAAACGCGCTGCTACCGAGCGGCGAGGCACTGGCACTGCGAAGCGCCGTCGCCGCGCTTGTCGCGGTGGCCGCAGCGATCACCAGTTCCTTTTTGATTCGCGAAATGCGAATGCGTCGCGAAGAGCATTATTCGCCGGAGTCGACCAGCGAGTTGCTGGAGTCGTTCACCGACAGCGCATTCGCGGTCAACGAAAAAGGCGAAATCACGGATGCAAACCAGGCCGCCGCTCGCTTGTTTTCCTGGCCCGTAAACATGTTTATGCCGATGAAACTCGATTGGCTGATCAGCGAATTCATCGACAACGAAAGCAACGACTTCGACTCCTTCGCCGAGCTCGTGAGGCAGGATCCCTCCTGCTGTCGCTCCGGAAACTCGATTTCGATTATCGGCAAGGCGCTGAGCGGACAGAAGTTCGTTGCGGAACTGAGTTGTATGCCGGCGCGTGATGAGGATCGCCGGTACATCGTCTTCGTGCGGGAGCGCACGGAGACGGAAAGCCACCGGCCGGTTCAGCGTGCGTCGGCGGCGTAACACCCGGCAGTACACTACTTGGGCGTAGCAAATGATCACCAGCAAAAGTCGCATATTGATCGTCGAAGCGGATGCAGCGGTCCGCGACGCGTGCGCGGCTGCCGCGGAACGACTGGGTTGCAGTGTTTACTCAACCGCGTATATCGATGACTTTGAAGTGGTCATGGCGCAATTGTTGCCGACGGTTATTGTGCTTGACCTCAACATGCTGGGTCGGGGCGGCGCCGACCTCCTTAATCATCTTGTCGACACTGACTCGGATGCGAGGGTATTGCTGCTTGCCGCACCGAGTGAGCGGGTGGTTGATGCGGCACGTACGCTAGCCGCATCGATCGGCCTGGATACGATTCGTATCCTGAGGAAGCCCGGAAACCGTCTGGATCTTGAAACGCAGGTTCAGACAAAGATAACCACGATGCTCAGGGATGAGCGGCCCGTGGTGACCCTACGCCCGGCGCATTCGCGCCGGCGCGTTTTCGGCGACCGTTACCAGGGCGTCTGAAAACGCGATTATCTACCAGGGCTCGTTTGCTGCTTCGGCGTCCTGCCACAAGGCATTGCTGACGGAATCGAGCAGGTCATTACCGGAGAAGGGCATGGCCAGCAGTCCGCAGGCATTGACCGACTCATGCACATCGACCTGGCGCTCTGATTCCGCGACCAACACGATCGGCACCTCGGATGCCCATGCCGATGTTTCCAGCACGTTGCCGCCAAGCTGATCCCGGGTAAACGACGTATCGATCAAAACCACGTCGGGGTGATTTTCGTTGGCAATCGAGTCGGCCTCTCCAACATCCGACGCGGTGAAGACATCAAAGCCGAAAGACGCCAGTCGCTGACTCATGGCTGCGCTGACCAGTTGGTCGTTCTCAATGATCAAAATGGTGTTCGCCATGCGGTTCCCCTGAATCGGCCTTTGACCTTCGTTAGGAAGGTTATCGGCCGACGTGTCGGTGTCTTGACGCATTTTTAGCCGGAATTCTCCGCCGGGTCTTAAGTCAAACGGGAACGCATATGGTCGATGCGACATAAGGCGGGACATTTTTCCCGTCGCTCTTACCGATATGGGCCACACTCTATACTGGCGACTCGCTCATTTCCGATCGGGTAAAAAATGACAGAGCAGGTGTTATCGCACCTTATTTACGTCAGCGTTGCGACCGAGCCCTTGACCTCCGAGGCTTTGGACGAGCTGTTGGCCGTTGCCCGTCGCAACAATAAAGCGAGACGACTGACCGGCATGCTGTTGTACAAGAACCAGCGCTTTATGCAGGTGCTTGAAGGCGACGATGACGAAATTGGTAAGTTGTTTGACGTTGTGAAACAGGATCCGCGGCACGATCGTATCGACATACTCCGCTACGAACACATCCTGTACCGGAGCTTTCCCGACTGGAGCATGGCGTTTCAGAACATTGACGAGATCGATGTCAGCCGCTACGAGGGCATTCGCGAGCTGGAGAACCTCCAGTTTGATGCGCCGTCGTTTAACGAACCCAACTTTGAAGCTCACGAGCTGTTGCTGGCGTTCAAGACGGCTCTGTGGGAGCGACACTGACGCTGCACGGTTCAACGCGGGCTACAACGCCTTCAGCGCTGCCCGGGCGATCTCCTCGCCCCATTCCTGCACAAAGTGGCCGCCGTCGCTGATTTCCAGCGGCGGCGGGCAGTTTCGAATCTGGCTGCGCAAGTAAGCCATTGCCGGCGGGCCGAGTACCGGATCCTGCTGTCCAATGGCCATAAAGCTTTTGCCGGTCCATTCGTTTGACCACCAATCCCGCGCTTGCCGGGATCGTTCCGCACCCGGCATGTCCGGACGGTCGGCGACCATATCAGGAAAGCGCCGGACCCCGGCTTTGTAGCGGATGTCTGGAAACGGTGCCGCGTACGCTGCCGCCTCATTGTCGGACAAGACAGGTGTCGAACGTTGCATCAAAGCGGCCACGTCCATGTCCGGATGGCTACGTGCGAATGCCCGCCACGCCAAAAACCCGTCGCCGAGTTTCAGGTCACCGGTATTCAGTGCCGTGTTCATCACCAACAGTCCGGTGAACCGATCCGGCATGGCCGGCGGCAGCGTGAGTCCCAGGAGTCCGCCCCAATCCTGGCAAACCAGGCGCAGGTTGGTCAGGTCGAGGCGTTCAATGAGAGCGACCAGCATGTTGAAGTGCATGTCGAAGTGGTAGTCATCGTCGTTTTCGAATTTGTCGGAACGACCAAAACCGATGAAGTCGGGTGCAATGATGCGATGACCCGCCGCTGCAAAAACCGGGATCATCTTTCGATAGAGGTAGGACCACGTCGGTTCGCCGTGCAGGCACAGCCAGGTTACGTCGGAATCCCTGGAACCTTCATCCAGGTAGTGGACGCGGACGCCATCGAAGCCCGGCAGATCTTCCACGTAGTTCGGCTCGAAGGGATAGCCGGGTAAATTGTCGAAGCGTTCTTCGGGTGTTCTCAGAACCGTCATGTTATTCACCTGCCTGCGTGGCTGTATCGGCGTTTGGAAGTTGCGCGTAGAAGGCCTCGCGGATGCGGTCATCTCGTCCACGTCCCGCCGGTGCCGGAGAAAAGATCTGCGTCACGATAATGCCGACCAGCTCGCGTTCCGTATCAATCCAGAAGTGTGTGCCTTCGTAGCCGCCGCCGGTCCAGAGTCCACCAACGCCGGTGCTGCCGTCGTAAAGTTTGCCGCTGTTTACCCAGACGTTATAGCCGTTGTAGCCCCATTCATTGTCGAGCTGCGTGTGCGGCGAGGTCATTCGTTCGACGGATGATTCCTCCAGGACCCGGTGCCCGTCGAGCACCCCCCGATTCATGAACATCCGCAAAAAGTCTGCGTAAGCATCGGTGGTGGCCAGCATGCCTTCGCCGCCAAGGTACAAGGGTCGGTCCGGATCATAGTCAGGCAGCTGGTCCCCGAAAATATCCAGTTCACTTTGCGTCGCAAAACGCAGTTCGCCATCAGCACCCGAGAAGCGTGGCAGCAAGGTGACACCGTTCGGCATCTCATACTGCAGCCCCTCGATGCTCAAGGGTGCCGTGATGCGTTCACGCACGAGTTCACTCAGCGATTGTCCGCTGGCGCGCTCCGCGACAAAGCCAAGTACCGTCGTGTTGATGCCATAGAAGTCGCGTTCACCCGGTTCCTGCAGCAGCGGGATTTCGCTGATGCGATTGACGGCGTCGGTCGTGTCGTTCGCCCGCGGCAGGCGCGCATCGGCAAGTGCGTCATCCAGGCAGGGGAAGCCCGTCGTCGGGTAGTAGAAGCCGGCTTCATGCGTGATCAGATGCTCGACCGTCATGGTCGATTCGACTGGCTCCAATGTGCCGGGGCAGGCGGCCTCCTTGTCGTCTTGTGCGCCGAACAAATTGCCGTCTGCTGCGCGAATGACCTGTAAGTTGGCGAACTCCGGTATGTATTTCGTGACCGGATCATCGAGTTTGATGAGGCCGTCTTCGACCAGGTCCATGGCGATGGAGATGGTGATGATCTTGCTCATCGACCAGATACGAATCCACGTATTCTCATCGATGATCTCGCCGGGGAGCAGCGTGTCGCTCACGGCGCTCCCTTGGTACACGGGGCGCCCGTATTTGTCTTCGACGCGCATATGCAGGAACGGGAAAATCCCCTCGTCGACAAACGCCTGCAGAGACTCGTCCACCGCGCCTGGATCGCTCAGGGTGACAAGCTCAGGCAGTGGGGCCGGTGCGTCCTGGCTTGAGCAGCCCGTCAGAAGTACAAGCAGTGACGCTGTAAAGAGAGTTGCCCTGACCATGGAAATGCCCTCGAAGAAAATCGAGGTTGCAGTGTAGTCTTTTTTCACCTGGCAACGGCGGCTGATGTATCGTCGATCGAGAAACACCCGCACTTCGGGAGGACCTCATGCGCGTATCACGACTTGCTCATATTCCGGGAATCGGCGTCGACAAGATGGGCAACGCCGCTGACGCGGTCGCGGATAGCGAGATGCTGCGACTTGAGAATCTCGATACCGACCTGCGTCCACCGCGGGCTGCGCTGGATGCGACCAGGGCCGCCATTGATGACGATCGGGCAAACAGCTACCTGCCTTTTCTCGGATCGGATGCGCTTCGCCAGGCGGCCACGCAGCACCTGGCTGTCGACACCGGCATCGACTACGACTGGCAAAGTCAGTGCGTCATCTCGGCCGGCGGACTGTCCGGCATTTTGAACGCGTTGTTGGCGATGCTCGAGCCCGGCGATGAGGTCGTCATTACCGATCCGGCGTATGCGGGATTGCTCAATCGCATTCGACTGGCCGGTGGCGCGCCGAAACTGGTGCCGCTGCGTGTGCTTGACGGCGGGTGGCGACTGGATCTCGATGCACTGCGCGATGCTGCCAGCCACAAAACCCGTGTGGTCCTCACCATGAGTCCTTCGATGCCGAGTGGCATCGTGCATACGATGGAGGAATGGGTAGCAATCGCGGAGCTTGTGCAACGGACCGGCGCCTGGCTGCTTCATGATGCGGCGATGCAACGTCTGCTGTACGTCGACGGGCCCGTGGTGCATCCCGCTGCGCTTGACGGGCTTGCCGAACGCACGGTGACGGTTGGCTGCGTGTCCAAGGAATACCGAATGATTGGCTGGCGCGTAGGCTGGGTGGTGGGTCCCCGCGCGATCATGAACGACATCGGTCTCGTCAGCCTGAGCAATGTTGTCTGCCAGGTCGGTATCGCGATGCCAGGGGCGGCGGCTGCGCTGACCGCCGAGGATGACGGCGTTGCCGAGGCAACGGCCACGTGGCGAGCGAGACGGGACGTGGTGTTGGACGAACTGGCTGGCCTGCCGGCCATCCGGCCTGACGGTGGCTGGTCGATGCTGATCGATACCGTGACCTTGGGAATGACGCCGGAGGAAGCGTCACAAAAGGCGTTCGAACTCGGTCGGATCGCGGCAACACCGATGACAGGGTGGGGGGACGATGAGCGAGCTGGGCGGTATTTGCGGTTTGTGTTTTCCAATGAGCCGGTGGAGCGGTTGTTGGGCCTTCGGGAGAGACTGGCTAGAGCGTGGTCTCTTTGAAACCGACTACGCGGAGGTGTGATCGGCCGACATGCTGTATTTGACCGTCGACGGAGAGTTGTCCGGGACCGGTATCCGCGATTCCGTCAATGGCGGTTATCTGCATCCCGAGGAGCTTGGTCTCCATGAACGGACCCAAAAGAGAATGAGTGCTTGGGTAAATCGGTATGAGCACGCCCACTACTCTGGTTTCTCAGATCAGAATTTGGTGAATCAGTTGGATGAGGAGGGTCTTGCGATTTGTGGGCTGGTGCGCGCAGAGTTGTCTGAAGTGAAAGTCGAATACTATTCTCACGCAAGGGGAGAAAGACTGCTCATTCACAAGTGAACACAGTTTCGATGCGGTGGTTCTCGCTACAAGCAAGAGGATTGGATTCGTCGCGTCGCAACGCATCCGTCGGGACCGCTTTGTGCGCGTCTGAAAAGCATCGCACTTGCTCATTCGAAGCCGACCAAGCCCGGAACGAAAAAACCGCTTCCCCAGCGTTGTAAGGACAGCGGTTTTTTCTTGCTGGATTGGTCGGGGTGAGAAGATTCGAACTTCCGGCCCCTGCCTCCCGAAGACAGTGCTCTACCAGGCTGAGCTACACCCCGTTCATCGTTTATCTCGCCGGGTGGCGATCTTCGCGATTTCTCCCAGGTTGGCCGTTGTTGTCCGAGTCGGGATCTCCGGACTGGGCGTCACGCGCCGGCCATGGCCCCTGAGAGCGGCGAGAGTTTACTGGAGCGGTCGGGCGGATTCAACGAATCCTGCACATAAGCCGGAGAACTAGCTGCGGCGCTGGACCGAGAAGTCGGCGATAGCGACCAGGGCTTGCTTGTAGTCAGAATCCGGGACTGCGTTTAACGCGCTGATGGCGAGGTCTGCCGCTTCCTGCGCCCGGTCTGCGGTGTATTTCAGTGCGCCCGTGGCCTCAATGATCTGCTGGATATCGTCCAGGCGATCAACGCTGCCTTCCAGAATGGCCGTTTTCAGGAGTTCTTGCCCTGCCGGGTCGGCTTTCTGCAGGGCAAAAATCATCGGCAGCGTCGGTTTACCTTCGGCGAGATCGTCACCGATGTTTTTGCCAAGTTCCTCGGGAGACGCGGCGAAATCGAGCGCGTCGTCGACCAGCTGGAAGGCGGTACCGAGGTTGCGACCGTAGTCCTGCAGCGCGCGCTCCACCGGTTTCGCCGCGTCGGCCAGCACGGCGGCGATCTGGCCGCCAGCCTCAAACAGCTTGGCTGTTTTGCGGTAAATCACTTCACGATAGCTGTCTTCGGTGGTTTCCGGATCGTTGACGTTCATCAGCTGCATGACTTCGCCGGCTGCGATCGTGTTGGTCGCGTCAGCGAGGATCTGCATCACGCGCATGCTGCCGATGTCGACCATCATCTGGAAGGATCGTGAGTACAGGAAATCACCGACCAGCACACTGGCCTGGTTGCCGAAAACGGTGTTGGCGGAATCTTTGCCACGCCGGCGTTCCGAGGAATCGACGACATCGTCGTGAAGCAAGGTCGCGGTGTGAATAAATTCAATAATGGTCGCTGCACGGATGTGCTGCTCACCGGTGTAACCGAGCGCCCGGGCGGCCAGAAGAACGAGCAGCGGGCGCAGGCGCTTACCGCCGCTGAGCACGATGTACTCAGCAACCTGCGAGACGAGCTGAACGTCGCTTTCCAGGCTGCTGGAAATCTGGCGGTCTACGGAGTCGATGTCGCTCTGGGCGAGCTCCATCACATCGGTGATTGTGAGCTCTTCGCGAGATGTCTGTGCGAGTTGCATACGGCGCAAATAATGCCTGAAAACCACTAGGTTGGCGATACAATAAAGTCACTAAACGTAACCCGGCGACCGCGCGCCAAGCCTTTGAAATGGCGATACATTTTAGCCCGGCTGCTGATTGACCCCGGGCACGGGAATCTATAAAATTCCGGCTCTTTTTCGCGCTCGGTAGCTCTCTGCCTGGATCCTGGATCCTCTGGCGCGACCAGAAAAGTCTTGTTTCTCAGTGGGTTGCGAATGAGCGGCCCGCACAACGGAGTTTTAGCATGTATGCGGTTTTTCGCAGCGGTGGCAAGCAGTACCGCGCAGCAAAGGGTGACGTCCTGCGTCTCGAGAAGATCGAGGCCGACGAGGGCGCCGATATCAGCTTCGACGAAGTCCTGCTGGTCGGCGAGGGCAGTGACGTGACGGTTGGCAGTCCGCTGGTTGAAGGTACGACGGTCTCGGGCAAGGTCCTGCGTCAGGGCAAGAGTCGCAAGGTCAACGTCGTGAAATTCCGCCGTCGCCAGAATTACCTGCGCCAGGGCACCCATCGCCAGTTCTTCACCGAAGTCGAAATCACGAACATCGGTGCCGGCGCGCCGAAGAAAGCGAAGGCCGAGACGAAGGCTGACGACGAGGCACCGGCAGCGAAGAAGAAGGTCGCGAAGAAAAAGGCCGCCAAGAAGACAGCAGCTAAGAAACCGGCCGCCAAGAAAGCCGCGGCAAAAAAGACCGCAGCCAAGAAGACGACGACCAAGAAAAAGGTTGCCAAGAAGGCTGCAGCAAAGAAATCAGAGGACTAGGCGACGCCGCCGGTCCCATAGACGAGGTATCAGACAATGGCACATAAGAAAGCAGGCGGTAGCAGTAAGAACGGCCGCGATTCAGAGTCGAAACGACTGGGTGTGAAAATGTACGGCGGCCAGCAGGTCCTCGCCGGTAACATTCTTGTTCGCCAGCGCGGCACGCGTTTCCACGCCGGTGCGAATGTCGGCATCGGCCGTGACCACACGCTGTTCGCGAAGAAGGACGGCCAGGTCAAGTTCGAGCGCAAAGGCCCGCAAAATCGCCAGTTCGTCAGCGTCATCGACGCCTGATCGACGCGCAGAGCACGCAACGAGAAACCCCGCTGATGCGGGGTTTTTTGTAAGCGCCGGATAAGCCTGAAATGAAGTTTGTCGACGAAGCAACCATCCGCGTCATGGCCGGCAACGGCGGCCATGGCTGCCTGAGTTTCCGGCGCGAAAAGTACGTCGAAAAAGGCGGCCCGGACGGCGGCGACGGCGGCCACGGCGGCAGCGTCTACCTGGTGGCCGACCCGGCCATGAATACGCTCGCGGACTTTCGTGTTGCGCGAAAATTTCGCGCAGAAAATGGTCAGCCCGGCGCGGGTCGCAACAAGACCGGGAAGTCCGGAGACGACCTTGAAGTTCGGGTTCCCTGCGGCACGGTCGTTCGAGACATCGACACCGGTGAGTTGATCTGCGACCTCACTGAGGCCGAGCAAAGCCAGCAGGTCGCCGAGGGCGGTCGGGGCGGTCTCGGCAACACGCGCTTCAAGAGCAGCGTGAACCGCGCGCCGCGCAAAATTACACAGGGGACGCCGGGTGAACGACGCCACCTGGCGTTGGAACTCAAAGTGCTCGCTGACGTCGGGTTGCTCGGTATGCCGAATGCCGGCAAATCGACGTTGATCAGCTCGTTGTCGCACGCCAAGCCGAAGATCGCCGACTACCCGTTCACGACCCTGCATCCCAACCTCGGTGTGGTCCGGGTCGGGCGACTGCAGAGTTTCGTGATGGCCGATATCCCCGGTCTGATCGAGGGTGCCGCGGACGGGGCTGGCCTCGGGATCCAGTTTCTCAAGCATCTGCAACGCACGGGCTTGCTGCTACACGTTGTCGACATCGCGCCGCTGGATGAGACCGAATCGCCGGCCGACGTGGTCAGCGCACTCGGTAAGGAGCTTCGGAACTTCTCCGAGGACCTGTCAGAAAAGCCACGCTGGCTGGTCATCAACAAATCCGACCTGCTCGACGACAACGAGCTGGCCCAACGCCGAGACACGCTGCTGGAAGAACTGCAGTGGCGTGCGCCGGTGTTTACCATCAGCGCAGCAACCGGCGCTGGCACCGAAGCGCTGGCGCAGGCCGTTATGCGGCATCTCGAGGAGCAGCGTGAGCTGGCGGCGGAGGCAACCGAAGCGGCGGACGACGCCTAGCGGGCAGGCGTCAGTTGCACAGCGTGTCGCGCTTGCTTTTCACATCTTTGATCAACGCTCGAGTCTGACTCTTTCGCAGGTACTCTTTCTCGCCGTTCTCGTCGGTTCGATAGATTTTAGGCGCGCTTTTGTAGGAGTCGTAGATCTCCTGCACACGCTTGCAGTAGTGCGCTTCCTGCGCCTCGCGCATCTTGCGTTCGTTATCCGTCTCGACGTAGTTGCCGGAGGCCAGTCGTTCTTCGTGGTCCTTGACCGCCGCATCCAGCCGCCCGGACGAGTGCCAGACCAGTTCGATGGCGACCGCATCCTCATGATCCGGTGAATCGCTGTAGTGAACTTTGCCGATCTCGTCCATCCACCAATAGATCGGCGTCCGGGTTTCAACAAAGTGGGTCTTGCCGTTGACATCCGTCCATTTCCAGACGTCGGCGTTGGCGGGGGCTGCGGCGAGCAGAAGGGCGGCGACCAGCCCGAGGTATCTAGCGTAGTTCATGCCGCCAGTCTGGACGAGCGACGTTCTGCCGGCGTTGATAGTGGTCACAAAAAAAGCCGCCCTGGGGGCGGCTTTTTATTGACCGTTTCGGAGGTTAATCAGGCGGCCAGGGCTTTAACCATCTTGTTCAGGCGG
Organism: Pseudomonadota bacterium; assembly: GCA_038747355.1. Taxonomy (GTDB): domain Bacteria; phylum Pseudomonadota; class Gammaproteobacteria; order Steroidobacterales; family Woeseiaceae; genus UBA1847. Next base: position 29,575 of record JBCDJX010000007.1, on the reverse strand, counting down.
CTCTTGTGGCGAGCGGCCTTGTTCTTGGTCACGATGCCCTTGTTGACCATGCTGTCGATCACCGGTACCGCGCTCTTGTACGCCGCCTGTGCCGTGTCAGCATCGCCGGCTTCAACCGCGCTGATGACGTTCTTGATGTGGGTACGCATACGCGAGCGCAGGCCCATGTTGTGCTTGCGAGTTTTCTCGGCCTGTACGGCGCGTTTTCTCGCAGACTTGATGTTCGCCACTGTTCGATCCGTGAGTCAAAAGAGCCGCGTATTATTCTTATCCGGAGAGCGGATGTCAATGGCCATGAAATACCCGGCTGCGGAGCACTCACAGCGCGCCTAAATCCCTGATTTAACGAGGCTTATTGGTTACACTTTGACGGCTTATGACAGGCGAATCGGACAAGCAGGCGGACGCTGGCGATGCCAGAGAGCGCGTGAGCGGCAAAGGACTGCTGGCGAAGACCTCGCTGGTCGGCGGCATGACGCTGTTGTCGAGAATCCTGGGGCTGGTTCGCGACGTCGTTTTAGCACGGTTTTTCGGCGCCTCGCTGGTGATGGACGCGTTCCTTGTCGCCAACCGCATCCCCAATATGTTGCGCCGTTTCTTCGCCGAAGGGGCCTTCTCGCAAGGCTTCGTGCCCGTTATGGCCCGGTACCGGGAGCAGAACAGCGACGATGAAGCCCAGGCGTTTGTAAACGCTGTTGCCGGGACGTTCGGACTGATCCTGTTCATGGTCACCCTGGTCGGTGTGATTGCGGCGCCGCTGCTTGTGCTGATCGTGGCCCCTGGCTTTGTTGGCGACGACGGGCGTTTCGACATCGCCACGCTCATGCTCCGGTTTACTTTTCCCTACCTGTTCTTCGTGTCATTGACCGCATTCGCGGGCGGGATCCTCAACACCTACGGTCGTTTCGCGGTCCCTGCATTTACACCGGTGTTGTTAAACGTCTCGTTGATCGCCTGCGCGGTCTGGCTATCGCCGCAACTCGACGAACCGGCGATGGCGCTCGCCTACGGGGTGTTTATTGCCGGTGTCGCCCAATTGCTGTTTCAGCTGCCGTTCCTGATGCAAATACGCCGGTTGCCGCGGCCGGCCTGGCGGCCGGCACACGCCGGGGTGCGGCGCGTGGGTGCACTGATGCTGCCGGCCATATTCGGTTCGTCGGTGGCGCAGATCAACGTGCTGCTCGGCGGCGTCATCGCGTCGATGCTGGGCGTTGGCAAAATCAGTCTGCTGTATTACTCGGATCGACTGATGGAGTTTCCCCTCGGCGTGTTCGGCATCGCGCTGGCAACGGTCATCCTGCCAACGCTGTCGCGACAGGCCGCGAGCGACTCGATGGATGCGTTTTCGTCAACCATGGACTGGTCGCTTCGGCTCGTGCTGCTGATTGCGGTGCCGGCGGCGATCGGTCTGATCGTGCTTGCTGAACCGCTGGTCGCAACCATCTTCTACGGCGGTGCGTTCACGCCGCAGGATGTCGCCATGACAGGTGTTGCCCTGCAGGCGTTTTCGATTGGACTGGTGGGTTTCTCGCTGGTGAAGATCCTGGCGCCGGCATACTTCGCCCGCGAAGACACGCGCACACCGGTCCGCATAGGCCTGATCGCGCTGGGGGTAAATTTTGTGCTCAGCGTTGCACTTGCGTGGCTGCTGACGCGAGCCGGATACGCGGCGCCGCACGCGGGACTCGCACTGGCGATTTCAGTGGCAGCACTGCTGAATGCGGCACTGTTGTATCGAGGCCTGCGTCGGGACGCGGTCATCCGTCGGGAGCCTGGCTGGTCGCGCTATGGCGGCCAGTTGCTGGTGGGCAATATCGTCATGGTGATCGTTCTGTTGCAGTTTCATCGGTCGATTGACTGGTGGCTAGACGCTACAATAACGGTCCGGGCAGGGTGGCTTGCGATCAGCATAGCCGCAGCGATAGCCGCCTACTTCGTCGCGCTGTTAATCGCCGGTGTCCGCCCGTCCACCCTGAAGCTGCAAAAGGCCTGATATGCGCCTCGTTCGTCATCTCTGCGATTTGCCGCATGCGCTGCTGGACAACGGCAGCGTCATGACTATCGGTGCCTACGACGGTTTGCACCTTGGGCACCGGCAGTTGCTCAACCGGGTCATCGAGACTGCGAACAAGCGCCAGCTGCCGTCCATCGTGATGAGCTTCGAACCGACGCCGAAAGAGTTCTTCTCGGTCGAGTCGCCGCCGGCCCGGCTAATGCGGTTTCGCGAGAAGTTTCTCGCCCTGCAGGCGGCGGGCGTCGATCTGTTTTACTGCCCGATTTTCGATGCGTCGATGCGAGACATCAGCGCCGCCGACTTTATTCGCCGCATTCTCGTGCACGGCCTGCAGGCCCGGCACATTGTGATCGGCGATGATTTCCGATTCGCGCGACGTCGCGAAGGCAATCTAGACCAGCTGGAGCGGGCCGGCGCGGCCCTCGACTACACGGTCGAACGCGTACCCAGCGTTATCGTGGACAATACCCGTGTCAGCAGTACGGCTATTCGTGACGCACTCAGCAACGGCGACGACGCCGTTGCAACGCGCCTGCTGGGCCGTCCGTACCGCATGTCGGGTAAAGTCATCGGCGGCCAGCGTCTCGGCCGGGAGTTGGGCTATCCGACTGCAAACGTGGACCTGAGGCGCCGGCAAAGTGCCGTCATGGGCATATACGCCGTGCGTGTCCACGGACTCGACGGGCGTGTGCTGGACGGCGTTGCCAGCGTCGGAACCCGGCCGACCTTCGGTGGCGTCCGCCCGCTGCTGGAGGTGCACATTTTCGATTTCGACGAGGATATCTACGGTCGTTTTATCGAGGTTGAATTTATCCAGCGCCTGCGAACCGAACTCAAATTTGACGGTGCAGCGGCACTGATCGAACAAATGCATGTCGATGCGGACAATGCCCGGACAGTCCTGGCCCGACTGGCCGCCTGACAGGAGTTTCAATGAACGAAGATGCCGCCGGCACAAAACGCTTCACCCACTGGATGATCATCGCGGTGGTCATTGTTGCGCTCGATCAGGCCACAAAGTGGGCGATTGTCGAATGGGTGCCCTTGTACGGTCGTGTGCCGATCAACGATTTCATGAACCTGACTCACCAGCGCAACTTCGGTGCTGCATTCAGTTTCCTGGCCGACGCCGGTGGCTGGCAGCGCTGGTTCTTTATCACGCTTGCCACAGCGGTCAGCGTGCTCCTGGTGGTGTGGTCGTGGAAAGAACGGCGCGTTGGATCCACGCTGCTGATCGCCGGGCTGGCCCTGGTGTTGGGTGGCGCCGTCGGTAACCTGGTTGATCGGGTTTTGCTGGGCTACGTCACCGACTTTATTCAGGTGTGGTTTGGCAGCTGGGCCTTTCCGTCATTCAATATCGCCGATTCGGCGATCACGGTCGGTGCTGGCCTGTTGATCCTGGATTCCTTCCTCGCCAAACCGGAAGAAAAGCAGCCGGCCTCGGACGAGGCCGGCTGAGTCTTTAACGCGTTCGCGTCCAGCAGTTGGTGTCCGGCGCTGAGGTTTCAGCGCCGTCTGCCGTAATGGTGAAGGTCAGGCAGCGGTCTTTCTCAGCGCCCGTTCCCTGGTAGGTTGCCGTCGCCGTGAAATTCGAGGCGTCGGCAGCTGTCACGTTGACGAGATAGGTGCCCGAGCGGGTGGGCCAGTCGGTTGCTGCGCTGTAGCCGAGGTCGGTCAGGTCATTCGTGAAGGTGCTCGCATTCAGATAGAAACGCTCCTGATCGATTACCAGGTTGAGCAGCGCAGACTTCGCCTCCGTGCGATTCGCACGATCCCGATAGTTCAGGTACTGCGGGTAGGCGAGGCTCGACATGATGCCGACAATCACGACCACGATCATCAGCTCCAGCAGCGTGATACCGCGCATCACTCTGCGCGCGGGGCGACGTGCGATCGCAGACGGCATCATTCGATGCCGTCCTGGGACCACAAGGTCCTGACCGGGTTGTTGGCGAAGCCGGGGTCGAAGCACTCAACACCGATACAGCCGAGCGGCGGCGGGTTGCAGGCCGGGCCTTCGCAGTCCGCTTCCGGGGTCGGGAACAGGAACTGCGGTGATGGCGCGATACCACCCTGTGCCAGGTCCGAGACCCGGGCTGCATCCGCTTCGGCGCCGGTGAAGGTGGACGCATTCTGTACGATCGGGTCTGCGTTGGTCACCGAGACGCGGTACAGGAAGTTGCGTCCCAGGCCGGCTGCACAGGCCTCCGCTTCTGCCGTATTCGGATCGAAGCCAACAAAGAAGATCTCGTTGTTGAATGTCACCGAGTTGGACAGCACCTTCTGATCGGCCGGCAGGGTGTACATCCAGCCGTCCTTGTCCGACGTGATCGAGGCGGCAACGCCGTTACGCGTCTCCACCAGGTCACCCTCGGTGATGATGTCGTACCCGTTGTAGTCGTCCTGCGTCAGCGAGTTGAAGATGTCCGGATCGCGCAGTGAATAGAAGCGGTCATCCGGCGTGTTGTCCAGCGGACCTGCGCGCCAGCCACTGCCGAGGCTGATGGCGATAAAGCGTCGGTTTTGCACGTTGTCGTTGAAGACCGAAATATCCGGTGCCGTGTAAAAACGTCGGTTATTGGCACTGGTCGGCGTTGTCTGGCCCTTGGCACCCAGCTGGGCGATAACGCCGCCGGTCACGAGGTCGGCGACATCGGCACCGTCGAAGATGTCGAAGCGCAGGATCTGTCCGCCCATGTCAGCCGCGTACATGCGATCGGCAACGCCGTCACCGGTGATGTCGATGACACGCACCTGCGTCGGGATCGAGCGATTCATTTTCGGAATCGTCAGGTCCGCGTCGTCGTCCGGACCGGCACGCCACAGGATGTTGCCGCTGACGAGATCCAGGAAGAAGATACCGGCACCGTTGGCGTCGTCTGTATCGTTCGCTGTCGGAGCCACGGAATCGTGCACGGTGTCGTAACCGCCGCCGATGATCACCACCGCGTTGTCGGCGTTCTGCGTTTCGTCGGCAATGTCGATCCGAGCGATAGACGGTGCCGACCAGCTCTGACCGAACAAGGATGCGCTGACGCGCCACAGCAGCTCCGGCTTGTTTTTGTCGGTCACATCGAGTGCGTAGTAGGCGCTGCCGCCACGACGCATGCCAAACACGATGTAAACGAAGTCGTCATCGTCGGCTTCGATGACCCCGTCGCCATCGTTGTCCTTGACCACCGGGATGATATCGCCATCCACGCCGTAGTTCTTGTACTGCGCGGCGGGGTTGAAGAACAGTTTCACAAGATTCGGCAACAGCTCGGCCGGGATGAATGACCACAGCTCCTCGCCGGTCGCGCCACTGATGGCGTGGACGTAACCGTCGTTGGTTGCAGTGAATACGACAGCATCCGGATTTTCTTCCGTGCCGCCGTAGACTACCGCCGCCGGCTGCGAGTGCAGCGGGTCGCCCATCGCATTCCGCACGTCCGAATCCGGAACGACATCATTGACGTCCACACCGCGCGCCCAGTCGATCAGGTCTGACATTGACGGCTCATCAGATGAGCCGGTGAGACCGAAGTCGGCGAGTGTGAAAGAGTCCGCGTTACCGTTGGAAAGTGCGTTGGCGTTTGACCACAGCGACGGATCGGTACTGATGTTGGTGAACACATTACGCGATGCCGGGGCGGGCAACTGGTTGGCGGCGCCCCCTTTGGTGACATCGTTACCGTCCTGCACGGTGTCCCAGAAGCTCACTGCGTTGTTGTTGAAGAAGCCGGACTCTTCATTAACGGCCGGTTCCAGCGTGGCGTCGACGATTTCGCCGTCCTTGATCTGGAACTTCTTCAGGTTGCCCGGCCACTGCAGGTTTTCTTTCGCCGCGAAGGTCGTCAGGTACAAGTCGTTCAGGTTCCGCGTGCGGTTGAAGGTGTTGACCGCGACCGCGGGGGCCGAGAAGGACAGTGATTTCTCCGTGATCGTGTTGACGATGGTCAGCAGCGCCAGCGCCAGGCCTTCCACGTCGTCCGCCTTGAAGTACTCACCGCCGGATGCTGTCGCCGTGTCTTCGAGGATATCGAGGTCGATGGCGAAGCCGATCGTGTGCGTGATGACGTTCTGCTGGTTGCGAACCGTCGGCGCGATATCGCCGGCGAACATATACTCGCCAATGTCCGGCAGGCAAGCGCCATCACCGTCGGCGTCACCCGATTCGTCGCAGGTGGTTTTACCCATAACATCCGCCCACTCCGGCAGATTCAGGATCTTGCCCGGCGCACCCTGGTCACGAACCGGCCTACCGTCAGTCAGCATCACGTTGAAGTTACTCGTGCAGACGTTGTTGGCCGGCGCCTGGTAAACCTCGGTTTCGCCGGCGGCAGACGACAGCGCGTTGGTTGCCGTAGCCCAGTCGTCCAGCGCGCCGTAGTCAGCGCTCATGCCGCGCCAGTACCTGGCCGCTTCGTACAGTGACTCGGCCAGCGGGGTGTATCCGTCGGCGGTAATCGCGTCGATCGTCGTCTTGATGCTCTCGCGATTGGTGTCGAGGTCCGACATGCCGCCAATAACGACACCACCTTCCTCGTCATTGAAGCGCATGATGCCGACGTTGACGTTGTCGACCGAGTCAAGAACCGTCTTCGTGACCGATTTCATGATGTCGATCTTCTTCTGGCTCTCGACAACCGGATTGGAGCGGTAGTTCAGGTAGTTGCCATCCCAGACGGTAATGGTCTGGCTGGTCGGCCAGCTGCCCCAGGAGACCTCATCATCTTCGACGCTGGTGTAGGCGTCGTTGATATCGCCGTTTTCAGTACCGAACCGCGAGGCAAAAACGTCGATACTGGTGTCATTCGGACCGTGTTCCTTTCGGTCGTCGTTACATTCGACAAAACCGTCCTCGTTACCCGGCGCCAGCTGCTGCCAGCGCGCGGTGTCGAGGCCGAACAGGAAGCTGAAGAACCCCGATGAACCCGTGCGGTACTGAATCATGCTGTCGGTAAACAGGCCGAGTCCGTCGAGCTGTCGGTCTGCTGCTTCACACAGGAATGCCGTTTTCTTGATTCTGCGCGTGTTGCTCGAGTCGCAGGACGGGACGACGTCGACGTCCGTCCAGTACAGGTAATCCTCGCTGCAGTCGCCGTCGTCGGAGTAGTCCGTGTCCTTGTTGTACGGCAGCGTCGAGTCCACCGGGTCTTTCATCGAGCCCGAGGAGTCGAGAATGAACAGGATATTCGGCTTCGGCTGCGCAACCACGTTCGGGTTAATCAGCAGCAGGTCGGTGTCGTCGGCAAAGGCCGGTGCCAATGCAACGGAAGTAATCACTGCGGACAGTGCCATCCATTTCAATGAAGTCTGTAGTTTCATGGTTACGTCCTCTTAACCTGCCCGATTCCGGATGCGAACGGACACCAGCGTCATGTCGCCGCTGTTGTCGTCGATCAACACCGTCACCAGCGCCCGTTCCTTGTTGGGCGCACCGTTGGCTGCACGGCGGAACTGATCGAAGTTGACCGCGTTGCCGTTGATTTCAAAACGTGTGTTGCTGCTGATTGGCTTGCGCTGATAGACGCAGGTTTCACATTCCTTGAATGTGATCTGGCCGGATGCCGTGGCCGGCATCTGGATCTGCGTCAGATCCAGCTCGAAAGATTCCGCGTAGCTCGTGCCCGAAACCAGCAGGGCGAGTACGACGATTGTCAGTCTGATGCTCATAGTGAAACTCCGTTTTCGACTTACAGCGTCGAGTCGCTGGGTCCTACAATGTAGAAAGCCTGTGTGTGGGTTGCCGTCGAGTCGCGCTCCGTCTGGCTGCCCGGCAGCCGACGCGATTCCGCGGTCGAGGTCGCGACAAAGTGGTACGCCGAGATGCCTGTACCCAGCCCGAGGCTGAAGGCCTTGTCCGGGACGCTGGTGGTGGTCTCGTACAAAATCTCTGCGCTGACCTTTTCGTTGTCGGTAATGGTTTTGGTGACGGTCGCCGTGCCCGAGGTGTCGTAGTTGCCTTGCGTCAGCGCCGTCTCGAGGCCGGTCTCAGCCGCCTGGAAGGCGTTTTCGTAGTTCTGGTCGTTGCGCGCCACTGCGAGTTCGGTCGTCGCGGTGTTCATACCGGACACCGCCAGCACCGTGATAACCACCAGAAGCATCAGTCCGACGACCAGCGCTGCACCGTTTTGTTGTTTCCTGAGCGTCATATCGTCCAGCCTCTAAATCAGGGAGTTGCGCAGCAGGATCGTTTTCGAAATCTGCATGCGGCGGAAGGAGTCAGTGGGCACACCGAGATCACGATCGCCCGGCTCGTAGTCGCGGTCGTCCTGGATGCCGACCTCGATGCGCGATGCGCGAACGATCATCCAGATACGCGCGGTGATGACGCGGGCGCCGGGCACGTAGCCAGCCGCCAGCGGATCGTAGGCTTCGTCACCGGGGTTCACGTAGCGATCGACCGTGTTGTCCTGGTCGAGATCGATACCGAACTGAACCTGCAGGTTTTCGACGCCGGGTGCGATTTCCTGGTCGACGATCGACATCGTTGTACCGTCCATCTGCAGGACTTTACGGCGCAAGGCCGGTGTGCCGGGAATCAGCGTTGAGTCGGTGGCAACGTAATAGCTGCTGACCATCAGGTTGTGAACGGCAGGATCTGACGGGTCGACCGCAGCCGGCACCGCTGTGGATCCGTCGCCGGACAGGATCTCGCCCTGGATTCGGGTCGACTGAATGTACAGCTTGCCGTTGACGAAGGTCGCGTCCGTGGTCGGCGTGACCGAGGCACGACGCACCGTCAGCGTGTCCGAGTTCGCCATGGCCGTTCCGGTGGCATCGCAGCTCAGTGCGTAGGTGTTGTTGTCGCCGTCCAGCGGCAGGCCGAGGTCCAGCACCCACTGCGCACCGCAGGTGGTCGGTACCGTGATGCTGTTCGGGTTGGCGCTGCCGGACAGGGAACGGCCTTCAATCGCCAGGCCTCGGCTGGTCCGACCCCAGTTGCTGGCCATACGCACATCGTCCTCGATGATGTCCATGGCGAACTGTGCCGTTTCCTGCACGCGAGCGATGGACTCGTTGATGACGAACGCCTGGCGACTCTGGTTATAGATCTGTACCGCACCAATGATCAGGAAAGAGCCGATGGCCAGAGCAACCATCAATTCGATCAGGGTTGTACCGTGTTGTTGTCGCATCATGTTCAAGACCCCGCTACCGGGATGGTGACGGCGTAGGTCTCGGTGGAGCCCGGCTCATCCCAGGAAATCGTGATGGTGTATTCGGGTGGGAACGGGGTGCCGTTTCGCGTTACGCCAACATCGCCGTCGGGCAGCGATTCGGCCGCCTGCTGCGACCAGAGGAAGATGTCGTTTGCGGCCATGTCTTCGGCCGAACAGTCCGCCGTCGTGCTGACGCAGCTCTTGTCGCTGCCGGCCAGTGTGTAGGCAGTGCCCGCTGTCGGGTTGGCGCGAATGCGATCGGCCACATCGCCAGCCAGGGTAATGGCCTGCTGACGGAACATCGACGTGCGGCCGGCCTGCAGACTGTTTACATACAGCCCGGCAATGCCGAGCATGCCGATCGACATGATGATCAGTGCGATCAGGACCTCGACGAGGTTGAAGCCGTATTGCTGTCTCTTCAATGTCATATCATCAGGTTCCTGCGGGGCAGCTCTTGCTCATGGTGGTCAGCGCGGAGCTGATCGTGTCCTTCTCGCGCACGATCGTCGCTCGGCCGAGCGGCGTGGTGACGAACAGCCGCGAGGCGGAGCTGCCGCCTGCCGCGGTGACGTTGCCGCGTTCGTCACAAACGACGATCTGGCTCAGCGCGGAATTGCCGCCGACGTCACCGCGCCCCTGGCCTGTCGGCCCGAAGGCGAAGAAGGTCGCGTCGTTGGCGATGGCGAGCTCAACACCGGGCTGAGCGGCCTCGTGACGACGGATGATTTCCTCATCGGTGTCGACCGCGATGTTGCCGTCGTTGGCGGCTGTGCCGGCACCATCATCGACGAATACGATGTAGCCCTGGTCCCAGGTACCGTCGCAGTCAGCGGACGAGCCCATCGGGTCGCTGCTGGCGCAGATCGTGATGTTCGCCTTGGATCGGGCCGATTCGGTCCGCGCCAGCTGGAAGGCGGCGATCAGGTCGTTGGCGGTGGCCGTCATTCGACTGTTCTGTCGGAACTCGACCATGTTGGGGACGCCGAGGGCCAGAACGATGCCGATAACCAACAGTGTGATCAGCAGTTCGTACAGCGTGACGCCTTTCTGTGTGTTCATCTCCATGCGCGCGAGTCTACGCCTGATGTCGACCGGTTCCCGGCGGCACACGACGAACGGTCGATATCACGCGACGAGCGGTACTAAAGTCCGGTCCGGCTTTGACTTAATCCGGGCAACGGTAGGGCCGGCCGCGCGGAGTTTCGGCGGCTACACGGGGCCGTCCGGTGAAGCTGACGACGAGGGCGCGGGGCGGCACGCGGCCGGTCCGGTCGCACACGACCAGGGTGCCGTTGGTCGCCCGGCGACGGGTGGAGCGCAGGGTGTAGTAACGCCGATTGGAGCTGATTTCCACGTCCGGATGCACGGCGTGGACCTTGAGCGTCGGCTCGTCGTCGTCACGCTGCGGCGGCGAGTCCCGGTCGGTGTTCTCGAACATCATCCACCCGACCGACCAGTCGGCGCTGTCGAGGCATCGATCGCCGTCCCGGGACGCACACAACGTGACCCGCTCATGGCGGACAACCGATGCCTGCTTCGCGTGATACATCGCCCGGAACAGGGCATCGATTTCGACCCGCTGGCGTTGCCTCGCCAGCGTGTCGCCGAAAGACGGTATCGCGAGCGCCAGCACCGTCGCGGCAATCGCAACGGTCAGAATGAGTTCCAGCAGACTGTAGCCGGCTTGTCGTGTCATGGGCACCTCCCTGTGCACACCCAGAATCGGTCGCCAGGCGGGTGTAAGCGAGCGGCAAAAATCCGCGAAACGCCGGCATTCGCGGCGCTTTAGAAAACTTTAGAAACATTGTTTATACTGCGTCTAAAAAGAGCGGGGAGACACCATGAATTCGATCGATATCCTGAACCTGCTGGAGCAGCACGGCGTGATGCCGACGGCCCAGCGGCTTGAAATCGCCAACATCCTTCTGAGCCGGCCGCAGCACCTGTCTGCGGACCAGATCATCGACAGCTTGAAGCAGCAGGACAGCCGCGTGTCGAAAGCGACCGTCTACAACACGCTTAACCTGTTTGGCGAACGGGGTATCGTCCGCGAAATCATGGTGGACCCGGTCCGCAAGTACTACGACTCGACCACGCACGATCACCACCACTTCTACAACGTCGACACCGGCGAGCTTCTCGACATCCCGACCGGGGCTGTGGAACTGGCCGACCTGCCGGCACTTCCGGAGGGCACGGTAGGCGACGGCATCGACATCGTTATTCGCGTCAAAAACCGCGAATAAACCCGGTTTTCGGCCTTTTCGGCCGGGGTTGCCGGCGCTATACTGCGCGCCCTCGCCGAAGTAGCTCAGTTGGTAGAGCAACGCATTCGTAATGCGTGGGTCGGAAGTTCGAGTCTTCTCTTCGGCACCAGACACCGTGAAAAGAGCCCCGTCGGGGCTCTTTTTCGTTGCGCCTCTTGTTTATGATGCGCACTCCCAATTGACGCGCAGCCTATGGAATCCAGCCGCCTGAGACGGATCTCGCTCCTCTCCCTGCCCATCATCGGCGGCATGGTGTCGCAGAACCTGTTGAACCTCGTCGACACGGCGATGGTCGGCTACCTCGGCAATGCGGCTCTGGCCGCGGTCGGGCTGGGCGGGTTTGTCGTGTTCATGTGCCAGGCGCTGATACTCGGCATTTCCACCGGCGTGCAGACCACGGCGGCTCGACGTAAAGGGGAGGGACGCCTGTTTCGCGCCGTCCGCAACCTGAACACGGCGCTGCTGATCATTCTCGTGATTGCGCCGGTGTTCTCCGCGATCCTGATCCAGCTGGCCGGACCGGTCTACCCCCTGCTGAACCAGGACGCGGCGGTGATTGAGGGCGGTGTGCCGTATCTGCAGTGGCGGCTGGCGGCGATCGTGTTTGTCGGCATGAACTTCGCGTTTCGCGGCTACTGGAATGCGCTCGATCTGTCGCGGCTGTACATGTTTACGCTGATCATCATGCACGTCTGCAATATCGTGCTGAACTACCTGTTGATCTTCGGCAAGTTCGGCGCGCCCGAACTGGGCGTTGAGGGCGCTGGCATCGCCAGCGCGCTGTCCGTGGCCATCGGAACCGCGACCTATTTTATTCTTGGCTTCCGTTACGCCGGTCGCGCGGGATTTCTGCGCGGACTCGCGACACGCAAAGAGGTCGCCTCGCTGGTTCGTATTTCGATTCCGTCCGGCATCCAGCAGCTGTTCTTTGCAGCGAGCTTTGTGGTCATGTTTGTGATCATCGGCATGATCGGTACCGCGGAGCTGGCGGTGGCGAATGTACTGATCACGGTCACCTTGTTCGCGATCCTGCCGGGGCTGGCACTGGGCCTCGCCTGCACGACGCTGGTCAGCCAGGCGATGGGCCGCAAGGACCCGGAAGATGCCTATCAATGGGGCTGGGACGTGGCCAAAGTGGCGGTTGTTTTGCTCACCGTGCTCGGTATGCCGATGTGGGTCGCGCCCGATTTCGTCTCGGCCCTGTTTCTGCATGATGAAGCCACCCGTGAGCTTGCTCGATGGCCAATGCGCGTCGTCGGGCTGTCGATGCCGATTGAGGCACTGGGTTTTGCGTTTATGCACGGCTTGCTGGGTGCCGGCGATTCCCGGCGCGTCATGTTCGTCAGTATCGGCGTGCAGTGGATACTGTTCCTGCCGCTCGCTTACCTGCTGGGCCCGGTACTCGGGCTGGGTCTGTTGACGGTGTGGTTGCTGCAAGGCGTCAGTCGCACCTTGCAGTCGCTGGCTTTCCTGTCGAGCTGGCGAAGTCGCAGCTGGCAGCGCATCGCCGTTTAGCGCAACAGCTTTGCGCTAGTCTCCGACGTAAACGAAGTCGCTGAATGCGTAGGTCTCGACTTCGTTGAAGCGGACCACCAGCAAGGCGCTGCCGCGGGCGCCGGCGGACACATACTTCATCACCAGCGGACCGTTTTCGGTGGCATCGCCAAACTCGAAGCGCATGGTCATGGACTTGATCTTGGCGCCAACCATCGGGCGAATCGGCTTGGTGTTGCGAATGTCCACGTACTCGACAGCACCGGTTTTTCGGGAGATTTTCAGTTCACCGGCCATGTGCCTGAAAAACTTTCGGTCTTCCTCGTCTTCCTCATCAAAGTCGGGTTTAAAGGACAGCAGCCAGTAGTCCGCTGTTTCGTCCAACAGGCTGAGCGTCTCAAGGTTGATCAGTTCGAGCACATCGGCATCCCCGCCGGCATTACCGCCGCCACGGTCCCAGGATTTTTCCTCGAGGAACGCCTCCGTCTCGTCGATGCTCGGCGGCCGGTTGTCAAACGACAACAGGGTCCATCGCTCGTCTTCCGGCGCCGATGGATCGAATCGCGCGACGGTTCGTGTGTCGCCGTTCATCTGCGTCTCGGTGTATGCAAAGTCTTTGTCGAAATCCCAGATAACGTCGTCGAAGGCCGCGTTGACCAGTTCGGCGTAATCGGGTCCCGCCGCGTGCAGATTCAACGCGAGGAGGGCGGCGAGTGTAAGGGCTGAGAGTCGTGTGTGCATGTCGGACCGGAAAAGGGAAACTGTTGCCCGCTTGTAGTCAGCAAGCGGGCAACAGGTTACACACTAAGCGCCGAAATGCATGTCGTACACGGCCTGTTCGAGTGCGCGGTAGTCCTTTTTCCAGAGCCCGAACAGTTCCTTGGACGTCGGGTCCGGGAAAATGTCCGCTTCACCGGCCTCGAAGCCGCGAAGAATCTCGTCAGCGGCATGGCGTGGTGTGACCTTTTCAAGCTCGATGTCTTTTGCCATGTCGGTGTCAATCGGACCGGGGTTGACCGTGTGTAGCGCGATGCCTTTGCTGGCCAGCGACATCCGGAGCCCCTGTGATTGCGACCAAAGCGCGGCTTTCGACGCGCTGTAGCCCGGGAGGCTGGGGAACGCGACGAACGCGGCCACGGTGACAACGTTAATGATGGCGGCGTTCGGCTTGAGCTCCAGGGACGGGACGAATGCGCGCGTGACGGCCAGCGTCCCGTAGTAGTTCACCTCCATGTCAGCGCGAATCGTATCCATCGGTGCCGACAGCATGTCGGCGAACGCCGCGGTGCCGGCATTATTGATCAGCAGGTCGACGTCTGTGGCCGCGGCGGCCGCCGACTGGACCGACGAGTCATCCGTGATGTCGATGGCAAGTGCGACAACGCGGTCGTCGCCGAATGTCGGCAGTCTGTCGGTATTGCGAGCGCCGGCGTAGATTTTCTGCACGCCGGTTTCCAGCAGGGCATCGACCGTCGCGCGACCGATTCCGCGATTGGCGCCCGTGACCAGAACAATTCTGTTTTCCAGTGTCATGTCGGTTCCTCGTTGAGTGGTTGAAGTCATGCGAGGCAGCTTAGTGTGTGCAAAATTAAACGGAAATAGTCAAAATGGCAGAACTAGTGTGCAAAAATACACGGAGTGACGACATGGATTGGGACGACCTGCGGTTTTTCCTCGCGGTTCAGCGACACGGCACGGTGAGTGCTGCCGGTAAGGCGATGGGCGTCAACCACACCACCGTGTCACGTCGCCTGGCGGCGCTGGAATCGCGCCTGCGTACCCGCTTGTTTGACCGGACGCCGGATGGCTACCAGCTCACCCAGGTCGGCGAAGACATGCTCGAACTTGCCACCCGAATGGAAGAAACGGCGAACGCGATAGATCGCAAAGCGGCCGGGCGTGACGCGGACCTGACGGGGAAACTCGTGGTGACCATGCCGTATGACGTTGCCAACCAGATCGTCGTGCCGGGGCTGGCGGAATTCCTGCATCGTTACCCGGGTATCGACATCGAGCTTAAGACAACAAGAGCGCTAGTCGATCTGTCAGCGCGAGATGCTGACCTCGCCATTCGCCTGACCGACAAACCACCGGAGCATCTTGTTGGGCGAAAACTGCTGCCCCTGCGACACGGGATCTACGCGCACCCCGATTACTGGCGAGCGCATCAGGATAAGCCCGCGCTCATCCTGTTCCCCGGCTCCGGCGTGCCCGACTGGGCGTCCGAGCATTTCCCCGACGCCGACATCGGGATGCGCACGGACAATGTGAGTACGATGCTGGCCGTCGTCGAAGCCGGGCTCGGCATCGCCAGACTGCCGTGCTTCGTCGCCGATTCGAACAACACCGTGTGTCGGCTGGCCGTCGACATTGCACCCTCCAACTGGGGTGTCTGGTCACTGAATCATATCGATCTGCGAGCAACCGCCCGGGTTCGGGTCTGTCGCGAATTTCTCCAGCAACTGGTGCTGACCAAGCGTTCCCTGATACTCGGTGAGTCTTCGCGCTACGTCGACCCGGCTCCTTAGCGCTGTCGACCGCCGAGCGCTAGTTCGCCGGAGCGGTCGCCGCTGTCGGCGGTGCCGGTACCTGGTTTGGCGCGCCAAGCGAATCCGACAGCGCAACAATCACCTGGCGGATTCCATGCTGATACATCTGTTCGACAATCTGGTCCGTCTGTGCGCCGTCGTCGTCGACAAGCGTCTTCACCGAGCGCAATGCCGTCGAGCGTGGAAACGTGTAGGTCTTGGGCTTACGTCCGTCGCCGTAATCGACCAGCGCACTGACGGCGGTTTCGAAACGGATCAGTCCGCGATTTTCCTGCTCGATCTTTAGCGGCGCGACGGCCAGTGTGACCGCCACGTCGGTATCCTCGCGGGTCGTGGTCCAGAAGGTACTAGCGTGTTCCGCGAACGTCGACGCCAACGAGGCCGGTTGTGTGTGCTTCAGCAAGGCGGCCTTCGTCGCCGCTTCCAGGGCGTTCGCGTCGTCCTTCGCAATGCCCTTCGATAGTCCTTCGGTCGTCCCGACGCCGAGGCCGATGAGTCCGCCCGTCAGCAGACCGGCCGGCACGGTGAATGAGGCGCAAAACAGCATCGCGGGCCCGCAGGTCAAGCTCGCACCGACACCGACCGCGGCCCCGGACAACGCGCCCGCTGCAGCGCCGCCGGCACCCAGCAGCATCGCACCTTCCGTGTCGGTCAGCGAATTGGGCGACTGCCATTCGGGAATGACGACGCTGAGCTGCAGCGTGGTGCCCGCTGGTATATCCGGCACCTCGGCGGCCGTTGGCGCACTTGCGCAGCCCGTCTGCAGGGCCAGAAAACCGAGCATAAGCAGGGAATTAATCAGTCTGTTCATCGTCTTAAGCCACCATCGGGCATGTGTGTTCGTGATGCGTTACAGTGTCGCCGCGCGCATCGTCGGAAACCTGACGCGGTTCTGATGAAAACCCGATGCTTTACTGAGATAACAAGAACAAGGGGGCGATATGCCAAACAGACGCGAATTTCTCGGCGGCGGTGCCGCGCTGCTGGCCGCCAGCCGTACCAGTGCGGACCTGGTGGCCCGGCCACGCGCAAACAAGCCGCTTGACATCCTTTTCCTCGGCGGCACCGGCTTCATCGGTCCGAAGCAGATCAACTATGCCCTCGATCGCGGACACACGGTCACGATGTTTAATCGCGGTCGACGCGCCGGCATGTACGGCGGCCGTGTCGAGGAAATCGTTGGTAATCGGTTCCGCGATATCGATGCGGGCCTGGCTCCGCTGGAGGGGGACCGCGAGTGGGACGTGGTCATCGACAACTCGGGCTACGTGCCGCGCCAGGTCCGCGACTCAATCGAGCTGCTCAAAGATCGCTGCCGGCGCTACGTGTACATCTCGACCGTTGCTGTTTACGACTTTGATACGACGGACGTCATCACGATTAACAGTCGCATGCGCGAGGCGCCCGAGCCGGCCACGGAGGAAGTGAACAGCCAGACCTACGGTCCGTTGAAGGCCGAGTGCGACCGTATCGCGCAGGCGCTGCTGGGCGACAAACTGACCTGTGTCCGCCCGACTTACATTGTCGGCCCCGGCGACACAACAGACCGATTCACCTACTGGGTCGACCGCATCAGCCGTGGCGGCGATATCGTCTGCCCGTCCGGCCCGGATGTCGGCTCACAGTGGATCGACGTGTACGACCTCTGCCACTGGATCATCACGCTGGCCGAAAACGACACGCAGGGTATTTTTAACGCGGTCGCCCCGGAGGCGCCGGTTAGCCGAGAGGAAGTTATGCACGGCATCAAGGCCTGCTTTTCAGCCGGGTCGACGCTGCACTGGCCGTCCAGCGAGTTGCTGACCGAGCTCGCCTATCCGACGCCGATGTTCCCGAACCCACCCGTATCGCGCACCATCGATGCCTCATACGCGCAAGCGGCCGGCCTGACCTTCCGACCGTTGGCCGATACCGTACGCAGTATCCACCAATGGTGGCGCAATGAACCCGAAGAGCGCCGCGCCAATGCGCGACGCTGGCCGTCAGCCGCCCAGGAGCGCGCCATGCTTGAGCGCATGGCGTCGCGCTGACACTCACAATCCAGACAATCAGGATGACTTCATGCGATTGACCCTTCTTGCGGCCTCGGCCGTTCTCTCAATAGGTTCCGCTGCTGCTGACGAACTCACCGTGCAGCGACTGTACGAGGCACCGTCATTAACCGGTCCGTCGCCGCGATCCTTGCGCATCTCGCCGGATTCGAAGCGCGTGACGTTTATTCGTGCCAGCGACACCGACGTGCAGCGACAAAACCTCTGGGAATTCAACCTCGAGGACCAGCAGATGCGTTTGCTGGTGGATTCGGAGGAGCTCTCCAGCGGTCCTGAACAGTTGTCTGACGAGGAGCTGGCCCGACGCGAGCGACTGCGGATCTCGGGCGCGAAGGGCATTGTCAGCTACGATTTTTCGTCCGACGGAAAAGCGCTTCTGTTCCCGGTGGCGGGCGACCTGTATGTCTACAACCTGGAGCAACGCAAGAGCATTCGGGTGACGAACACGGAGGAGACCGAGACGGATCCCAAGCTGTCACCGAACGCGCGTTACGTCTCGTTCATTCGCGAACAGAATCTCTTCATTGTCGATCTGGAGAACAACGAGGAACGTCAGCTGACCACCGACGGCGGCGGCACGATCAAAAACGGCATGGCTGAATTTGTCGCGCAGGAAGAAATGGATCGCCTGACCGGCTACTGGTGGTCGCCCGACAGTCGCTCGATCGCCTATGCGCGCGTCGACGAGTCGCCGGTCACGCTCGAGGAGCGCTTCGAGGTGTTCGCCGAAGGATTTAATGTGTTCCTGCAGCGTTATCCGTCGGCGGGTACGCCGAACGCCGAGGTGGATCTCGGTGTGATCAGCCTGGCGTCGGGCGAGACGACCTGGCTGGACCTGGGCGTCGAAAAAGACATTTATCTTGCGCGCGTCAACTGGTTCCCGGGTTCGGAATTCGTTGCCGTGCAGCGCCAGTCGCGCGACCAGAAGACACTGGATTTCCTGAAAATTCATGCGGGCAGCGGCAAGGCGGAAAGCCTGTTTAGTGAAACGGCAGACACCTGGTTAAGCCTCTACAACGACCTGACCTTTCTGAAAAAACAGGACGCCTTCCTGTGGACGTCAGAACGCAGCGGCTTCAAGCACCTTTACCTGTATTCCAATGACGGCGAGCTGATTCGCCAGGTCACCGACGGAGACTGGGAGGTCACCGGCAACCGCTACAAGCGTGCGATCAAACACGTCGACGAAACGAAAGGCCAGGTGTATTTCATGGCCACCGAAAAGAGCCCGCTGGAGCGACACTTGTATCGGGTTGCGCTGGATGCCGAGAAGGAATCCCGTCCGCAGCGCATCAGCCAGTCGGACGGCTGGCACCAGGTGGTGTTCGCGCGAGACGGCAGCTTTTATCTGGATACGTACCAGTCACCGTCAACGCCTCCGCAGGTCGCGGTGCATGGTGCCGATGGCGCTCGCAGGGGGTTCATCGAGGAAAACCGGCTCGACGATTCGCATCCGTTCGCGGCGTATCGCGACGAAATGCCGTTGGTCGAATACGGCACGCTGAAGGCGGAGGACGGCCAGGTCCTGTACTACAAGTTGTCGAAGCCAGCCAACTTCGATCCGGATAAAACCTATCCGGCCATCTCGTATCCGTACGGCGGTCCGTCGGGCCAGCGCGTCACCCGGCGCTGGGGCGGAACGCTGGAACACATCATGGCGAATCGCGGTTACATCGTGTTCACGCTGGACAATCGCGGTACGAGTTTTCGCGGTGTCGAGTTTGATGCGCCGATCTATCGTCGCATGGGCGGTGCGGAAATCCGCGATCAGCTGGTGGGCACCGACTTCCTGAAGGGACTCGACTATGTTGACGGCGATCGCGTCGGCGTTTACGGCTGGAGCTACGGCGGCTACATGGCGCTGCACGCCGTGATGCAGGATCCCGGCGTTTACGCCGCGGCGGTCTCGGGAGCACCGGTGACGGATTGGGCGTTGTACGACACCCACTACACGGAGCGCTTTATGGGCACGCCGCAAAATAACCCGGAAGGCTACGAGGCGAGCAGTGTGTTTCCGTATGTCGAAGACCTGGCCGATCCGCTGCTGGTGATTCACGGCATGGCGGACGACAACGTCCTGTTTACCAATAGCACGAAGTTGTTTGCTGAATTGCAGCGGCAGCAGAAGGACTTTGACTCGATGACTTACCCGGGCAGCAAGCACTCGTTGATCCGCATCCCGGGGACCGGTCAGCACGCGATCAACAAGATTCTGAATTTCTTCGAGCTGCATCTGCAGCCGGGCGAGTAATCTAGGTGCCAGGGCGGGCCTACGGGCCCGTCGGCTCCTCGCCGTCGGACAAGCCGGCGTTCCCCTGCCAAAGCGCATCCCACACACCGCCCAGCTGGCGAGCCTCGAAATCGACGGGCAGAAGGCGGGTTGGCACTGCCTGCCAGTCAGGTGACGTCGCAACGACGTGACTGAAGACGTACGTCGGGTACTGGCCCATGCGAAGGTCGGTGATCACCAGCTCATTGTCCTGAACCGACGCCGTGACGAAATCACGTGCGAACCAGCGGAGTCGCTGCACGGCGTCGAGCTCGGATCCTTCGGTCAGCAAACGGCGATCGAAGTCCACGTCCCTGAAATGCACGCGTTCGTCCGCGACAAAGGAGTAATAGCCTTCCCGGTAGCCGGACTCCGTGAGTACGACGCCCCGCCAGAGCAGGGTGTTAAAGGGACTGGGCGTTGAAAAGATCGCGCTGTACTCGACGCCTTCACGCTCGAGCTGTGCGCGGACTTCGCGCTCAAACGTGAGTTTCGCCGTCCATGTCCACGACACGTATAGCGCACTCAGCGACAGCCCGATCAGTAAGGCTTTGCCCGCGACGGGTCGGTGACCGGCGACGGCCGCAATGATGACGGCGAACAGCAGGGGCAGGGTGTATGCCGGGTCAATAATGAATAGCGTCGACCAGCTCGTCGGCGACATCTGCAGCGGCCACCAGATCTGCGTGCCGTAGGCGGTGTGCGCATCGAGTAAGGGATGCGTCAGCAGCGCGAGCAGGATGGCGAGAAACCAGTGCCGGGGCGATGAACGGACCGGCTCCCAGTATCGCCGAAGCAGCGCCGACAACCCGATCGCAAACGGCGTCAGCACAAACAGGGAGTGACTGAAGCCGCGGTGGTAGGTGAAGTTGCTGACGGCGTCGCCGTAGTCAATGAGCACATCGAGATCCGGCAGTGTGCCCAGGGCGGCGCCCACGGCAAGCGCGCGCCGCCGATGCCCGGCAGGTGCACAGATTCCGGCGACACTGGCGCCGAACACGATCTGCGTTACCGAGTCCACGGGCGGTGCCGGTTGCGGTTCATAGGATCGGCGACGATGCCCAGAGCTAGTGTCCGATCGAGTTGATGATCGCGTTCAGCGTTTCGCTGGGACGCATCGCGTTCGCGGCCAGCGCGTCGTTCGGCTGGTAGTAACCACCGATATCCACGGCGTCGCCCTGTACCGCATTGAGCTCGTCGACGATACGCTGTTCACCGTCTGTCAGCGCTTTGGCGACCGGGGCAAACACCTCAGCGAGAGCCGCATCGTCTGTCTGTGCTGACAGCGCTTGTGCCCAGTACAGCGCGAGGTAAAAGTGGCTGCCGCGATTGTCCAGCTCGCCGGCTTTTCGCGACGGCGCCTTGTTGTTTTCGAGGTACTGACCGTTGGCATCATCAAGCGCCTCGGCAAGCACGCGGGCGCGGGCGTTACCGGTCTTGTCCGCGAGGTCGTCAATCGAAACCGACAGTGCGAGGAACTCGCCGAGCGAGTCCCAGCGCAGATGGTTCTCGCGATTAAACTGCTGAACGTGTTTGGGTGCTGAACCGCCGGCACCGGTCTCGTACAGGCCACCGCCGGCCAACAACGGAACGATCGACAGCATTTTTGCGCTGGTGCCCAGTTCAAGAATCGGGAACAGGTCCGTCAGGTAGTCGCGCAGCACGTTGCCGGTGACCGAGATAGTGTCTTCGCCGGCCCGCACACGCTGCAATGTGGCGGACATCGCGTCGACCGGCGCGAGGACGCGAATGTCGAGACCGTCGGTTTCGTAATCTTCGAGGTAGCGATTGACCAGTCCGATCAGGTTGCGGTCGTGTGCACGTGCGTCGTCCAGCCAGAAAACTGCCGCGGACCCGGTCTGGCGGGCGCGGTTGACGGCGAGCTTCACCCAGTCGCGAATCGGCAGGTCCTTGGTCTGGCACATGCGGAAGATGTCGCCAGCAGCCACTTCCTGGACCATCAGCTCACGTCCTGCTGTGTCGCGGACAACGACTCGACCTGCCGCTGTCAGCTCGAAGGTTTTGTCGTGGGAGCCGTATTCTTCCGCTTTCTGCGCCATCAGGCCGACATTACAGACGTTGCCCATCGTCGTGACGTCGAAGGCACCGTGCTGTTTGCAGTCTTCGAACACCTGCTGATAGATGCCGGCGTAGTTTCGGTCCGGAATGACGTATTTGGTGTCGTGCAGCTGGCCGTCGGGTCCCCACATCTTGCCGGAGGAGCGAAGTGCTGCCGGCATGGAGGCATCGATGATGACATCGCTCGGCACGTGCAGGTTGGTGATGCCGCGATCGGAATCCACCATGGCCATGCTCGGGCGACTCTCGAAGGTTGCGTCAAGGTCCGCGCGGACGGCGGCTGACTGGTCGGCCGGCAACGAGTCGATCTTGCCGTAAGCGTCGCCGATGCCGTTGTTCGGGTTGACGCCCAGCTCCTCGAACAGGGCGGCGTGTTTTTCGAAGGCGTCCCGGTAGAAGACGGTTACCGCATGGCCGAACATGATCGGGTCAGAGACCTTCATCATCGTTGCCTTGAGGTGCAGCGAAAACAGCACGCCCTTGTCCTTCGCGTCGTCGATTTCCGCCGCGAGAAATTCACGCAGCGCGGCTGTGTTCATCACGCTGCAGTCGATCACTTCGCGCTTCTGGACGGGGACCGATTCACGCAGCACGCTGACGGTGCCGTCATCGCCAACGAACTCGATCAGCAGGTCGCCGGCATCCTCGACGATCACCGATTGCTCGCTGCCGTAGAAGTCCTTATCGGCCATGTGCGACACGTGCGAGCGCGACTCCGGCGACCACGCACCCATCGAGTGCGGGTTATTTCGTGCGAACTGTTTGACCGCAGCGGCTACGCGACGGTCGGAGTTGCCCTCACGCAGCACCGGGTTGACCGCGCTGCCCAGCACTTTGGCGTAGCGCGCACGGATGTCTTTTTCGGCGTCTGATGACGGTTCGTCCGGAAAATCAGGGATCGCAAAGCCAAGCGCCTTGAGTTCGGCGATGGCCGCTTTCAGCTGCGGAATCGACGCACTGATATTGGGCAGTTTGATGATATTGGCGTCCGGTGTTTTCGCCAGTTCGCCGAGTTCCGCCAGCGCGTCGCCGGTCTTTTGCGCGTCGTCCAGAAACTCCGGAAAATGCGCAAGGATTCGTCCGGCAAGTGAAATATCCCGGGTTTCCACGGTGATACCCGCGGTACCGGTGAATGCTTCGATGATCGGCAGCAGCGAGTAAGTCGCAAGCGCCGGCGCTTCATCCGTAATCGTGTAAATAATCTTGGCGTCAGACATGGTATCCCTTTCAGCGTATCGCGTGACCACCCCGTGCCGGCCCTCACCGGCGGGCGGCATTATATAGACTGCTCCTGGGGTCCGCTCGCCTTTGAGGATGCCAATCCATGAAGAACAGATGCTATCCTCAGCCGCCCTTGACGCTTACGAGGTTGCGACTGATGCGCGTATTCCTGCTGTTTTTACTGTCCCTGATGCTGACCGCCTGCGGCCAATCGGCCGAAGAGACGGCTGAAACCACTCCTGAGGCGACGATGACCGACGAAGACCCCTATATCTGGCTCGAGGACGTCGAGGGCGATGAGGCCCTGACCTGGGTCATGGAGCAGAACACGGCGTCGCTGGGCTACCTTGAGGCACTGCCGACCTTCGAGCCCTTGCGCACACGCAACCTGGAAATCTACGACTCCGAAGACCGGATCCCGGGCCCCGGCATTCGCAACAAGCACGTGTACAACTTCTGGCGGGACGCGAACAACATTCGCGGCGTCTGGCGTCGGATGTCCATCGATGACTATGTCGCCAACAAGGAAAACTGGGAAATCGTGCTCGACATTGACGCACTCGCCGAAGCTGAGGACGAAGACTGGGTCTGGAAGGGCTCCAACTGCCTGCGTCCCGCTTACACGCGCTGCCTGATCAACCTGTCGCGCGGCGGTGCCGACGCGACGGTCGTTCGCGAATTTGATGCCGAGAAAGGCGAGTTTGTGGAAAACGGGTTCTTCCTGCCCGAGGCCAAGTCGGGCTTGTCGTGGATTGATGAAGACACCTTGTTTGTCGGCAGTGATTTCGGCGATGGTTCGCTGACCGACTCCGGATACCCGCGCACCTCGCGCCTGTGGAAACGCGGTGTGCCCATCGAGGAAGCCGAGGAGATTTTTGCCGGTGAGCAGACCGACGTCGCCGCCGGTGTTTCACGCGCCTGGGACGGTGACACGGCTTACGACTTTGCCTATCGCGTGCCGACCTTTTTTACGCGGCAGCAGTTTTTGATGACGCCGGACGGCGAGTTCGTCCGCATCGACGTGCCGGAAGACGCGGCGATTTACGGCATTTTCCAGGGGCAGATGATGGTCGAGCTGCGTTCCGACTGGGCGCCGGCCGATACCACACTGAAACAGGGCTCACTGGTGTCCATCGATTTCGCCGGCTTCATGCAGGGCGAGAGAGCGTTTGATGTGCTATTCGAGCCGACCGAAAGTACGGCCTTGAAGAGCGGGGGAGTGGCGACAACGCGTGACTACCTGATGCTGAATACGATGGAGGATGTCGTCAGCAAGGTGAGTCGCCTGTCGTTTGTCGACGGTGAGTGGATCACCGAGGCCGTCGATGTCGAGCCGTTCGGCAACATTTCATTCAGCTCGGCGGATGACAATTCCAACCTGTTTTTCTTCTACTACGAGGGCTTCCTGCGACCGGACACGCTGTACGTGTCCGATGACGGCGGTGAAACCATAACGCCGCTGAAAAACCTGCCGTCGTTCTTCGACGCAGACGGCATGAACGTCGAGCAGTTTTTCGCAACCAGCAAGGACGGTACCCAGGTACCGTACTTCCTCGTCACGCCGGAGGGTTTCGAGGCCGACGGCAGTACCCCGACACTGATTGGCGGCTACGGCGGTTTTCAGGTCAGCCGCACGCCGTTTTACAGCGCCACCGTGGGCCACAGCTGGCTTGAGCGCGGCGGCGCTTACGTGCTCGCCAATATCCGCGGCGGCGGCGAATACGGACCGTCGTGGCACCAGGCCGGACTGAAGGAGAAGCGCCAGAACGTGTACGACGACTTTATTGCCGTCGCCGAAGACGTGATCGAGCGCGGTATTTCCAGCCCGCAGCACCTGGGTATCCGCGGCGGCTCCAATGGCGGTCTGCTGACAGGCGTTATGCTGACACAGCGTCCCGACCTGTATAACGGCATCGTCGTGCAGGTCCCGCTGCTCGACATGAAGCGCTACAACAAACTGCTCGCCGGCGCATCGTGGATGGCGGAATACGGCGACCCGGACACCGACGACTGGGAGTTCATCAAGGCCTACTCGCCCTACCACAACCTTGACGCCGATGCGGACTACCCGAAAGCCTTTTTCACAACGTCGACGCGCGACGACCGCGTCCACCCGGCGCACGCCCGCAAGATGGTCGCGCGAATGCGTGAGATGGGTCACGACCTGCTGTACTACGAAAACACGGTCGGCGGTCACGGCGGCGCGTCCGACAACCAGCAGGCCGCCTACAACGAAGCGCTGATTTACAGCTATCTGTGGGATCAGCTGGGCGGCGAATCGGGCTGAGCGCATGTTACTGACACGACGAAGCGCACTCCTCGGTGGTGCGGCCATTGCGGCAACCAGCGCCTTGCCATCGCTCGCTGACGAGGCGATTGCGCAGCGAGCGATTCCCGGCACCGAGGTTCAGATCCCGATCATCGGCCTCGGCAATTCGAACGCATTTCGACGTTCGGACCTGGCCGCCAGCCAGGCCGTCCTCGAACGCCTGCAGTCATTCGGCGGGCGCTATGTTGACTGCATCGGGCCGAGTCGCTTCGTTGTCGCGGAGGCGGCGACGTCGATGGGCTTCGATGGCATCCTGCCCGGCACCTACTTCGATATCGCCGACGCGGCGGCGGCGCGTCGCGAGGCGGGTGCACTGGCTACGGCCTTTGGTCGCGAACAACTCGATGTGGCGCTGTGTTTCACGGACCAGGTCGAGGATCACTGGGACGTCCTGCGCGGTATGAAAGATGACGGCCTCACGACCTACATCGGCACGGCGAGGCACACCAGCGAGTACTACGATGCCATGATCGAGCTGATGCGAACCGGCACGGTCGATTTCCTGCAGGTGAACTACTCCTTGCTGGAGCCCGAGGCTGAGCAGCGCGTGCTGCCGGTTGCGGCGGACCACGGCGTCGCAGTCCTCGTGAATCGACCCTTTATCAACGGACGCTTTTTCCAGCTGGTCAGCGGCAAACCGCTGCCGGCTTGGGCCGAGGAATTTGACTGTGAGTCCTGGGCGCAGTTCTCGCTCAAATTCATCTTGTCACATCCGGCCGTTACCTGTGTTTTGACCGAGACCGAAAACCCGAAACACGCGGTTGATAACCTTCGGGCGGGGCTCGGCAAACTGCCGGATGAAGCAACCCGCGAGCGCATGCGAAAGACCCTCGCGGCGCTGCTTTAGGGGCACAGTGAAACGAATCATGCCGTGCAAGGTCATAGTGTGCTGAGTCACCACCGCTTTCGTTATTGATGTCGCCATACGCTCGAATCCTGCTTCCCTGCATGCTGGCCCTCGCGGCCTGCAGCGAGGACGCTCCGCCGGCGCTTCCCGACAGCGCGCCCAGTGACAAGGTTCCGGTAACCACATCGTCGCTGGCAGCACGCGTTGCGTTCATCCAGGGGCGTGACCAGTACGAAGCGTTGCACTATGCCGAAGCAGCGATGCTCTTCGACCAGGCCATTGAGCTGGATCCCGACTTTGCGCTCGCGCACCTGATGCGAGCGACCGTGACCGAGTCTGCTGAGCAGTTCTATGAAAGCCTCGGCAAGGCCGAGGCTGTGATGGTTGCGGCGAGCCCGGGTGAGCAGATCATTATTCAGTCCTTCGTGGCTGCCGCGCAGAACGACATCGACGGCCAGTACGAAAAGCTCAAGAAGCTCGAGGTGCTGTACCGCCACGATGAGCGTGTGCACATGCGGCTTGGCAACTTTTACATGGGGCAACAACGTTTCGTCGACGCCGCGCATCATTTCCTGGACGCCATCGACATCAACGCCCAGTTCGCGCCAGCCTGGAACATGCTCGGCTACGCACATCGCGGCAATGGTGACTACAGTGCGGCGAAAAAAGCATTTCGCCGCTACATCGACCTGGTTCCCGACGAACCCAACCCCTTCGACAGCTACGCAGAACTGCTGATGGAGGCCGGCGACTATGACGCGTCGATCGAAAGCTATAGCCGGGCATTGTCCATCGCTCCGGATTTTCCGCCGTCGCACATCGGGCTCATCATCAACTACTCGCTGAAAGGTGAGCATGAGAATGCGATCGCTGCCGCGGAAAACCTGTTTCTCAAAGCCAGGAACATGCCCGAGCGGCAGATCGCGTTGATTCGTCTGTCCGGCGCACACCTGCATGCGCAGGACCAGGACGCCGCGCTGGCCGCTCTCGACCGCCTGGCCAGTCTTGCGCTCGAGCAGGAAAACCTGCCGGTGCTCGCGGCGGCTCGTGAGCTTGCAGGCGATATTTTGCTGGTTGTCGGCGAGACAGACGCAGCACTGGGCCAGTACAAGGCGGCCCTGGAGATCCGGCGCGAATCACCGATCAGCCGTTCGGCGAAGTCCCAGGCTGGTCGTCAGTTCTTGTTCAAGGCGACGCTCGCCGCGCTGCAGTCGGGCCGCGCGGACGACGCCGCCAGTTACCTGGCGCAGTATCGTGCAGAGGCACGCAGCGGTAACGCCTTCGAGCAGCGCCGGATCCAGGAACTGGAGGGCTATTCAGCGTTGTTGGCCGAGGACTACGAACTGGCGGTGGAAAAACTCGCGGCGGGCAACCAGATGGAGCCGGTGGTTCGCTACTTCTCGGCGCTGGCCTGTGAGGGGATGGGCGACTACCAGCGCGCCCGTGACCACGCCGAGGCTGCCGCATTCCGCAACACGCTCGCCATCAGCCTGCCGTACTTCCGCCCGCAGGCGCTCGAAATGCTGGAAAGACTGCCCTGAACCCGGTGTCTCCGACTCGACATAAAGTGTGTCAAAAATGATACGCGTCGTCGGTTTTAGCTGCTAAACTCCGCCTTAAGCTTGGGCTGTATCCTTATGTCAGCTCAGCGCTTTTTCGCGTATCGGGGACCGCAAACAGGGGTGTTGCTTTCCCGCTAGCGAGACTGGTATCACCTCTGGAACAGTACCCGTAGGGGGGGACTATGAAACTGAGCTTCCGACGCGGCTTGGGCGCAGCGCTTGTAGCTGTTGTTGTCGCACCATGGTCCGGCGCTATCGCGCAGGATGAATTCCTTCTTGAAGAGATCGTTGTCACCGCGCAGAAGCGCGAGCAGAACCTGCAGGACGTGCCTATCGCTGTTTCGGCGTACACGGGTGCCATGTTGCAGGAGTCGGCGATCAAGGACATGCGCGATCTCGCCACGATTGTGCCGACGCTGACGTCGAGTCAAAGCCAGACATCGACAACATCGAGCTTCTCGATTCGCGGCATCGGCACGTCATCGCAGAACTTCGGCCTGGAATCGTCGGTCGGCATCTACATCGACGGTGTGTATCGCGCTCGCCAGAACGCGATAATCAACAACCTGATCGACGTCGAGGCGGTTGAGATTCTGCGCGGTCCGCAGGGCACACTATTTGGCAAAAACACGCCGTCCGGTGCCCTGAATATTCGCACCGTCGCACCGAGCCACGAGCAGGATGCGTTCGTCGACGTTACCTACGGCGACCTCGGTCTCTTCAATATCAGCGGTGCCGCAAACCTGTCGCTGGTCGATGACGTTTTGGCGGCTCGCATTACCGCGTTTTCGGGCCAACGTGACGGCTTCGTGGAATCCGTCGGCCTGGGCAGCGACGTCGTCAATGATCGTGACCGGCAGGGCGCCAGACTGCAGTTCCTGTGGACACCGACGGACAAACTGGATGCTCGCCTGGTGTACGACTTCTCGGAAATTGACGAAGTTTGCTGCGCGACCTTGACCCGGTTCAACAACTTCACGGACTTCGAAGGCAACCCCGCAACGGACTCGCTGCTGGCATTTGTTTTCGGTGTGCCCGTGATTACGGCGGATCGCTTTGACGACAACGTCCAGATCGTTAACCAGTTGCCGCGCTCGACAAACGATGACGAGGGGATTTCTCTCGAGATCAATTACGATCTGAACAACGCGACCTTCACGTCGATTACCGCCGCTCGGACCTTCGACACGACGGACGTGATTGACGCTGACTTCAGCGCGGCAGAGATCCTGACCGACAACAACATCGCCGAACTGGAATCCTTCTCACAGGAGTTCCGTCTTTCAGGCACGTTCGGTGAGGCCAACAACTACGTCGTGGGCGCCTACTATTTCCAGCAGGACCTGACCAATGTGTCGACGCTGACGGCAGGTTCGCAGACGTCGGCGCTGTTGAATAACTCCCCGGACCTGGCCGCTTTGATCGATGGCGTAAACGGGTTCAGCGCAGCGACCGGCGGTCTCGCACCGCTGGTGGCCGATTCCTTCCCGAGCGGTGCATTCGCCAGCGACGACATGCGCCAGGAGCACGAAAGCTACGCGGTGTTTGCACAGTTGGATTTCGCGATCAATGACCAGTTAACCTTGACCGCGGGCGCACGTTACACGGACGAAACCAAGGACCTGTTCGCAACCTTCAACAACAGCCCGCTCGGTCCGCCGCCGGATCTGGGCGCTGTCGTTGGTACGCTGACCGGTATCGGTATCTGGCAGGTTGACCCGAATCTTCCGGGCGCCATCGAT
>JBCDJX010000006.1:0-73113 GCA_038747355.1 Pseudomonadota bacterium | reverse complement strand
CGTGTGCGCGCTTCCCTGCCGGACGAAATGGAACTGACCAAGGTCTACGACCAGTCGGGCTTCATCGCCGCAGCGGTAAACAACGTAAAAAATGCCGCAATCTTCGGTGGTCTGATTGCGATCATGGTGCTCTACGGATTTCTGCGTGACGCTCGCGCCACGACCATTATCGGAATCGCAATACCGGTCTCGGTGATCGGCACTTTCCTGCTCATGTACATGAACGGCGTGTCCCTCAACATCATGTCGCTGGGCGGCATAGCGCTCGCCGTTGGCATGCTGGTCGACAACTCGATTGTGGTGCTGGAAAACATCGTGCGAAAACGTGAACAGGGTGAGAGCATCCTGGAGGCTGCGCGGAACGGCACCAGCGAAGTCGCAGCCGCCGTGGTCGCCGCCACCCTGACGACAGTCGCGGTGTTTTTCCCGATGGTGTTTATCTCGGGCATTGCCGGTCAGCTGTTCAAAGACCAGGCGCTGACCGTGACCTTCGCGCTGTTGTTCTCGCTGGTCGTGGCCCTGACGTTGATCCCGATGCTTGCATCGTTGGGTTCCGGCAGTCGATACACCAGCGATATGGATTCATCGACGCCCAGCTGGTTTACGCGAGGCATCGCCTTTATCGCACGACTGCTCGGACTTCTTTTCCGCGGTATCGGCGTGGTTTTCTGGCTGATCATGTGGATCCCAACGCGCCTGTTCCGTCTCGTCAACGGGGCCGCGGCGAAAATCTACCCGCCGATTCTTTCCTGGTCGCTGAATCATCGTGGTGCTGTCGTCGGCGTCGCCGTGCTGATTTTCGTTGCGACCATGTCGCTGGTACCGAGACTCGGCACCGAGCTGATTCCGCAGTTGTCGCAGGGTGAATTCAACGTCGAATTGCGCCTGTCGCCAGGCACACCGCTGGCGGCGACCGACCGCGCCGTCCGCAGCGCGCAGGCGTCCGCCCGTGAAATTGACACGATCGCGCTGGATTACTCGGTGGCGGGCACCGGCAACCGACTGGACGCGAACCCGGTCGATGCGGGAGACCATACCGGCACGCTGAGCATCGCGCTCGACGACGGTCTGGGCCGTGACGATGAAGAAAGCGTCATGCGCCGTCTTCGCGCAGACCTGTCGAAGATCCCCGGACTGCAGTACGAATTCACCCGCCCGTCACTGATGAGTTTTTCCAACCCCCTGCAGATCGAGATCACCGGTTTCGACCTCGAAGAGCTGGAGGCAACCAGCAGCCGCGTGCTGCAGACACTCAGCGCGTCGGATCGGTTCACCGATATCCGAACGACCATGGAACGCGGCAACCCTGAGATCCAGATTGTGTTCGACCAGGAACGCGCCGCGGCGCTGGGCCTCTCCGTACGCAATATTGCCGACCGTGTTGTCGCCAACGTCCGCGGCGAGCTCGCAACGCGCTACACCTGGCGCGACAAGAAGATCGACGTGCTTGTGCGTAGCCTCGATACCCGCGAATCCAGCATCGAGGACATTCGCCAACTGATCGTGAACCCGGCATCCAATCGTCCGGTCACACTCGAATCGGTTGCCGACGTCAGTATCGCTATGGGACCCGCCGAAATCCGGCGCGCGTCGCAGGAGCGCGTGGCGCTGGTCACGGCAAACGTCGCGTATGGTGATCTCGGTGCTGCTGCTGCGGAGGCCGCCGAGTTGCTGCAGACGGTACCCCTGCCGCGCGGAATCAACGCAAGCGTCGCCGGACAGAGCGAGGAGATGCAGGCGTCCTTCCAGTCGATGCAGTTCGCGCTCGCGCTGGCCGTGTTCCTTGTGTACCTCGTCATGGCCTCCCAGTTTGAGTCGCTGATCCATCCCTTCGTCATTCTGTTCACCATTCCGCTGGCGCTGGTAGGCGCCGTGCTGGCGCTGTTTATCACAGGCACTACCATTAATATCGTCGCGTTTATCGGTGTCATCATGCTGGCCGGGATTGTCGTGAATAACGCGATCGTGCTGGTGGATCTGATCAATCAGCTGCGCGCGCAGGGCACGGAGCGCACCGAGGCCATCATCGAAGCTGGCAAGGCTCGTCTGCGCCCTATCCTGATGACCTCGCTGACGACAGCGCTCGGCCTGCTGCCGATGGCGGTTGGCATCGGCGAAGGCGCCGAAATTCGAGCGCCAATGGCGATCGCGGTGATCGGCGGCTTGATCGTCTCGACGCTGTTGACGCTGGTTGTGATCCCGGTCGTGTATTCGCTACTGGACAGAAAGCGTTGGGCAACCAGCGAAGCCGCACCGTCGGCCGCCTGAGGACACACCATGAAACACACGGAAATCGCGCTTGCCCGTCCGGTGACGACGATAGTTATTTTCGTCGCACTGTCTCTGATCGGCTTGCTGGCAAGTCGCTTGCTGCCGCTGGAAATGCTGCCGGACATCGAGTGGCCGGGGATTTACGTGGAAGTGCCCTACCCGGGTTCCACGCCCGAGGAAGTCGAACGCCTGATCACCCGCCCCGTCGAAGAGGCGCTGGCGACCCTGCCGGGTGTCGAACGCATGCGATCCTGGTCGGGCGACAGCCGCTCGCAGGTACAGCTCGAGTTTGGCTGGGACCAGGACATGGGGGCCAAGGGCATCGAGGCGCGGGCAAAGCTGGATTCGATCCGACACCTGCTGCCTGACGACGTCCGCCGTGTGTTCGTGTTCACGGGCTCGGTCAGTGACCAGCCGGTCATCGAGGTCATCCTGTCCAGCGAGGCCGACCTGCAAAACAGCTACGAGCTGCTCGACCGCAATGTGAAGCGCCGCCTCGAGCGTATCGATGGCGTCTCAAAAGTCGAGATGTGGGGCGTGGATCCCCGCGAGGTGCGGATTCTGCTGAAGCCGGACCAGATCGCCGCTTACGGGGTTGACCTGCTGGCATTGCGCGACCTGCTGACCGAGAGCAATTTTTCAGTCAGCGCCGGAAAGATGAATGCATCCGGACAACGGCTCAGTGTGCGTCCGAAGGGTGAGTTCCAGTCGGTTGATGAAATCCGCTCGCTGGTGATCAATGCACAGGGTCTGCGGCTGGACGACGTCGCCGACATCGAGCTGGTTGCCCCCGATCGTCACTACGGCCGCCGTCTCGACGGCGAACCGTCGATCGTCATCGGCGTCAGCCGCAACACGGGCGCGAATCTTGTCGAGGTCACCGACGCCGTCGTCGACGAGATCGAGCGCATCAGCGCGCAACCGCAGCTAAGCCACGTCTCATTCCTTGTCGTCGACAACCAGGGCGCCAACGTCAAGCAATCCCTCGCGGATCTGCTGGAGGCCGGCCTGTTGGGAGGGCTGCTGGCGATCCTGGTCCTGTACCTGTTTCTGAGACACCTGACGACGACACTGATCGTTACGGCATCGGTGCCCTTCTCGCTGCTGATTACACTCGGCGCGCTGTACTTTTCCGGGTTGTCGCTGAATATCCTGTCGATGATGGGCATCATGCTCGCGGTCGGCATGCTGGTGGATAACGCCGTTGTGGTGACCGAGAGCATTTTCCGCTATCGCGAGAAGGACCCGGACAACCCGGAACGGGCAACGCTGAAAGGTGTCCGGGAGGTCGGACTGGCCGTGGTGGCCGGCACCGCTACGACCATCATCGTTTTTGCGCCGATTATTGTTGGCGAGAAAGCGGAGATCATGGTGTTCCTGACGCACGTCGCCGTGACCATTATTGTCGCACTGCTGGCATCGCTGGCCATCGCCCAGACCATGGTGCCGATGCTGGCGTCACGCGTGAAAAACATGCCGGCACCGAAACCGGGCGCCCTGATGGGACGCCTGACCCGCCGCTATGAGCGCGCCCTGCGATGGGTCGTCGTACACCCGAAATGGAGCTTTCTCGGCATTCTGGTTATCTGTGCCATCGGCGTCGCACCGATGATGCTCGAACTCGTCAAGGTCGACATGTTCCCGCGCGACGACGAACGTCGCATCTACATGCCCTACCGCATCCAGGGCACACATGCGCTGGATACCGTCGCCGCGAGCGTCGACGAGATCGAGAATTACCTGCACACGAACCGTGAAGCGCTCAATATTGAGACGACCTTGTCGGTGTATACACAATCGTATGCGCATACCGTGATGCTGTTGACCAAGGACGATGAAGTCACAAAATCGGTCACTGAAATCCGCAAGGAAATTGACGAGAACCTGCCGAAGATCGCGATCGGCCGGCCGGGTTTTGAGTCGCAACAGCAAGGTGGCAGCGAGGGCTTCAGCCTGCAGGTCTCCGGCGATTCGACCGTGATACTCAATGAGCTGGGTGACGAGGTCGTGCGGGCACTGTCGTCGCTCGAGGGCTTAAGCAACGTTCGCTCTGATGAGGAAACCGGGGAGCGCGAAGTCCGCGTGGTCATTGATCGCGATCGTGCTGCCACCGCCGGTTTGACCGCCGAACAAGTTGCGCAGATGGTCGGTGTCGCGATGCGCGGGGAGATTCTCAGCGAGTTTCGTGGCCCCGACGGTGAGGTCGGTGTGCGCATGGCGTTTCGCGAAAACGAGCGACAAAGTGTCGAGCAGCTCGCCAATCTGCCGTTGTTTGACGCAATGGGAAATCGAATCACGCTGGGCAGTCTTTCAGACTTTGAAATGGGTCGGACCGCCGAGCGAATCCGTCGCACGGACCGGCAGACCTCGGTCATTATCTCGGCCGATGTCGAGGACGATTTTTCAATGAACGACCTGCGGCCGCAGGTGAGCCAGCTGATGGACGCGCTCGAGCTGCCGGCCGGTTACTCGTGGAAATTCGGTCGCGGCTTCCAGCGCAACGACGAAACCCAGGCGATGATGATGACCAACCTGCTGCTGGGCGTCGCTTGCATCTTCCTCGTCATGGCGGCGCTTTTCGAGTCGCTGATCCTGCCGTTTTCGATCATCCTCGGTTCCATCGTATTTTCGATTTTTGGCGTGTTCCTGTTCTTCGCAGCGACCGGCACACCGTTTTCCTTCATGGCAATGATCGGGATCATGATTCTGATCGGTGTCGTCGTGAACAACGGGATCGTGCTGGTCGACCATATAAACAATCTGCGAGTGGGTGGTATGCATCGGAATGAGGCCATCGTGATTGGCGGTCGCGACCGCCTGCGTCCCATCCTGATGACGGTTGCCACGACGATCGTCGGGCTGACGCCGCTGGCCATCGGCAATACGCAGGTGGGCGGCGACGGTCCTCCCTACTATCCGATGGCCAGGGCCATTATCGGCGGGCTGGCTTTCTCGACCGTGGTATCGCTGCTCGTGGTCCCCGCCCTGTACATCTACTTCGACAACCTCGCCGCGTGGAGCCGGAAAGTTCGCCGGCTCGCACGCGGCGAGGCACTGCCCGGCTCTACGCCCGCCGCCTGAAACGCATCAGTCCGGCGAACCCGGTCAGCAGGAGCAGCCAACCCATAGAACCACCACCTTCGGTGTTGACGACCACCGTCGTCGCTCCCGGCGGTGTGTCAAAGCCGATGTCCTCCAGCGGCAGCAGGGCCAGCTCAGAGGTATCCTCCGGCGCCAGGAAGGCGACAAAGTCATCATTGAAAGCGTCGAACAACTCGATCAACAGGTCGTAGCTTCCCGTCGGGTAGCCCGACACCAGGTCGGTAACAACGGAGTAGTCATCCGTGTCAGAGCTACCGAATATGGTGAAATTCTCGGTGACCGCGTACTCCTCCCACGGACCGCCTTCGAAGCTCAGGTACAGCACGGCGTAGACATCCGCCGAGTTGTAAATCGTATCCGCATCGAACAGCAGATCGATGCCCGAGTAAAAACCGTCCAGGTCCTCGTCCGCGAACAAGACAACATCCGCGTCGAAAATCCAGAAGTCATTGCGGACCGACTGCGTTTGCGACTGACCGGGCTTGCCGGACGCGCGCGGCTTCTGCTTGTCGACACTTGCCGGGGCGTGCGTATCGCGGCTGGACTTGATCGCCTGGCGATCTTCCCGACCGCCGGAGGAATAGTGCGTGGACTCGGTGACCCGTTCATCGGTATCCGCCCGCGCGGAACCGATACAGACAATCGAGAGTAGAAACGTGGCGATAATCGTCGTCGATGCGATCTTGCCGGGCAAATATTGCGCTTTCATCTTATCGTCCCTGTTAATGACACTGACGATGCCATTTAAGCGCCCGGCGCATGAATTGAACCTGAATAATCGGAAACGGCGTGCGATGATCGTGCGGAAACGTGTCTGGAACCACGATGAGCTCGAACGATACGACCAGCGGCAAAGCCATACTGTGGCTGCTCTTCGGGGTGATGGCCGGTCTTGGGCTCGATCTTGCGGCGAAGCAGGTGCTGCAGGCCTACCCACTCGTGCAGTTTGTCTTTCTGCGCAGCCTGATCGGCCTTCTTATCTTCCTTTGCATTGCTCACCGCTTCGGCGGTATCCGGGCCTTAAAGACAGAGAAACTGCACTGGCACCTGCTGCGCACGCTGTTTTCGGTCGGCGCGATGTTCGGCTTTTTCTACGGCCTGCAACAGATGCCACTGATCGACGCACTGACACTCGGCTACACCGCACCGCTGATGGTGACGGCCCTGTCTGCGATCGCTCTGGGCGACCCGGTCGGCTGGCGACGGTGGAGCGCGGTCAGTATCGGTTTTGCCGGCGTACTCATCATGCTGAGACCCGGCACCGAGCAACTCAGCTGGGCGTCGCTGGCGGTCCTGTTTGCGGCATTGAGCTACGCTTGCCTCGCCATTACGTCTCGATCGTTGGCGACAACGGAAAGCAGCCTGTCGCTGTCGGTGTACGTGATTGCGGGCCCGATGGTGGTCTCGGGAGTCCTGTCGCTGGACGGCGGCTGGGTTATGCCGGACCTGCCGGGCATGCTGTTATTTACCGTTGCCGGTGCCTGCTCGGTCATGGCATGGATCGGTATTGTCGCCGCATACCGCCGAGCGCCGCCCGCGGTGCTCGCGCCGTTTGAATACTCCGCGCTGGTATTGGGTGCCGTCGCAGGCTACCTGATCTGGGACGAGATTCCGGATGCCTGGTCGGTTGCCGGAGCCCTGGTGATCGTCGGCTCCGGCGTGTTCGTTGCGTATCGGGAGATGGGCCGGCCTCTGTCAGCCCGCTACCTGCGGGCGGTCACTGCCGGGATCGTGGCGAGCATGAGCCGCCGCCTGCGAAAAGACTAGGTGACGTCGCCGGCTTCGAGACCCGCGATCTGCGCCGGCGTCACCTGCAGGCGCTCGGCAACCCGGTTGAAAAAGTCGATCTCGAGAACACTGACCGAATTATCGCTACGAAAGACGTCCGCGAGCGCCTGCACGACCTGGGCACGATGCTCGTCTTTCATTTTGTGGGCGCAGCTGGACAGGTACTTCCGCAGGCCGGCTTCAGCGTACAGCTCCTCGCGGGCCGCGACACGAATGTCCGCCTGGCTGAATTCTTCCCCGGTCTTTTCCTTGAGGATTTCCTGGATGCGTTCTACTTCCGACGCCTGGATGCTGATGTCCGCATCGGCGGCGCGAGCCAGCGTCATTAGCAGCACTTCCTTGAAGAGCTCGTTTTGCTGGTCTTCACCGATGTCTGAACCGCCGAAGATGTTCAGTACGTTTGCAAGGTCTGAGATGGCCATGAAGTCCTCACTGTTTCTGGTTATTTGAGTGCCTGTGAGACACCCGGAGTATACACATGCCCAGCGCCGATTGACGACCGCCGGGGCACTAACGCCTCATCGGCTGTCGTTTCCAGTACGTCAGCGAGCGCCACAGCCATTCTGCGGGGCCGAAACGGAATCGCGCCAGCCACCACGGGCTGTAGAGCAGCTGCAGACCGATCAGGCCGAGCACAAAGAGCATCTGGCCAACGCGTGGAATCTCGGTGTAGAGGTTCAAGCCGTAGCCGTAGAAGATGCTCGTCATGACAATCGAGTGCGTCAGGTAGTTGCTGAATGCCATGCGACCGACGGCGGCGAAGCGGCTCGTCAGGCCGGCAAGCACTCCCGAACGCACGAGCGTCATGACCAGCCCGATATGTCCGAGCGCCACGAACACGCTGCCGTAGTAGTTTGGCGTAAGTCCAAACTGGAACATACTGAGGCCGTCCCACTGGATCGTGTAAATGAGGTAGGAGCTCGCCGCCATAATCGGCAAACCGAGGCCGTAGCCTGCCAGCATCATGTTTCTATAAAAGCGATCGCTGCGCTTGGCCTGCAGTACGCCGAGCTTCATTAACGCCATGCCGAGCAGCATCAGCCCACCGGCACGCCAGAGAATGAAAAACAGCGTCCCCTGGATCTGGAAGCCCTGCACCATCGGGTTGCGGTAAGCGAATGCGTCGGAATAACTGCCCCGATAGGCATCAACGTCCTTCTGGACGTCCTCCGGCGTTGGCGCCATAAATGCCCGTGACTGCTCCCATTGTTCGATCATGGCGAGCTCTTCGTCGTTGAGCTCTTCGCCGTCGGCCTGCCTCGACTCGAGCACGCTGACCTGAACTTCGAGACCTTTCATCGCGAATCCGCCGCCGTAACTCAGCAACGGCGCGACGGAAAACCAGAACAAGGCAATGATGATCAGTGCCTTCGGCGACCGTTTCCGGAACAGGAACATAATCATGCCGGAGAAGGCGTAGGCGAAAAGAATGTCGCCAAACCAGACGAACGCGCCGTGCGCGAGGCCGATCAGCAGCAACCAGAAGCTTCGACGATAGAACAGGCCACCGGCCCCTTTTCCCCTGGCAAGCGCACGCTCGTACAGCAGGACGATACCGGCGCCGTACAGCATCGAAAAGATGGCCAGGAATTTCTGGTCGAAGAATATGTGGGTAAAGAACCAGATGCCGAGGTTCAGTGTGTCGGTGCCGCCCATCAACGTCGGGTTGCTGTACGCCGAGAACGGCATCGCGAAACCGTAGATGTTCATGACCAGGATGCCGAAGATGGCGACGCCCCTGAGCACGTCCATCGACACATGGCGTTCTTTGCCGGATACGGGTGTCACGGGCGTATCCGGCGTTGCCGGAGCCGCGGTAGTCACGTCTGACATGAGATATCCCCGAGGGCACCGGACCATCCCCGAACCGGTGCTTGTTATTGTGTGGGCCGGTAAGAATACCCCAGAAAAATGGTCGTGAACACCATGTTTTTCAGTGGATTTTTTTCTTGGTTTTTCGGGGCTTACAAGGGATACTGCAGGTGGGCAAACTATTTGAAAGGAGGTGATCCATGTCTAGTGAGATTAACGGTGTGCTGAGTAGAGCCAAAGGTCTTGACCGGATACTGGAATTACCTTTCGCTATCCGCTGACCCTTCCTCTACCGACACAAATCTCACGAAAGGCCGCGCTTTGCGCGGCCTTTCTTGTTTACGACACGACGCCCTCAAGAACGTCCAGGAAATCGTCAATCTCATCGAGCGTGTTGTAGTGAACCGGTCCGACGCGGACCATACCCTCATCCTGCAGGCCAATCGCCTTAACCAGTTCGACAGCGTAGTTGTGTCCGCTCCAGACGAACACGTTATTGTCGGCCAGCTGTCTCGCGATCGCTTCCGGTCGCAGGGACGCATGCGTGAACGCAACGGTCGGTACGCGACGATGCATGCGCTCAGGATCCGTGACGCCACGAACCGTGACACCCGGCAGCGACTGAAGGCCGCCGACCAGCCTCGACGCGATGGCCTTTTCGTGGTCGAACAACAGCGCCATCGCGGCGTGGACGCGTTGCCGTCGTCCGTCAAATGCGTCGTAGCTCGACAGGTAATCGCGGGCCATCGAGCCGCCGATCCAGTCGTAATAGTCAACCGCGGCCGTGGTCCCCGCCATGAGTTCAAAGCTCGGGGTACCGGTCTCGAAATTGCCGGGTATCTCCTGCGGTGCCGGACGCAGCTGGTAGGCGTGCAGCTGATCGAGCACCTCGCGGCGCCCCCAAAGCACGCCCTGGTGAGGCCCCATGAATTTGTAGGCGGAGCAGGCCAGCATGTCACAGCCGATCGACTGAACATCCGTCGGGACATGCGGTACGGATTGCACAGCGTCAATGAACGTCCAGGCGCCGGCATCTCGTGCCATGGCGCACATCGACTGGATGTCATTCAGCGAACCCGTCAGGTTTGCCGCACCACCGACACACAGTAGCCGGGTGCGTTCGCTCAACAGCGTCGCCAGATCGTCGAGATCGAACTCGTAAGTCTCGGTGTTGAACGGCAACCAGCGAACGACCAGTTCGTGTTCCCGTGCCATGGTTACCCAGGGAAACACATTGGCGTCGTGGTCCATCGTTGACACGATAATCTCATCGCCCGGCTCGAAGAGTCTCCCCATCGATCTGGCAACGTGATAAGCGAGCGCCGTCATGCTCTGGCCAAAAATGATCTCACGGGTGTCGCTGGCGTTGAGGAAATCCGCCATGGCGAGGCGCGCATCGGCGATCAACTCGTCGACCAGTCTCGACGTTCGAAACAGACCCTTCTGGTTGGCACACCGATTCAGCATCGCATCGGCGACCGCATTTGCCACCCTCGCAGGGACTTGCGTGCCCGCCGGGTTGTCGAGATACAGTCGGCGTCGGCCGTCATCCTCGATGGACAACGACGGGAACTGCGCCCGGATTTCGCCGACATTCACGGTCATAAGGCTGGGCGGCTACTCGCTGGCTTTGCCGCCCCACTTCTCGCGATGGGCATCTTCCGCACGCTGTCGAACCTTGGCGTGACGGCGTGTCAGCAGCAGCGAGTCGGGATCGCAGACCTCGGCGCGAAGAACGCCAAGATCGGTGGCCGCATCAAAGAGACTGGGGTACCAGCGGTCCCAGTTCGGCAGGATTTCTTCGACTTTATCCTTGAGCGACATGCCGTCACTGTAACCAAGCGCCTGCGGCGAAACAATGACGCAGTGGGCTTGACTTTTACGGCGATGGATTGGCTAGTCTTCGACCGCCTGAGCGGCGAAAAGTACGATGAAAAGCAGCAAGCCTCCGAGCACCAGCATCTGGCTATCGACAGCGGGGATTGCCGGCATCTGCAGGGAATCCACCGGCAGCACACCGGCCAGCGACGGGATGATCGAGGAAAGCTGCATCAGCGGCTTGAACGCGAACGCAAAACCGACGATCACGGCCACCGGTAACGCCAGGCGATCGACCCAGATCTGCCGGCGTACCCGACGGAGAACCCGGCGACTGAACCCATCGTCTGCAATCGGCGCCGACGTGAACAGTTCCGTCAGGAATTCATCCTGTTTGTCCATGTTGCGCTCAGCCATGTTGATGATGTTCGATGTCAAAACTTTCCCTGATCTTATCCTTGGCGCGATAAATTATCGACTTGATCGTACCCGTGGGCAGCTCGGTCGCCTCGTGGATTTCGCGATGCGACAAGCCGCAGGCGTACGACATGATCATGACAGCTCGCTCCTGTTCGTTCAGAACGGCGAGAAACCGGTCCAGGTCGCTGATCTCGTCAGACGCGCTGGCGTACTCAACCGATCCGCCCTCGTTACCCACTTGCTTTAACACCTCGTCATAGCGGTCACGCTTGCGCTTTGACTGCAGGAACGTGGTGTACGCCACCTTCAGCAACCAGCCGATAAATGACCCTCTGCCCGAGTAGCTGTCGATTTTGTTCCAAGCGTGCATGAAGGCGTCCTGTGCAAGGTCGTCGGCCTGCGACTCGTCCCGGGTTAGCCGTCGCAGAAAATTCCGGATCTGCGACTGATGACGCTGGATCAGCTCACCGAAGGCCCGGGTATCGTTGCTGGCGATAACCCGGGCGACTAGCAACTGGTCGTCGATGGTCGTTCTCCCTGGCGTCGTCGACGGTTACTTCTCTTTGGAACCCAGGTAATACATCGCCAGGTAGGCCAGACCGATAAAGAACGGGAACATCGCGAGACCGGACATTACCTTGGCCGCTTCGTCTCCACCATCCGGGATAACGTAACCGAAGATGAAAAGTGCGGCACCAATTGCGATGGCGAGCAGGGCCCGGCGCAAATCACGGTCTTTTGGCGGTTCAGGCGGTGCGCCAATTTGCTTGATCAGCTCTGGTGTCAGCTCCTGACCCTTGTCGATCGCCGAGCGAATCGTCATTTGCTGCGACTCCTTGGTTCGATTCCGATACACGATGGTCATGCCGAGGACGATCCCCAGAAAAATAAACATGGTTATCGGAATAAAAATTTCTTCGTTCATCGATGTTCCTTTTTGCACAACAAAAACAGTGTCGGTTCACCCGGTAGATACCTGCCGGGCGGTGTTTGGATGCAATTCGTGGCCAAAAAAATGACTCTGCCGAAATTAGTATATTTTTCAATCATTTAAAATACATGCAACCGTAGTTTAGGTGACCGCCGCAGCGAAAGCTTAACCCCTAATCCGGCATCGCCTGCGTTGACAGAGGGTATGACAGACCCTCGCTACTACCAGATTGCCACGTTGTCCTCGCTGATAGCCTGGGGAAGCACGTCGCTGGGATTTGGCATTCGCATCGACAATGCCCTCGCCATCGTCGCCGTCGCCCTTGTGACCCAGTGGGTCGGTACGCGGCTGGCCGGGCTCGCGCGCTTCGATCCGCTGAGTGCCATCATCACGTCGTTGTCGCTGACCCTGCTGCTGCGCACCGACCTGGTCTGGATCGCGGCGGTTGCCGCGACGCTGGCAGTGGGCAGCAAATTCCTGCTTCGCGCCAACGGCAAACACATCTTCAACCCGGCCAATTTCGCCATTGTCGTGTTGATCCTTCTGAGCGACCGGGCGTGGATTTCGTCCGGCCAGTGGGGCAGCACGTCGCTGCTCGCCATCGCCGTCATCGGCCTCGGCCTGGTCGTCCTTTCACGCGCCAGGCGCTTCGAGACGACGCTGTTTTTTCTTGGCAGCTGGGCGACGCTGCTGCTGGCACGCGCAGTATGGCTCGGCGACCCATTGGCTATTCCGCTGCACCAGCTGCAAAACGGTGCGCTGCTGGTGTTCGCGTTTTTCATGATCTCCGACCCTGTGACGGCACCGAACTCACCGCTCGGCCGTGCACTGTTCGGCACGCTGGTCGCGGTTGTCGCCTACGTTATCCAGTTCTACTTCTACCTGCCGTCCGGTCCGGTGCTCGCGCTCATTGGCTGCGCACTGGCGGTCCCCTTGATCGATCGTTGCCTGAACGGCTCGAAGTACCAGTGGCGGGTACCCCATAAAGGAGC
Source organism: Pseudomonadota bacterium (assembly GCA_038747355.1). Taxonomy (GTDB): domain Bacteria; phylum Pseudomonadota; class Gammaproteobacteria; order Steroidobacterales; family Woeseiaceae; genus UBA1847. The sequence goes on along the minus strand of JBCDJX010000006.1, from coordinate 59,979 downwards.
TACACCATGCGAATCCTGACATGCTTGCTGTCGGCGCTGTTGACCATCGGACTGGTTAGCAACGCCGAAGCGTTCTGCGGCTTTTACGTCGCCAAAGCCGATACCGACCTGTTCAATGAAGCATCACAGGTCGTACTGGTCCGTGACGGTAAGCGCACCGTCATCACGATGGTCAACGACTTCCACGGCGATGTCAGTGACTTTGCCATGGTGGTGCCGGTGCCTACGTTTATCGAACGAGAGCAGATCAACGTGGGCGACATGGCGGTCGTCGACCATCTTGACGCCTACACGTCACCTCGACTGGTCGAGTACTTCGACGAAAACCCCTGCGCAATCCGCCAGGAAGTCCTGAACAGCACTCGTGCCTTTCCGAGCGTTGCTGAGACAAGCGACGCCGACTTCCGTCGTAAGTCGCTGGGCGTGACGATTGAGGCCAGTTACACCGTCGGCGAGTACGACATCCTGATTCTTGACGCGACGCAGAGCAGCGGTCTCATTACCTGGCTGAACGAAAACGGCTATCGAATCCCTGACGGTGCGGAGCGCATCGTCGGCTCTTACCTGAAGCAGGGCATGCGCTTTTTCGTCGCGAAAGTGAATGTCGACAACTACGACCATTCGGGCTATACGAACCTGCGGCCTCTGCAGGTCGCGTTTGAGTCGGAAAAGTTCATGCTGCCGATTCGGCTCGGCACGTTGAATGCGAAAGGCCAGCAGGACATGTACGTGTACACGCTGACGCGCACCGGCCGTGTCGAAACGTCAAACTACAGGACCGTCCGGCTGCCCACCGGCCAGGAGCTGCCGGTGCACGTCAAGGACGACTTCGGCGACTTCTACCGCAGCATGTTCGCCCGCCAGACGGAACAGGCGAACCATCGAGGGGTTTTTCTCGAGTACGCCTGGGACATGGCCTGGTGCGACCCCTGCGCAGCAGACCCGCTGACGCGCGATGAGCTTCGGTCGTTGGGTGTCTTCTGGCTCGAGGAGGGAACGGCGGAAACTCGCCCGGGACTGCGTCCGTCGCCGGTACCCCAGAACGTATTTGTGACGCGTCTCCACGTCCGTTACGACGCCGAGCACTTCCCGGAAGATTTGATGCTGACGGAGACGGGCGATCGACAGAACTTCCAGGGTCGCTACGTGATACGACACGCCTACGAGGGCGATTCGCAGTGTAATCAGATGCAAAGCTACCGGGCCGCCCTGATCGAACGCCAGGAACGCGAGGCACAAACACTCGCAAACCTGACCGGCTGGGACGTCAACGGAATCCGCGACAAGATCCCGACGCTGGCGTCACTGGAGCCGGTCAAACCGGAACCCTGGTGGAAGCGACTTTGGAATTGAACCGTCACGACGAACGGTGGTAGATCATCGCCGGCGGGTGAGCACCGCCGGTGGATTTCCGGCCGGTGGACTCAATGTCGCCGCGTGACAGCATAGACTTCCTGAAATTGCGCTTGTCGAGCGGTGTACCGAGCACCGCTTCCCAGGTTTTTTGCAGGGCACCCAGCGTGAATTCAGCCGGCATGAACGCGAAACCGATGTCGGTGTAGCTGAGCTTCCCGCGAAGACGCTCGATAGCGGTGGCGATGATCTCGCTGTGATCGAAACCCGTCTCCGGCAGAGCGTCAACGGCAAACCAATCACCGGGACCCTCGTACGCACAGTCGACGTCAAGAATCGCGAAATAGGCAATGCTGATAACCCGCCCTCGCGGATCGCGCTCGGGCGCACCAAACGTCGCAAGTTGCTCAAGGTGAGCCTCGCTGAGGGACGCTTTGGCACTCAGGATCCGTCGTGCGGTGGTCTGCAGCGCTTCTCGTTCATGCACAAACCCGCCGGGCAAGGTCCACTCGCCGGCAAACGGTGACTCCGGGCGTTGAATCAGCAAGATACGTAGCTTCCCCCGTGACACCTGAAACGTTGCCAGGTCGACGGTGACAGCGGGGCGCGGGAAGTCATAGCTCACCATAGTTCGGGCCTTTGCTTGACGTGATTATCTAGTAGTGTATTATATACACCACTAGGCGTCGGGGACAGACCCCGAAAGCCACCAACAGTAAGGAGCTTACTGTGACTGACAAAACCTACGATTTCCTGGTCTTTATCGGCCGCTTCCAGCCGTATCACAACGGCCACGCCCGCGTTGTTGAACGCGCCCTGCGTGAATCCCGCCATATCGTTTTATTGATCGGCTCATCGCACCGCCCTGCCTGCGTGCGCAATCCGTGGTCGTTCAAGGAACGGGAAGCCATGATCCGTTCGACGCTCAGCGACGCCGACAATGAACGCGTGCATATCGCACCGATCATGGATGCGACCTACAACGACGATGTCTGGATCGCCAACGTACAGAAGACCGTCAACGGTATTGTGACCGCACACCACACGCAGCCACACCGAGACGCAAACGTCGGCCTGATTGGCCACGCCAAGGATCACAGCTCTTACTACCTGAGCTTGTTCCCCAACTGGTCATCGATCGACGTTGAAAATGCCCACGTGATGAGCGCGACCGACGTGCGCGAGGCCATTTTTCGCTCCGACGCAGGTGGCTGGGAGGACTACCGCACCTCGGTCCGGCAAAACGCCGGGGAACTGGTGCCTCCAACGGTGTTGGATTTCCTGAATGACTACACACACAGCGACGCGTTCAAAGCGCTGCGGGACGAATACGATTTCGTTAAGCAGTACCGCGAACGATGGGACAACGCGCCGTATGAACCGACCTTCCTGACGGTGGATGCCGTGGTTGTCCAATCCGGGCATATCCTGCTGGTCGAGCGGCGAGCGCGGCCCGGCAAGGGTCAGTGGGCGTTGCCCGGTGGCTTTATTTCACCGACGGAAACGGTTCGTGAATCCATGCTGCGCGAATTGAAAGAGGAAACCAGCATCAAGGTTCCGGTGCCGGTGCTGGCCGGATCGATTGTGAGCGAAGGCGTGTTCGACGACCCGTATCGATCGTCGCGCGGTCGAACGGTAACGCATGCGTTTTACATCCATCTGAAGCCCGAAACGAAACTGCCCAAGGTCAAAGGCGGCGATGACGCGCGCAAAGCTTTCTGGGTGCCGCTTGCTGACCTGAATCCCGAAAACATGTTCGAGGATCACTATTTCATTATCCAGAAAATGGTCGGCCAGATGGCCTGAACCATCCCGCAACGGAACAAGGGACAGACCCGCGTTCCCATTTCACAGGAGGAGCTCCCGTGACCTTTAACCCAATACTCAACGTCGATTCCTACAAGACGTCCCACTACCTGCAGTACCCGCCCGGCGCCGAGGTGGTGTCCAGCTACATCGAATCCCGTGGCGGCGACCACAGCCACACGGTGTTTTTCGGACTGCAGATGTTCCTCAAGAACACGCTGTCGAAGCCGATCCGGCGAGAACACATCGAAGAAGCGGACGCCGTACTCTCGGCACACGGCGTACCGTTCAACCGCGATGGCTGGGAGTACATCCTCAAGCAGCACGACGGCTACCTGCCGCTGGAGGTCGAAGCGATTGCCGAGGGATCGAGGCTGCCGGTGTCCAATGTGCTGGTCCAGGTCCGGAACACGGACCCGAAGGTCCCGTGGCTGACCAGCTACGTTGAAACCGCCCTGCTGCGCGCGGTCTGGTACCCGACTACCGTAGCGACGCGATCGTTCGAAAGCCGAGCTTCGATTCGCGAGGCGCTTGAAGACACGGCGGATTCAACCGACGGCCTGGAATTTAAGCTGCATGACTTCGGCGCGCGAGGCGTCAGCTCCCGCGAATCGGCGGAGATCGGCGCCGCAGCCCACCTGCTCAGTTTTATGGGCACCGATACGATCAACGGCATCACCGCCCTGCGCCGCTATTACGACGCTGACATGCCCGGCTTTTCCATTCCTGCTGCCGAGCACTCCACGATCACCTGCTGGGGCCGTGACCGCGAACTCGACGCCTACCGCAACATGCTGGACCAGTTCGCAGGCGATGGAAACGTCGTCGCGATCGTCAGCGATTCCTACGACCTGTTTAACGCCATCGACAATCTCTGGGGCGATGCGCTGAGGCACCGGGTGATCAATAACGGCGGCACAGTCGTCATTCGTCCGGACAGCGGCGAACCGGCGGATATTGTTTGCGAATCCATCCGCCGACTGATGGATCGATTCGGTTACCGCGAAAACAGCAAGGGCTTCCTCGTCCTGCCGGACTATGTCCGGGTCATCCAGGGTGACGGCATCAGCCCGGCGCAGATTCGCCAGATCCTGGCGGTCATGAAAGTGCATCGCCTGAGCGCCGATAACATCGCGTTTGGCATGGGCGGTGAACTGCTGCAAAACGTCAATCGCGACACACTCCGATTTGCGATGAAAGCGTCGGCCATCCGTATCAACGGCGAATGGTCAGACGTGTACAAGCAGCCGGCGACCGACCTGGGTAAATCGTCCAAGCGGGGCCGACAGGCGCTGGTCTGTGACGCCGGTACATTCAAGACGGTTCGTAGAGAGGAACTGGGAGATCGGGAAAACGCGCTCAGGCCCGTGTTCAGAAACGGCGAGCTCCTGGTCGATGAGCCGTTCGAGAGGATCCGTCAGCGACTGCACGGCTAGGTCGCGGTCAGTCCGCCATCCGGCCCCCGGGAAGACAGCCGTACCCGGGGGCTCTCTTGCGCTCGCTTATCGAAGCGTCGCCGAAGCGGAGTCCGCGGCCAGCATGGCGCGGATGGAGTCTTCGATGTGGCCACCGCAATAGAGCTTGCCGTAGGTCCGCTCCTGGCCCGCGACAAAGCGCGCCAATGACGGCCTCGATGCGATGCGCTCGCAATGCGCATAAATGCCCGGCGCGTGCCTGGCGACATCATCGTCGAGCTCAGGCAGGCAGCGCGTCATATTCCCGAACAGGGCGTAGGTTGCGATGTCGGCAAAACTCAGGGACGCCGAGGCGATAAACCCCCGATTCAACGACTCCTCGAAAATACCCAGCCACCTTGGCAGCCGCTCATCGCGAAACTCTCGCCAGGATTCGGCCTGCCACATCGTCGAGCCGTTGTGCCGACAAATCTCCATAAGCACGTCATTGCAGTCCATCAGGATCTTCAAACTCGTCGCCATCTCGAACGGGTCGTCGGGCATCAGGTCGAGCTTCGGTGCCACATACAGAACGATCGCTGGCATCTGGCTCAGGCTGCGACCGGTCTTGAGGTCATGCAGCACCGGCGGTCCCACGTACGGAATCGCCTGCTGCTCGGGCGGCAGGCTTTTCTGCGCCTGGTTCTCCTCAAGATCGGTCAGTTCAATCAGTGGCACGCCGCGATAGGCGAACAGGTAACTGACAAAACAACCTCGAAACGGTAACGGCCAGTACTGCAGCTGGAACCGTGCCTGTGACGTATCAGATAGCATCCCCGAATCTCACCCGATCTGGAAAACACACGCAAGCCTGCGGGATACGAATACGACGACGCGGTGACACCGGTTGGGAAGACTGTGAAGACCACGACTGTGTAAGCAGCAGGCCGCACATTGCCGCGAAAGCGCGCGTTGCGCTGGAGACCGCTCCTTAGTGGACAGCGAGGACGCAGCGCTCAGCGGTAGCGATCGAGAATCCGGCCGAGCTCTTCTTTCGACGGCGCGAGATCCTCCAGCGGTATCTCGGCGAAAGGCTGTTCGACATTGCCCATCAGCTCATGCATTTCCTGGCGCTCCTCGTCGAGGTACAGGAGTCCTGTCGTAATCTCGCCCTTGTTGAAGTGCTCGCGCAGGTATTTGAACGCCTTGGCACGACTGTTCGGATCGTATCGGTCGTCGACCTTGCGCAATACGATGCGACTGCCGTCGTGCATTTCGACGGGCATCGCTTCGCCCTCGGCGTACTTCGCCCTGATCTCCTCGGCGGGTTCGATGTAATCAAGATTGGTCACATGATGGTAAAACTGCCGCGTGTGCGCGTAGCTCTTCGTCGAGCCTTCGTGATCATTGAAGGTCACGCACGGGCTGATGACGTCAACAAGCGCAAAACCACGATGCTTCAGCGCGCCTTTAATCAAGGGCACCAGTTGCTCCTTGTCACCCGAGAAACTGCGAGCGATGTAGGTTGCACCCAGGCTCAATGCCGTGCTCACCGGATCGATCGGCTCCTGCTGGTTGGGCAGACCTTTCTTCGGCTTGCTGCCAATATCAGCGGACGCGGAAAACTGGCCTTTCGTGAGGCCGTACACGCCGTTGTTCTCGATGATGTAGCACATGTTCAGATTTCGCCGGATCGCATGAACAAACTGCCCGACGCCGATCGACAGTGAATCACCGTCGCCGGATACACCGACGTAGGTGAGGTCTCGATTGGCGGCGTACGCGCCGGTCGTCACGGAAGGCATGCGGCCATGCACGGAATTGAAACCGTGGGACTGACTGACGAAATACGCCGGCGTTTTTGACGAGCAGCCGATGCCGCTCATCTTCGCCAGCTTGTGCGGCTCGATGTCCAGCTCAAACACGGCCTGAATAATGGCGGCCGTCACCGAGTCATGCCCGCAGCCGGCACACAGCGTGGAAATCGCACCCTCGTAGTCTCGTGATGTGAGTCCCAGCTTGTTTTTCGGCGCGTGCGGGTGGGTGACCTTGGGTTTTGCGATGTAGCTCATGCTGCGACTCCCTTTGCACGTTCCTCGAGCACGCGATCGATGACGAAGCCGGCGTTGATCGGGATACCGTTGTAGTGCAACAACGAACACAGCTTTTTCGGCTCGACATCCAGATCAAGCATCAGCATCGAGCGCAGCTGCGCGTCGCGATTTTGCTCAACGACGTAAATGACATCGTGTTGGTCGATAAACTCGCGAACCTCATCGCTGAACGGAAAAGCGCGCGGCCGGCAGTAGTTGAGATTCACGTTTTGCTCGGCGAGTCGGTCCATCGCCTCAATGCAGGCACCGTGGCCGGATCCAATGGTCAGAATCGCCGCGTTGTTGAATTTGGAATAGACAATGTCGGCTGCAGGAACCGTGGACCGGGCCGTTTCCCACTTCACGAGCAAGCGGTCGACCACCTGCTGGTACTCGTCGGAATCCTCGGTGTACGCACCAAGCTTGGTGTGGCCCGAGCCACGCGTGAAGTACGACCCCTTCGGATGCTGACCGGGTAGTGTTCGATACGGTACGCCGTCGCCGTCAACGTCGAGGTAGCGATAAAACGCCTTCATTTCCTCAAGATCTTCAGCGGTGTAGACCTTGCCTCGATCGTAAACGTGATTCTCGTCCCAGTCGAAGCGCGGCACCATCCAGTCGTTCATGCCGATGTCCAGGTCCGACAACACCATCACCGGTGTCTGCAGGCGCTCTGCAAGCTCGAAAGCCTCCGTCGCCATCGTGAAACATTCGGCCGGATCCGCCGGGAACAGCAGCACGTGCTTGGTATCACCGTGCGAGGCGTAGGCACAGCTCATGAGGTCTGCCTGCTGCGTGCGCGTCGGCATGCCCGTCGACGGTCCGGTTCGCTGCACGTTGAAAATAACCGCCGGGATCTCGGCGTAGTACGCAAAGCCGATAAATTCGCTCATCAACGAGATGCCCGGGCCACTCGTTGGCGTAAACGCTCGTGCACCGTTCCAGCTGGCACCGAGCACCATGCCGATCGCGGCCAACTCGTCCTCGGCCTGGATGATGCAATACGTCCGTTTGCCGGTCTCCGGATCGTGTCGGTACTGCTGGCAAAAGTTACGGAAGCCGTCCATCAATGAGGTCGACGGTGTAATCGGGTACCAGGCACCGACAGTCGCACCGGCGTACAGGCAACCGAGCGCGGCGGCCGTGTTGCCATCGATGACAATGTGGTCACCGGTGGCATCCATCGCCTCAACTTTCTTCGGCAGCGGGCAGGCGAAATGCGCCATCGCGTAGTCGTAACCGAGATGGATGGCTTGCATGTTGGATGCGATCAGGTGTTGCTTCGCAGCGAAGGTCTCTTCGAGCAGTGTCTTTATGACTTCGAGATCAATCTCGAGCAGCGCCGCCAGTACGCCGACATAGGCGATGTTTTTCATCAGGATGCGCGTCCGCGCACCGTCAAAGTGTTCATTGCAAAGTCGTGACAAGGGCACGCCGAAAACGTGAATGTCGTCGCGGTCGAGCAAGGTGCTGCGCGGCCAGGTCGAGTCGTAAATCAACCAGCCGCCGGGCGACACATCCTTCATATCGCGTGCGTAGGTCTGCGCATTCATCGCGACCATCACATCGACGCGGTCCGCTCGGGACTGGTATCCGTCGCCTGTGACACGGACTTCGTACCAGGTTGGCAGGCCCTGGATATTCGACGGGAAGTAGTTTTTGCCAACCACCGGAATACCCATTCGGAAAATGGCTTTTCGCAGCAGACCGTTGGCGCTGGCCGACCCGGTCCCGTTGACGGTGGCAATTTTCACAACGACGTCGTTGATACTCGTCATGCTCCGTCCTCAGGCCGCGTCGTCTTTGGCCGTACCGATGGCGTCTTTGGCTTGTGGCAGCAGAACCGTGGAACGCTGCATGTCCCATGCACCCGTCGGGCATCGCTCTGCGCACAGCCCGCAGTGCACGCACAGGTCCTCGTCCTTGATCATGACGCGTCCGGTCTGCGGCAGACCACCGGAGACAAACAAATCCTGCTCGGTGTTTGTCGCCGGCGCCCTCAGGCGAGTGCGCAGATCGGCTTCCTCACTGTTGTCAGTTATCGTCAGGCAATCGACCGGACAAATGTCGAGGCAGGCATCGCACTCAATACACAGCTTGTCGGTGAAGACGGTCTGAATGTCGCAATTCAGGCAACGTTCGACCTCCTGGACGATCTGCTGCGCAGAAAATCCGAGCTCCACCTCGATATTCAGGTTCTTGAAGCGCTCCTTGAGGTCCACGTGTGGCATCAGCCTGCGCTCGGCGCCGTCGTAGGCGTTCGAGTAGCTCCACTCGTGCATGCCCATTTTCTGGCTGCTCAGCGTGACACCCTTCGGCGGCCGCTCGTGAATATCCAGCCCCTGGCAATAGCGATGGATCGATATGGCCGCCGCATGGCCGTGTGCGACGGCCCAGATGATGTTCAGCGGTCCGAAGGCGGCATCACCGCCGAAAAACACGCCGTCGCGGTCGGACATCATCGTGGTCTTGTCGACCACCGGACAGTCCCACTTATCAAACGCGATACCGATGTCACGTTCGATCCACGGGAAGGCGTTGTCCTGGCCAATCGCGAGAATGACGTCGTCACAGGGGATATCGGTTTCACCGATGACGGTGCCGCGATCAATACCGCCATCGTCATCGACCTCGTATTCCATGAGTTCGAAACGCATGCCAACCAGCTTGCCGTCTTCAACCAGGAAGGCCTTCGGTGAATGATTAACCAGGATCTCGACATCTTCCTCTTCGGCGTCGTCGAGCTCCCATTCCGAGGCCTTGAAGAAGCCACGCGGTTTACGCGCCATGACCTTGACGTCTTTCGCACCGAGTCGCAGCGACGAGCGACAGCAATCCATCGCCGTGTTGCCCACGCCGATGATAAGGACGCGCTCACCGATCGTGTCGATGTGCTCGAAGGCCACCGATTTCAGCCAGTCGATTCCAATGTGGATGCGGTCACTGTCATAGCGGCCGGGCAACTCCAGGTTCTTGCCTTTCGGCGCACCGGTGCCCACGAATACCGCGTCAAAACGCTCATCGTTGACGAGCCCGGCCATGCTGTCGATGGGATGATTCAGTTTCAGATCGACGCCGGTATCGAGGATGTAGCCGATCTCCTCGTCCAGCACCGACGGTGGCAGGCGGAATTTCGGGATATTGACCCGCATCAGGCCGCCGGTCGTTTCCATGGCCTCAAAAATCGTCACCGCGTAGCCCAGGGGACGCAGGTCGTTGGCGACCGTGAGAGACGCGGGACCGCAGCCGATCAAGGCGACGTGCTTGCCGTTTTCGGTGGAAGGCGGTGGCGGAAGTCGGTCGGTGATGTCGTCGCGATGGTCAGCGGCCACGCGTTTGAGGCGACAAATGGCGACCGGCTCGTCTTCGACTCGCCCCCGACGACAGGCCGGTTCACAGGGCCGGTCGCAGACGCGCCCGAGGATGCCCGGGAAAACGTTGGAACGTCGGTTTTCGAGGTAGGCGTCAGAGAAGCGCCCCTGCGCGATCAAGCGGATGTACTTCGGCACATCCGTGTGCGCGGGACAAGCCCATTGGCAGTCGACCACCTTGTGAAAGTAGTCGGGACTGGTCGTGTCAGTCGGTTTCATGTGAACTGCGCGCCTATCAGGCCCCCCGCGGCGCGTTCATGCTCCGAATCCCCTTTGCAGCTAGCATAACTCGCTGCCCGGGAAAGTAAAACGCTATCGAGCGCGGTTGAAGTCCATCCGCTGGCCAACGATGTCGCCGGTTAGTTTGCCGTCACGGTACACGACCGTACCGTTCACGATGGTCGTGTCGATGGTCGAACTGAACTCGTGACCTTCGAACGGCGACCAGTGGCACTTGGCAAGCAGGTTGGACTTCTGCACGCGATACGGGCGATTCGGATCGACGATAACCAGGTCCGCGAAGTAGCCCTCGCGAACATAGCCGCGATCAATAATGCCGAAGATGTCAGCCGCTGCGTGTGACGCTTTATCAACAAGCAGTTCGGGGGTTAGAACGCCCTGCTTCACCAGGTCGAACAGGCTTTGAACAGCGTGCTGTACGAGCGGCAGACCGGCGGGCGCCTTGAAATAGCTGCGCGCTTTCTCGGCCGCCGTATGTGGCGCGTGGTCCGTCGCGATAATGTCGATGCGCCCTTCGACCAGCGCTTTGCGCAGAGCCTCGCGATCGGCCGTCGACTTGATCGCCGGATTGCATTTGATCTTTGTGCCCAGCGACGAATAACTGGTCTCGTCGAACCAGAGGTGGTGCACACAAACTTCTGCCGTGATGCGCTTCTCTGAACGATGCCCCTTCGTAAACTGATTCATCTCGATGGCTGTCGTCAGGTGCAGGACCTGCAGCAACGCGTCGTGGCGGCGGGCAAGCTCGATGGCCCGACTCGAGGACAACAGGCAGGCATTCGCGGAACGGATATTCGGGTGCTCGCTCAGCGGGACGTTATCGCCGAATTGCGCCTTGGCCGCCGCTTCGTTGTCGCGAATCGTCGGCGTGTGCTCGCAGTGCGTGACCACGATGACCGGCGCCTCGCGAAAGATGTTGTCGAGGGCCTCGTCGTTGTCGACCAGCATGTCGCCGGTCGATGCCCCCATGAACACTTTGATGCCGCAGCCGTCGTTGACCTGCAGTGCCTTGATTTCTTCGATATTGCGGTTCGTTCCACCGAAGTAAAACGCGTAGTTGCCGCGACAACGGCCGGCGGCCAGATCGTATTTCGCTGCCAGCGCCTCCCGCGTTGTCGTTTGCGGGTTAACGTTGGGCATATCGAAAAAACTGGTGATGCCCCCGGCAACAGCGGCCGCTGATTCCGTCGCAAGGTCGCCCTTGTTGGTCAGGCCAGGTTCACGGAAATGCACCTGATCGTCGATCATGCCGGGCATCAGGAATTTGCCCTCGGCGTCAATCACCTCGACGCCGTCATCGGCGGCGATACCGGACGCCACTTTCTCGATGCGCTCGCCGTTGATCAGCACATCCCGATCCTGGATCGTACCCTCATTAATCAGTCGGGCGTTGGTAATGAGGAGTTTGCTCAAGGCGGGCCTCAGCGCGTTCAGGTGGAGGTCCAGAAACTCTAACATCAAATGAAACTTTTGCGAGTCCGCGATGGCTGTGCGATATAACCGGCCGGACTTTGGGAAATCGCAATGGACGCCAAGAGATACAAGGCGCTGGCAGACGCATCGTCAGTCTATGACGTCGCGGTCCGGACGCCACTGGAACCGGCTGCACCGCTGGAGCGAAGACTGGGTAACCGGATCCTCATGAAGCGCGAGGACCTGCAGCCGGTGTTCTCCTTCAAGCTGCGCGGCGCCTACAACAAACTCGCGGCCCTGGCGCCTGATGAGCGGCAACGGGGCGTGATCTGCAGCTCGGCCGGCAACCACGCCCAGGGGGTGGCGCTGGCCGCTCGCGAGCTCGGCATCCACGCGACGATCGTCATGCCGGTGACAACGCCGGAGATCAAGGTAGACGCCGTGCGCGCACTCGACGGCCATGTCGTCCTGCACGGCGACGCCTACGACGACGCGTATGCACATGCAAAGGAACTTGAATCGCGTGACGGGCTGACCTTCGTGCACCCGTTTGACGACCCGCTGGTTATCGCCGGCCAGGGAACGATTGCGGCGGAGATTCTCACGCAAAGCGCTGACTTGCCGGACGCGCTGTTCGTACCGGTGGGCGGCGGCGGCCTGATCGCGGGCATCGCGAGTTACATCAAGGCCGAACATCCGGAGATTCGCATCGTCGGCGTCGAACCGGCGGATTCAGCATCGATGGCGGTGTCACTGGCGGCGGGCAAACCGGTGGAACTGGATCACGTTGGCATCTTTGCAGACGGGGTCGCCGTCCGCCGGGTGGGCGATGAAACTTTTCGCCTGTGCCAGGCCTACGTCGACGACATCATTACCGTGACCACCGACCAGGTCTGTGCGGCAATTCGCGACATCTTTGAATGCACGCGCTCCATTGTCGAACCGGCCGGCGGGCTTGCCGTTGCCGGCATGAAAAAAGCCATCGCAGAACAGCAGCTCGAGAACCAGCTGCTGGTAACGATCAACTGCGGTGCCAACGTTAACTTCGATCGGCTACGTCACATCGCCGAGCGAGCGGCCGTCGGCGAGGAGCGCGAGATGCTTATCGCGGTAGAGATTCCGGAGCGCCCCGGCAGTTTCCGTACATTCTGTAAGGCGATAGGCAAGCGCAGCATCACGGAGTTCAACTATCGCTACGCGGACAGTCAGGCCGCCCGCATCTTCGTCGGCGTTGAGCTGAAGGAGGGCCGTGATGAGCGACAGCGAATCCTGTCAGCCCTGACCGCTGACGGCTACCGGCTGGACGACCTCAGCGATAATGAGATGGCCAAGCTGCATGTTCGACACTTGGTCGGCGGCCGCGCACCCGAGCTCGCGGATGAACACCTGTTCCGCGTCGAATTCCCGGAGCGACCTGGTGCCTTGTTGCAATTTCTCGACGCGGTTGGCGATCGCTGGAACATCAGTCTGTTCCACTACCGCAATCACGGTTCAGACCACGGCCGCGTCCTGGTGGGTATCCAGGTGCCTGACAGCGAAACCGGTGAGCTGGAGTCTCACTTGTCGACGCTTGGCTACCCGCACTGGGACGAGACAGACAACCCTGCCTACCGGGCATTCCTGGCTTGAGCCCTAGTCGGCGTAGCCCGGCAGCTGGCGATCCAGCCGACGCAGCAAGCCGGGCCAGACCAGCGATCCGCCGAGGCCCTTGGTCACCTGCTCGGCCTGCGCCTGGATGCCGTCGACAATAGGCTTGGGGACCGACACCAGTTCCTTGCCGGTGGATTGGGCCATCAGCTGGATCTGGCAAGCCGTCTCGAGGACGTACATCATCAGAAACGCGTCCGCGACGGTTGGCCCCACCGTCAGCAGACCGTGATTGCGCAGTATCAGGCAGGTTTTGTCGCCGAGATCCGCAACAAGCCGCGGCTTCTCATCATCGTTTAACGCGACGCCTTCGTAGTCGTGATAGCCCAGCGACGCATAGGGAAACAACGACGTCTGGGACAACGGCTGCAGTCCGTCTTTTTGCGCGGAAACAGCAACGCCCGCCTTGCTGTGTGTGTGCAACACGCAAGCGACGTCCGGGCGACCGGCGTGAACCGCGCTGTGAATCACGAAACCCGCCGGGTTCACCGGAAATTCCGACGATGACACCTTGTTGCCGTCGGCATCGACCTTGACGAGCGCACTGGCGCTGATCTCCTCGAACATCATCCCGTAGGGATTGATGAGAAAGTGTTCGTGATCCCCAGGCACCCTCGCAGATACGTGGGTGAACACCAGGTCGTCCCAGCCAAACAGCGCGATCAGCCGATAACAGGCTGCGAGGTCTTTGCGTAGCTCCAGTTCCGCATCCGTCATGAATCTGTCTCCCCCTGCATCAACGGTTCGGTCGAAACAGCATGGCACGCTTATTCCAAAATGGAAGCAACCATACGCGTACTTGGCGCATCAAAGGTGTAACTGAAGAGCGAATTGCACGCTACAAGCGGGCAGTGAACATCGGGATGCCGACCGGGTCGTCGTCCCACCGCGTTGACGTAACAAACGAACACTTCCCTTATGCCGTTTGTTTCGTATTGAAGGCGATGGACATCCATCGCCTTCTTTTTTTGCGCGCTCGTCGCGCTACCACATGGATTTCAGCGACTCAGCCACGTTCAGCTGCCGCGCACTGGTGGGTGCCAGCTGGCGACGGCGCAGTTCGTCGCGCGCGTAAAAATCCGAATCCAGTGTCGCCATCACCCGCTTCGTCAGGAATCGACTGCGCGCGCCGTACACGTGATTGTCGCCGTGCCGATGCTGCTGGGTGACAAAGAACTTCAACGGTGCGAGCAAGGACAGGGATCGCCTGGCGCGCGTCATGGCAACGTACATCAGGCGCCGTTCCTCTTCGATCGCATTGGCATCGCCTGCGGCGAACTCGGAGGGAAAGTTACCGTCCGTCACATTGAGCACGAAGACGTGATCCCACTCCTGGCCTTTTGCCGAGTGCACCGTGGACAGGATCAGGTAGTCCTCATCAAGCAAGGGTGCACCGGCCTCATCGCCGGATGCCGATGGGGGATCCAGCGTCAGCTCGGTCAGGAAACGCTCGCGACTCGGGTAACGGGCAGACACCTGTTCCAGCTGCTCGACGTCCGCCCAGCGGGTATCCGGTGAGTCGTAAAGACGTTCAAGCTGCGGTCGATACCAGCGCTTGAGCACGTCGAATTGCGACTGCCAGGCCAGTGACTCGAAGCCTGCGAGACCGCTTAAGGTCGCACAGAACGCGGCCCAATCGTCCGCGTCCGTAGCCGGGGGGCGAAACCCGGTCAGCGCATCAAGGCTGTAATCGTGGCTCGCCAAAAACTCGTAGCACTTCGCCGCGATCCGCGGTCCGATGCCGTCCAGCATCTTCAGGACGCGGAACGCCGCGATCTCGTTTTTCGGGTTGTCCGCCCACTTTAGGATCGCGATCACGTCCTTGACGTGCGCCGCCTCCAGGAACTTCAGGCCGCCGTACTTCACGTACGGGATATTGCGCTGAACCAGCTCGATCTCGAGACGATCGCTGTGATGGGCATTTCGAAACAGCACCGCCTGCTTACGCAACAGCGCGCCCTGCTCCTGATTTTCAAGGATGCGGTCGACAACACAGCAGGCTTCAGCGTCGCCGTCCTCGACGGTGATGTAGGTCGGACGTGCGCCGCCATCGCGGGTGGAGAACAGCCGCTTCTGGTACTGGCGACTCGCTTCTGACAGCAGGCTGTTGGCGGTGTCCAGAATCGGCTGGCTGGACCGGTAATTCTGTTCGAGCGTCACAACCGCTGCACGTGGCTCAAAACGATCCGGAAAAGACAGGATGTTGTCGACCGTGGCGGACCGAAACGCGTAGATCGACTGGGCGTCATCACCGACCACGGTGACGCCGCGACCATCGGGTTTCAATGCGTGCACGATCGACGCCTGCAGGCGATTGGTGTCCTGGTATTCGTCGACCAGCACGTGATCAAACCAGCTGCCAATGTCGGCCGCGAAGTCGGCGTCAGCGACCAGGTGTGCCCAGTAAACCAGCAGGTCGTCATAGTCGAGTGAAAATGTCGCCTGCTTGCGTTCGACATAGCCGCGAAACAGTTGCTTCAATTCGGCCTCCCAGTCGCTGCACCACGGCCAGTTCTCTTTCAGCGCATCGACCAGCGGCATACCGGTGTTCATGCAACGCGAGTGAATGGCAAGACAGGTGCCTTTTTTCGGGAAGCGCCGCGACAGCGATGAGAATTTTTGCTCGTGCCGAACAACGTCGAGCAGATCGGCGGCGTCGGACTGGTCGAGCACAGAGAACCCGGGATCGAGACCGACGTTGGGTGCGAATCGCCGCAGCAAGCGGTTGGCCACGGAATGAAAGGTGCCCGCCCACGGCAACTTGACGTGCGCTTCATCGTTCTCGGCGCGAACGATGTTGTCGACACGTGAGATCATGGTCTCGGCCGCCCGGCGTGTGAAGGTCAGCAGCAAGATTCGCTCGGGGTCGGCGCCCTGCCGGATCAGGTGGGCCACGCGGTGCGCCAGGGTCATGGTTTTACCGGTGCCGGCACCGGCGATGACCAGCAGCGGACCATCGCCGTGTTCGGCGGCTTCCAGTTGCGCGGGATTCAGCTGCACAGCAACACCCAAAACTGTATTTCTATACAGTACTGGGTTTATTTACAAGTGCAGGAACGCGTCGATGGCCGCCGCCAATTCGATGGGTGCCTCGAAATGCACCATGTGACCCGCGTTGTGAATCACGCGCGTTTCGCCGTGATCCACGCCCAGCGCCTTGATCGCGCCGGTGTATTCATCCACGTACTCCGCAAATCGGCTCTTGTCGCCGACGACGTGCAGGACGGGCACCGAGATCCGGTCCCAACAGGCCTTCGCTTCCGCGCGTCGGTACAGGGTGGGATTCGGCAGTTTATGTCGCGGGTCAGCCAACAGCGTCAGGCCGTCGGCGTCATCGGCCCAGCAGCCGGCAACGAAGAACGCCCGCTCGTCGGACATGGCGGGACTGCTCTTCTGGATATGCCGGGCCAGCTGCGCGATGTCCTTAAACTGGCGGAACGGTTTCGGTTGCCTCGATTGTTCGATCCATTTCCGGTAGCGCGCCGGCGCGTCGGCCGGGTCGGAGTCGGGCAAACCGAAGCCTTCAACATTGACCAGCGCAGCGACGCGTTCCGGGAACGTGCCCGCGTACAACGACGCCACGTTGGATCCCATGCTGTGACCGACCAGGCGGACCGGCTCGTCGGGCTGGTAAATCGCCAGCAGCTCATCAAGGTCTGCAAGATAATCGGGAAACCAGTAGGACGTGCGATTTCGACCGGATCGCCCGAAGCCACGCCAGTCCGGCGCGACGATGCGCCAGTTCCCGGCGAGCGCGTCAGCGACAAACTGGAAACTCGTACCGGTGTCGCCCCAGCCGTGCAGGTAAAAAAGCAGATCGCCGTCTTCCGGTCCCCATTCGCTTATCCGGTACTCGACACCGCGGACAGAGCGTGTCGATGCCCTGGGAGAACGAACAGCTTGGTAGGTTGAGCTCACGCGTCAGGCTCCGGTCGAGTGTGCGCAAGTTTGAGGAAAAAAATCAGGTTTCTCAATTCCTTAAAGCTGAAACAGCACCGATCGTGGTGTATAAAGTGGAGCATGCTACTGCCAGCGCCAATCAGCATGCGAATCGACAAATGACATTCGAAATTGCGTTGGTTCTGGGCATCCTGCTCGTCTCGCTGGTTCTGTTTATCACCGAAGTCATTCGCATGGACCTGGTCGCCATGCTGGTCCTCGGTGCGCTTGCGGTTACCGGCCTGGTGGACAGCAACGAGGCGTTTGCCGGCTTCAGCAACGCCGCCGTGATTACCGTCTGGGCGATGTTCATTCTCAGCGAAGGCCTGACCCGCACCGGTATCGCCGACATCATTGGCGTCCAGGTTATGCGCCTGGCTGGCGGCAAGGAAATCCCCTTGATCCTGGTCATCATGGTCACGGCGGCCGTCCTGTCTGCCTTTATGAACAACATCGGTGTGGCGGCGCTGATGCTGCCGGTCGTCGTCGATGTGGCGCGGCGCACCAGGATCCCGGCCTCCAGACTGCTGATGCCGCTGGCGTACGCGACCTTACTGGGCGGCCTCATGACGCTGATCGGTACCCCGCCAAATCTTCTCATTTCGGAAGCGATGGTGCAGAACGGTTACGAGCCGTTCGGGCTGTTCGAATTCACGCCGCTCGGCGGGGCTGTCATGGTGATCGGTGTCCTGTTCGTCGCGTTTCTCGGTCGCCTGCTGTTGCCAACCAAGCAGGCCGACAAAGACAAGGCCGTGTCCCAGCGCAGTCTGCGAGCCCAGTACAAGCTGCACGAACGCACATTCCTGGTGCGTGTGCCGCGCGACTCCATCCTGGTCGGCAAGACGCTCGGTGAAAGTCGCATCGGCCAGTCGACCGGCCTGATTATCCTGGCTGTGATGCGTGAAGGTCGCAGCGACACGCTGCCCGGTCGCCAGACGGTTCTGCGCGGCGGCGACGGCATTCTCGTGCAGGGTCGCGTCGACCAGTTCCGCGAGCTGCGTCGCTGGAGCGACCTCGTTATCGAACGCGAAGCGCCGGTGCTCAAATCGATGGTCGCTGCAAAGATGGCGTACGCCGAAGTGACCGTTGTCGACGGCTCGCCGCTGGTCGGTGAGCTGGTCCGGCACGCGGATTTTCGCAAACGCTTCAACGTCGTTATCGTCGGCATCAAGCGCAAAGGCGGCTACCGCCTGAACAACCTCGCCTATGTGCCGCTTCGCTCAGGCGATCGGGTGCTCGTGCAGGGCGAGACGGAGGCGATCGATGATCTGGGCAGAGCTGCCGATTTCGACGCCGTCACTCGCTTCTCGGAGACGGAGCTGGCCGAGCGCTACCAGTCGGACGAGCGGCTGTTCGTCGTGCGCGTGCCGAAAAACAGCGAGCTCGCCGGCGCGACGCTCGCCGCAAGCCGCATCGGCAATGCCTTTGACTTCCGCGTGCTGGCGGTGTTTCGCGAGGGCGAACTGAACGTGATGCCCGGCGGCGACGCGCTGCTCGACGGCGGCGACCTGTTGCTGATCGAAGGTCAGCCCGCCGACCTGGATGTACTGCGCGGCATGCAGGACCTGGAGATCGATACCTCGGTACCGGCGAATCTCGGCGCCTTTGAATCCGATCGCCTGTCGTTGCTCGACGCCACGCTGGACCCGAGGTCGTCGCTGGTCGGTCGCACCGTCGGCGAACTCAACTTCCGCGAACGCTACGGAATCGAACTTGCCGGCATCTGGCGCGAAGGCGAAACCCTCGGCGCCGAGCTCGGCGACGAACGACTGCAGATCGGCGATGCGCTGCTGATGCTCGGTCCGCGCGATCGTCTGCAGCTCCTGTCGGACGATTCGGACTTTCTGGTCCTGAGCGACCTCGGCGCCCGCCCGCCCGATACGCAACGCGCACCGATTGCGGCGCTGATCATGACCGGCGTGGTCGTCAGCGTCATGCTCGGTTATGCGCCGATCTCGGTCGCGGCCGTGGTTGGCGGGACGATCATGGTGCTCACCGGCTGCCTGTCGATGGAACAGGCGTATCGCGCGATCGACTGGCGTGCCATTTTCCTGATCGCCGGCATGCTGCCGCTCGGCATCGCCATGCAGGATACCGGTGCCGCGACCTACCTCGCCGACCAGGTCATGCGCCTGCTCGGCGATGCGGGTCCCTGGCCGGTCATCATGGGCCTGTATGTGTTGACCGCCGCGGCAACAATGATCATCCCGACCGCGGCCCTCGTGGTGCTGATGTCGCCGATCGTCCTGTCTGCGATGAACGATATGGGCTACGCACCGGAGACCGCCATGATGGCGGTTGCCATGGCGGCCTCGGCGAGCTTCACCAGTCCGATCTCACACCCGGCCAATATTCTCGTCATGGGTCCCGGCGGGTATCGCTTTGTGGATTACCTGAAAGTCGGCGTACCGTTGACAATCGTGGTGTTTATCGCTGTCATGCTGCTCCTCCCGGTTACCTTCCCACTGACACCCGCGTAAACCTATGACCCAGCACACCGTGATCGTTGGCGCCGGCCATGGCGCCGGCCAGGTTGTGGCCTCTTTGAAACAGAAAGGCTACGACGGCGAAGTAACGCTCATTGGCGACGAGGCCTGGCTGCCATACCAGCGACCGCCCCTGTCCAAAAAATTCCTGTCCGGCGACCTGCCCGCCGAACGCCTGCTGTTTAAACCTGAAGCGTTTTACGACGACGTGACCGTGCGACTCAATGAACGCGTCGAGCGCATAGAGCCCGGCAACAAGACGTTGACTACGCGCTCAGGCGATCCAGTCGCTTACGACACGCTGGTGCTCGCCACCGGTTCAAGCGTGCGGCGCCTGGTGTGCGACGGTGCTGATCTGCAGGGCATTCACTACCTGAGAAGCATCGCCGATGTCGATGCGATCCGGGCGGACATGCCCGAGGGTGCCCGCGTCGCCATCGTCGGTGCCGGTTACATCGGGCTCGAGGTGGCCGCGGTTGCGCGAAGCCTGGGGCACGAGGTGACGGTCGTGGAAATGGCCGACCGCGTGATGAGCCGAGTCGTGTCGAAAGACGTTTCGGCATTCTTCGACCGCGTGCATCGAGAACGCGGTGTCGATCTGCGACTGATGACGGGACTGGTTGCGTTTCACGGCGACGGCGGCAGGGTTACCGGCATCGAGACAAACGCCGGCGAGATGATCGACGCCGATCTGGTGGTTGTCGGTATCGGTATTTCACCCAATGACCAGCTCGCGCGTGACGCCGGTCTGGACGTGGACGACGGCATCGTTGTCGACGATCACTGCCGAACCAGCGACCCGGCGATTTTCGCTATTGGCGACTGCACGCGGCATCCCAACGCGATCTACCAGGACACGCTTCGACTCGAGTCGGTACACAACGCGCTGGAACAGGCAAAGACCGCCGCGGAGAACATCGTTGGCGGCGACGCGCACTACAACCAGGTACCGTGGTTCTGGTCGGATCAATATGAATTCAAACTGCAGATTGCCGGGCTGTCGACGGCCTACGACGATGTCGTTTTGCGGGGCTCGCCTGATGACGGCAGCTTTTCCTGTGTCTATTTGAAGGACGGCCGGTTCATTGCGATCGACTGCATCAATGCGCCGAAAGACTTTATGCAGGCAAAGTCGGTTATCGCCGGGCTGCCGCGCATCCCGCGGGAGACGCTGGCAAACACGGACCTGATGTTCAAGGATATCCAGGCATCGCTGGCGGAGGCCTGAGCGGCTTGCCTTACTCGCCCTGGTCGTCGGCAACCAGCGTGGCGGCTTCGGCGGCGTGCAACTCGATCATCAGGTTGCCCTCCAGCGATACCGGTCCCATGCGGGTCGAGTAGGCTTTCGCGCTGATCATCTCAACGGCGTCCGCGGTGCGTCCCGCGAACTCGCCCGAACCACCGGTGACTCTCGCGATACCCAAGGCGCCGGGACCGCTCGTGGTGTTCCCGTTCCAGTTTCCTTTCCAGCTGTCCGCCGAACTCCAGTGCGCCGGAAGGACAACGTCGCGTAGATAGCCCCAGTAGTTCTCCGATTGCTCGATAAAGAAGCTGCCGCGCCCGGGCAGAACGATGTGCCAGGTACTGTTGACGATCGCCTTGCCCTGCAGGATGTTGCTTGCCTCGGACTCCGACATGTACTTGATACCAAAGCCGACCGGTCGCCCACGCGCGTCGAGCAGGTTAGCAACCTTGACGTCCGTTTTGCGGACCGGTGCTTCCCAGAGCTGAAGAATCTTGGCGGGGTACGGCTTGGCCGCGGACTCGCCGTTGTTGGTGTAGGCGATGTTGCGTTCCGTGACGCCCGAGTAGCTCAGCTGCAACAGCGACTGGCTGCTGACCGACAAGGGCGACAGGCGGGTGACACCCGCGGTGGGATTAAACACCAGCAGCGCCGCAACCAGCGCGGCGCCCGTCAGCGAACCGAGAATCAGAGCGATCAGGTACTTCATCGCTGATCTCCGGTGACCGTGCGGTAGCGCGACACAAGCTCGATACGACCGCGCCGAAGTTCATCGCCGCCCTCGAGTGAAACGTAAGCTTCCGTCACCTGGCCGGCCAGGCTGCCAAACTCGCGCGTTCCGGAGAGAATCCGGCCGCTGCGCTGCTGGCCGTCCTCAATCTGGGTCTGCATGCTGACAAACAGGGATCCGCGCGCCGGGAAGTGCAGCACCCACTCGATCGCATTTCCGGCATCGCCGTTGTCGACGATGACGCGGCTGGCAACGCCGATAACGGCATCGTGAATGTTTCGCACCTTGTACAGCTCGGCACTGCTCGATGAAAAATCCTGCGGCCACTGCATCCCGGGCGGCAACGGCGCACTCTGGTCGACGGCGCCCACCGCGATTCGATCCATCGGGATGTTGATGTGGTAGGACTCGGAATTCCCGCCGTTCGGCATTACCGTGATGACGGAATTTTCGCGTGCCTGGTCAACGACAGGAACGAAGTACACCGCGGTAAACGCCGCGATTACGCCGAGCACAATGCCGAAGAGATAGGTTTTGAACACGGATGTCGTTCCCGAGTCGAGCTGATTCAGACACCAGAGTTTAGTTAAATTGGTGGTGACAGCCACCGGAGCAGCGTCAAAGTGTGACCCAGTGCACACGACTCCGGCAGCTTTTGCATCGAGGGGGGAGTTTTGTATGGCAGGACGCCTTATTTGCCTTTGGTCAGGTCCGCGCAACGTATCCACCGCGCTGATGTACAGTTTCGCGCAGCTGGACGACATCGACGTGGTTGATGAGCCGCTGTACGCGCACTATTTGCGGGTCAGCGGCAGGGACCACCCGGGCCGCGACGACGTGCTGGCAAGCCAGGATGCCGATGGCGATCGCGTCATGCACGACTTGCGGATGCGCGCCGACACCGGCCGCCGAGTGTTCGCCAAGCAAATGGCGCATCACCTGGTCGGGTTGGACTTCACGTTCTTGTACAGCACCAGCAACGTACTGCTGATACGCAATCCGCGGGAAATGCTGCCATCACTGACCGTGCAACTGCCGTCGGCAACGCTCGCCGACACCGGCCTGAAGCGACAATGGGAACTCTACGAATCACTGGCAGATCGGGGCCATCCACCGGCCGTGCTCGATTCGAGGGAATTGTTGCTGGACCCGGCCGGGGTGTTGTCGACCCTCTGCCGGCAGCTGGGCATCGACTACGCCGACAGGATGCTCCGGTGGCCGCCGGGCGCGCGACCGGAAGACGGTGTCTGGGCGAAGTACTGGTACCACGCCGTGCACCAGAGCACCGGGTTTCAGCCCTACCGGGCCAAGGATCACTTTCCCGAGGACTTGGAGCCGCTGCTCGCGCAGTGCGCGCCCTTCTATGAGAAGTTACTGAAAACCGCGATCAAGGCAGACACCTCAACATGACATCAACAGCAGCAAACGACCCGAGAAACCGCGACATCCTGATCTGGGTTGGCGATGGCCTGAAACCGCGCAACGAAGCGCGCGTGTCCGTGTTCGACAGTGTGGTCCAGGGCGGCGACGCGGTTTGGGAAGGACTGCGCGTCTACAACGGTCGTATCGCCGCATGTGAGGCGCATCTCGAACGCCTCGCGAATTCGGCCAAGGCGCTTGCCTTTGAGGGGGCGCCGTCGACCGAGTCCGTGCGACAGGCACTGTTTGCAACCCTCAAAGCCAACGGCATGAACGACGATGCCCATGTGCGACTGACGCTCACCCGGGGCGAAAAAGTGACGTCCGGGATGAACCCGAGGTTCAACCAGTCGGGCTGTGCCCTGATCGTGCTGGCCGAGTGGAAGCCGCCGGTGTATTCGGATGACGGCATTCGTGTCGTTACGGCGTCTACCCGGCGCAACTCACCGGCTTTCCTCGACTCCAAGATCCACCACAACAATCTGCTGAACAACATTCTCGCATCCATCGAAGCCAACGTTGCCGGCGCCGATGCCGCCATCATGCTCGACTACGCCGGTTTCATCGCCGAGACCAACGACACCAATCTCTTTATCGTGTCGAAAGGGGTTGTCCTGACGCCGCACGCCGACGCCTGCCTGCCGGGACTGACACGACAGATGATTATCGACATTTGCCGCGAACAGGGGATCGACTGCCACGAAAAAAACCTGTCGCTGACCGAGCTGTACTCCGCCGACGAAGTGTTTACGACCGGAACGATGGGTGAGTTGACACCGGTGCTCGAAGCGGACGGCAGGACCATCGCTGATGGCCGGCGCGGCGCCATGACGCAACGACTGCAGGACCTGCATCGGGCGTTTGCCTACCGGCATGCGACGCCAATTCCGGACTAGCGACGAATCAATCCGCCGAGAAGTAGTTGTCGAGGTACGCCTCGAAACTGATGCTGTCAGATGCCTCGATCTCCGCCTGGCGTCGCACGGACTCCGTGGCTTCACGTTCCAGGATCGCATGGACGTCCGGGTCGATTCGCCGCTCCTCGCGATAGAAACGGGCATGCGCCCTGCTCTGCTGCATCGCCAGTTCGAAAAAGCTGGTTTCGTCGCGTTGGAGGTCGGTCAACACGCGCGCCGACGGCGTCAGTGATGCGTCCTCGACGCGCTTGCGCATCTCGGCGACAGCGTCGCTGTATTGGCCGCTGTCGTCCATCAGGGCCGCCGCCTTTTCTACGTTGTCGATTATCGCAGTCGCCCAATCGCGCAAACCGACCGGGGCTCCGTTGTTGCGAAGCTCGCAATCCGGGTCGCGACCTCGCCTTGCGACCACCAGTTGATTCGACGTCATCTCGTCCAGCGCGACGTCGTCGACAAACGGGCTTTCTTCCAACAGGCAGTACACCAGGAACGACTCGATAAATCGCATCGTGTCTGCGCACAGGCCGGACGGTTCGTAAAGATTGCAATCCAGCGATCGAATCTCGATGTACTCGATGCCGCCGCGGCGCAACGCGGCGGTCGGTCGCTCACCGGAGCGCGCGACACGCTTCGGGCGAATCGCACTGTAGTACTCATTCTCGATCTGCAGCAGGTTGGCGTTCAGTTGACGGTACTTGCCATCGACGACGACGCCGATTTTCTCGTAATCGGGCTCAGGCGTGTGGATCGCCGCAGACAGGTCCCGAATGTAGGTGTCGAGGTCATTGAGCGAAATCCGGATGCGCGACTGGTTCTTGTTGTTGTACCCGAGATCGCTCATGCGAAGTGACGTTGCGAACGGCAGATAGTAGGTGTCGCCGTTCATCAGCGGCATGTCGAGTTCACGTTCACCGGCAAACGAACGACACAGCGCCGGTGACGCACCGAACAGGTAGAGAATGATCCAGCCAAATCGGCGAAAATTCCTGACCAGTCCAAGATAGTGTTCCGAGCGCGGGTCGTCGCTGCCGACAATGTCACCGTACATCTCCCAGAACGCGGGCGGCACCGAGAAGTTGTAATGCACACCGGCGATGGTCTGCATTGGGCGACCGTAGCGATAGCCGAGACCCCGGCGATAGACGGTCTTCATCGTGCCGACGTTTGACGATCCGTAACGCGCCAGCGGTATCGTGTCCTTGTCGGCGAGCACACAGGGCATACTCGATGCCCAAAGAAGCTCATCGCCCAGATTCGCGTGCACAAACTGGTGAAGATCATTGACCCGCATCAGGGCGTGGTCCACCGAATCGAACGTTGGCGTCACAAACTCGAGCAGGGCTTCCGAGAAGTCGGTGGTGATGTAGGCGTTGGTCAACGCTGATCCGAGACCCGCCGGATGGGTGGTCTGGGCGAGTTGTCCGTCCGCCGACACGCGAAGCGATTCCTTCTCGACGCCCCGTACGCAGTCCCGACAAGGCTGCGACATCTTCGATGCGATAGCGTCAAGGCGCCTGTTGAAGACCTTGCTCAATGGTTACTCGCGGGCGTAATGGCGAGCGCAGTGTACAGCAGAGCTGCTGACATCGACACATTCGAGGGCTAGACTAGCGGCGTCTTTCCACAGAGCCCGCACACATGACCGATTCACCCAGACGACGCCTGCGCGACCTTACGCGTTCAACGACGACGCTGATCGCGGACGGCGCCCGTTTCGAGGGTGTCATCAGCGGCGACAGCGACATCGTTGTCAACGGCACAGTGGACGGCAATTGCGACATCAACGGTGCGCTCACGCTCGCAGAGCAGGGTTCGTGGTCAGGAACAGTCAGTGCGACCAATGTCATTGTTTCCGGCGAAATCAACGGCGACGTGATTGCACGACATAAGGTGGAAGTCGGCACCACCGCAAGAGTCAACGGAACGGTCACCGCTGAAGCCATTGCGGTCGCCGAAGGTGCTGTCGTAGAGGGCGAAATGACGACCACCAGCAACGGCAAACCAACCTCATTCACAGAAAAACGTCAGTCCTGACAAAAGGTTTCGCCTGATACCGCCCACGACCTCGCCGGGCCGGTAGTGCTAGACTCTGAAAGAAAAAAACATTGAGAGGTTCATGCGCAGGAGGATTTCCGCCTATCTGCTGTATCCAGCCATCGCGGGACTGATTGCCCTTATCCTGCTTTCGGCCCTGTTCGTCCTGCAATCCCGCTGGCTCACCGGCACACTGATTGACCGGGGTACCGAGCAGTATGTGGCAGCGCTTCAGGACGGTTTGCGTGACAACGCCGTCTTTGAGCTGCGTACGATCGCGATGCGCCTCGCCGAGGCGGACGATCCGGCGCAGGTTCTGGAGCTCGCCAACGCCGCGTTGGACAACCTGCAGGAGATCCAGTACCTCGAGCCGACCGGTGCCGGCGAACCGGCGATCGTTTCGGGGGTCCAGTGGCTGTCTGTAAACACCCTGACCGCCCAGGATGTTGTACCGGGGCCACGCGGCGGACTGGTGGTCGCAACCTTCGTGTTTCCACAGATCGATCCGGGTGCGTTCGAGAGCACGATGGCGTCGGCCGAAAGCCGCATCAGTCAATTCGTTTTCGCAGTCGCCGGCATGCTCGCATTTGCTTTGCTGTCGTGGTGGATCGTCTCGACGTCACTGACCAACCGACGGCAGGTCAGCCGAATTCGCGAGCTGAAAACACAGGCGGAAAAACTGCGTGACGACGATTTCGGCGAGCGCCTGCCGGAGCAACGGGGCGATGAATTGGGCGAGTTTGCCGCCGTGTTCAACGACATGCGCGACAAGCTGCGTCTGACCACTCTGTCGCGTGACTATGTCGACAGCATTCTGTCGAGCATGAACGACGCCATCATCGTCACGGGCGAAGACGGCACCATTAAACGCATCAACAAGGCGACGACGACGATGCTTGGTT
The DNA here is from genome assembly GCA_038747355.1 of Pseudomonadota bacterium. Lineage (GTDB taxonomy): Bacteria > Pseudomonadota > Gammaproteobacteria > Steroidobacterales > Woeseiaceae > UBA1847. The sequence continues at coordinate 32,992 of JBCDJX010000006.1, read as the reverse complement.
ACGACCACGACGAGCTGGCGCATACGTCGATCGACCTGATCGTCAACACCAAGAAAAGCGGATCGCTGATCGATGAAAAGCCCTCCGGCTTGCCGCGTGAAGCGTTTCTCATCAGCAAGTTTGGCGACGAGATTCCCGTGTCGTTTACCTGTTCCTTCCTCGGCGGCAAGGAAGCCGAATCCGGCGACCGGATTTTCTCGGCACAGAACATCACCGAACGTCGACGGGCCGAGAAGCGCATTCGCTACCTGGCCCGGATCGATCCGCTGACCAAAGTGCCGAACCGCATGCAGTTCCAGCACCTGCTGCAACGAGCGATTGCCAAGTCACGCCGTTCAGGGCGGCCGCTGTGTCTTTTCTACCTGGATGTCGATGGTTTCAAGGACATCAACGACACCTTTGGCCACCTCGCCGGCGACACGGCACTCGAAACCGTCGCCGAACGCCTGACGACGGCGTTGCCCGCCAAATCCATCATTGGTCGCCTGGCGGGGGATGAATTCGCCGTCATCGTCGACGCACCGAATCCGGAGGGCAACGGCAAAGACGCCATCTTCAAGCTGGCGCGCAAGCTGCTGGACAAGCTCGCTGAACCGCTGTTTGTGCAGGGCCACGAAGTCTTCATGACTGCGAGCATGGGTATCGCTTTCTATCCACGCGACGCATCCAACGTGATTGACCTCATTCGCAATGCCGACGCCGCGCTGTACAGCGCGAAGAAATCCGGCGGCAACATCTACGTCGAGTACATGCCGGAAATGAATGAGGCGGCGGTCGAAAAGCTGATGACAAAGAGCAAGCTCAAGCGCGCGTTTGAGCGTGACGAACTGCTCGTGCATTACCAGCCAAAGTACAACATCGACACCGGTCAGGTGATCGGTGCGGAAGCGCTGGTGCGTTGGGAACTGCCGGAGCGCGGCATGATCCTGCCGTCGGACTTTATCCCGATTGCCGAGGAGAGCAGCCTGATCATCGATATCGGTGAGTGGGTTCTCGACAAGGTCTGCGAAGACTTTCGCTTCTGGCAGCGATCGGTCTCGTCGCCGGGACGCGTGTCGGTCAACCTGTCATTGAAGCAACTTCGACAGAAGAACTTCAGCGAGCGAATCAGCGCGATCATGCGCGGTTACGAAGTGTCGCCGACCAGCCTGGAGCTCGAGATCACCGAGACCACACTGATGGAAAATCCGGAAAAGACGATCAAGCTGCTTGATGAGTTGTATGCGCTGGGCTTGCACCTTGCGATCGACGATTTCGGTACTGGCTACTCGTCGTTGAGTGCCCTGCAGCAGTTCCCGATCAGCACACTGAAAATCGACAAGTCCTTTGTCGACAACGTCGCATTCAACAAGGACGACGCTACGATCGTCAGCACCGTGGTGCAGATGGGCCAGAACCTGAATATGGAGGTGGTCGCCGAAGGTGTGGAAACCGAAGATCAGCTCGCTTTCCTGCAATCACTGGGCTGCACGCACGTTCAGGGCCTGCTATTCGGCGATCCGATGAGTGCCGACGATTACCTGGAGCTTTTACTGGCGCAACTGGAAGGCACTGACGCATATCGAACCCTGTTTGCCTGAGCTAAACAGTAATCTTTTCAGGGGCTTGCAGTCCCGTTTCCACTATCTCGAACAGCGTGTTTTAATGTCGGCTCTGTTCAATCACGCACGACTTAGTCTATGAAAAAGCTCATTCTTCCTGCACTGCTCTCCCTGCTCGCCGCCCAGACTGCCCTGGCCGAATGCAACTACCCGGCGCGCGCGAAAATTGCCGATGGCGCCAGCGCTACGAAGGAAGAAATGATTGCGAGCCAGAAGTCTGTAAAAGCCTACATGGCGGCGATGGAGTCGTACTTGACCTGCATTGCCGAAGAAGAACAATCGGCTCGGGACGGACTCGAAAGCACGGACGACGGCCAGCTCGAAGAGCTTGAGGAAGCTCTGAACAAGAAACACAACGCCGCCGTGGAAGAAATGGAAATCGTCGCAGACGAATTCAACCTGCAGGTCCGCGCTTACAAAGCTCGCTCAGAGTAAACCGCCACCTCAATCGCGTTTGTCGAAGTTTTGCGGGTGCGCCCAGTGCTTCGCGTTGTTCCATTCACGCAACGGCGTCAGGTCCGGGTCGCAGAGGAATACGCGCAAACCCTCAAAGGGCAGTCGCTGGAAGCCCAGAGCCAATAACTCGTTGTCTGTCCATGGATCGTCCGCGACCAGCAGTACGCGGCGACAATGAACATCGCGAAGGCGCGCAATACGACTCACGTCATCCGGCGCAGCCCCGAACACCAGGCCGAGATCAGCGCGCACGGTGGCGTCGATCGTCAGCGCCTCCTGCAACGAAAAAGCGCCGACCACGCTCTCGCGGGCCGACGCTTCACCAACCGCCCCGAGGATGAGGAGCGATTCGGGTTTTCTTTCGAGCTGCGCTAGCAGCTGATCAATCTGATCGTCTTTGAGGTGCATCCCTCAAAGGTCGTTTATCTGCTTCTTCAGATCAAATTTGTTCTCGGTAACGATTCGCTCGAGGACCTGAACACGTTCCTCCAGTTCAACGATTCGCGCATTGGTGTCGGCGTCAAGCTCCGCCGAATTGTCCCGGCTTTTCGCTTTCAGCTTCATGTATTTTTCGATCAGTCCGGCGACCATGACGATCGCGACGATCCATACAACCATGTAAAACGGATTGCTCATCTAACTCCCTTCAATTAGCTGTTCTTGTTCTTATTCTTTTTCCAGATTCCTGAACTCCCGGTCCAACTGGTATCTCGACGACGTGACATACCGTTCGAGCCGTGCCAGTCGACGATCGAGAGTTCGAAAGCGGGCGCGAACGTCGGTCATCGTCTGTCTTGGCGACGAACGCAGCGACTGGCGAAACTTCGGATCGGTGCGTTGCGTCGGCTCGGCCGGAACCAGCAATACCGCTGCGAAGTATGCGAGCATCGTCAGCGGGAACGCAAAGAGCAGTGACAGAATCGCGAGGAATCGCGTTGCCGTCAGGTTGAAGCCGAAGTAGTCGGCCAGGCCCGCGCAGACACCGCCGATGATGCCGCGGTCCGAGCTGCGCGTGAACCGCTGACCGCCGGAAGGATCCATGCCGTTCATGAGTGGCTCCACGGTTCGCGTCGGCTGCGACGCCAGAATTCGTATTCCTGGCGACTGCCTGAATAGATCAACGGCTTTTCCCGGATCAGCAGCGTCGCCGCGATGTACACCAATGCAGTCGGCACGAAGAACAGCAGCAGGCCAATGACAGCGACCAGGCGAATCGTCGCGACCTGCAGATTAAAGCGATCGGCAAGACCCGCGCAGACACCGAACACCCAGCCGTTCTCGCGATCGCGATACAGGCCCCTCAGAGGTCCGTAGTCTATGTTCCAGCTTGGTCTTGTCATTGCTTCATCCTCCAGTTGTCTTCCTCATCGGTATCCAGGATGCGTTCCAGGGTATCGATGCGGTCTTCGATGGTTTGGGCCATCGTCCAAAGATCTTCGAGCAGTTTCTCGTCATCACCGGAGATCTCCCGGTTCTGCCGCCATTTGGTGATGTAGTGCAAAATGATGACCAGCGGCAGGCAGACCACCATAAAGACGAACGCGAGACCGAATAGAACGTCGCTCATCGATCAGCTCCGGCCTTAGTGGCTGTCGTTGCCGGAGACACGACGCTTTAACTCGTCGAACTCCTTCTGCACGGACTCTTCGGCTTCAAGACTCGCGAATTCGTGGTTCAGGTCTTTTGGCATACCCATATCGTATGCCTCGATTTTTCCTTCCACGTCGTCGATCCGTCGTGTGTACTGCTCGAAACGAACCATGGCGTCGTCAATTTTGTAGTCGTGAATCTTCTTGCGCGCCGCCAGTCGGCTGCTCGCGGTCTTGTGACGAGCCAGCAGGGCTTTTTGCCGTGCTTTCGCATCGAGCAGCTTCGCTTCCAGTCGCGCAATGTCCTCGTTGAGCTTCGCCAGACCTTCATCGACAGCGATGTAGTCCTGTTTGACCGCATCCGCTGCGGACTTGACCCGAGACTTTTCGACCAGAGCCGCTTTCGCCAGGTCGTCTCGGCCCTTGCGTACGGCAAGCTCGGCTTTTTCGTCCCAGTCGGCGACTTCGCGATCCAGCGACTCCAGCTTGCGGTTCAGGTCTTTCTTGTCCGCGATGGAGCGCGCAGCGGCTGAGCGAACTTCGACCAGCGTGTCTTCCATTTCCTGGATCATCAGCCGAACGATCTTTTCCGGATCCTCTGCCTTGTCCAGGATCGCGTTAATGTTCGAATTCACGATGTCACTGAATCTCGTGAAAATGCCCATGTGTGATTCCTCTGTTTGGTGGTTTGTGCCTGTATCAATGCAGAACCTGTGCCAACCTGAAAGATATCCCTATTTTTATCATAAAAACAAATAGTTGGAATACTCTTGGTGGCGCCGGAACAAACCTCGAACTTGGCCTTTTTCGCTACACTTTCGTGTTTTTGACCATTATTTGGCCTATCCTGTCGGTATGGCTTCCGAAAACCCCGTACAACAGATCATCGGCGAGGCGCCCGCGTTCCTCGAAATGCTGGAGCACGTGTCGCGAGCGGCGCCACTTTCCAAGCCGGTGCTGGTCGTCGGTGAACGCGGTACCGGCAAGGAGCTGATCGCATCCCGGCTTCACTTCCTGTCGGATCGCTGGGAAAGCGCCCTCGTGAAGGTCAACTGCGCGGCGCTGACCGAATCCATCCTTGAATCGGAACTGTTCGGTCACGAGGCCGGCGCCTTCACCGGCGCAATTCGGGAGCATATCGGGCATTTCGAGCGCGCCGACGGCGGCACGCTGGTGCTGGATGAGATCGGCACGACCTCGGTACGCATGCAGGAGAAAATTCTGCGGGCCATTGAGTACGGAGAGATTCAGCGCGTCGGCGGCAATGAGACCATCCAGGTGAATCCACGTATCGTCGGGTCAACCAACGCCGACCTCCGGCAGCTCGCGCACGAAGGGAAATTTCGCCATGACCTGCTGGACAGACTGGCTTTCGATGTCATCACCATGCCGCCGTTGCGCGAACGAACCGAAGACATCCTGCCGCTTGCTTACGCGTTTGCGGTGAATATGGCCGCTGAACTTCGACATGAGCTGTTCGCAGGCTTTACCTCTCGCGCGTCGTCCGAGCTTCTGAAGCACGCCTGGCCGGGCAACGTTCGAGAGCTAAAAAACACGATCGAACGCTCGGTCTACCGCGCGACCCATCCCAACAAGCCGCTGTCGCGAATCGCCTTTGATCCTTTCGGATCACCGTTCAAGCCGCTGACGCCCTCGAACCCGTCCGGTGCGGTGGCGCCGAAGCCGGCCAGGCGCACGCCGTTGTTGCCAATGGATTTGCGCAGTCGAATGCGGGAAACCGAAAAGGAATGCATCGTCGCCGCGATGGAGCGCTCGAAATACAACCAGAGGATGGCGGCCGATCTGTTGGGTCTCAGTTACCACCAGCTGCGCGGTCGGTTGAAGAAGCTTCAGATCCCGACCGCGCCAGCGTAATGGGCGTCATCCTTCAGCGCGGTAGCGCCGTATCCAGACCGCGCCGGCGGTAAACAGCGCGCAGACAACAATCCCGCCCCAAAGGTGCGGATTGACAAGGAACCCGCCCAGGTCAATCGCGCCGATCAGGCTGAGATCCGCCGAATCCAGCGGCGTCTCATTGTCGACAAAGTTCTCGATGCCGTCGCCAAAGAGCTCGATGAGCTGGATGATCGCAAAGGTCCGTTCGAAGAACAGCTCATAGAGTATCTGGGTCTTGAACACGATTCGTTCGATCATCGGCAGGATAAACAACGGCATGAACGCGACCGCCAGTGGAGCGCGGCGGGTCCACGCCGACACGAACAGGTACCAGCCGATAAACGGCGACAACCAGAGCGGTACGGCGAGAACCACAATCAGGGTTCCGCCCCAAATGTCGACAAGGTCGAGTGCCTGCCAGATCAGGAGCCCCGGATTGCCGCCCTCGAACTTCAGCCAGATGCTGGTGAAAATCAGTGTCACCAGTTGCGTTGCCGCTATAACCGCAAAGGTAATCAACGGAATGACGAGCACAGCGACCAGCAGTTTGGAGATTACGGTTTCAGCGTCCGTTACCGGCAGCGAGCGCCAGAACAGAATGCTCTTGTCCTTGCGCTCGGCATACAGGGCATCGAGACAGTAGAAGACGATCAGGATCCACATCGACACGAGAAACACCCCGCCGAGCCCGGACACCGCGCCGGTAATCAATGCGCGGTGCACCTCCGGATTAACGTCGACTTCGTGCGCTCCCATCAGCGCCAGTTCCAGTGCCGGGCCGAATGCGGAGATACCGACCTGCCCCGTGATCGCCGCGAGGATCATAATCGTCGCGATCGACAGCGGTACGACATAGATCGAGCGGTGCTCCCAGAATTCCCGTTTAATCAGTGCAAGCTGGTTGTGAACGATCATGCGGCAGCTCCCTTCACCTTGGCGACGAACAGGTCGGCGATGGACGGTGTGTGTAACTCACCAAGCTGCGACAACATGTCTCGATCAGTGCCCTCGAACAGCATGACTTTCTTGCCGAACACATCGCGCTCGTGGATCGGCCTGTAGTTCCTCGCCTTGTCGGCGTTGTCGCCGGCGGCGAGCAGCTCGACGTACTTCTCAGCGATATCGTCCATCGGCGAATCCAGCAGGATCTTGCCGTCGACGATAAACATGACGTCGGTCAGGATGTTTTCGATCTCTTCGACCTGGTGGGTCGTCACGAGGATGGTGCGGTTCTCGTCAAAGTAGTCAGACAGCAGGTTGCTGTAGAACTCCTTTCTGAAAATGATGTCGAGGCCGAGCGTCGGTTCATCGAGGACCAGCAACTTGGCGTCGATCGCCGCGATGATAGACAGGTGCAGCTGCGTGACCATGCCCTTCGACAGTTCACGAACCTTGCTCGCGCGCTTGATCTTGGTGTCGTTGAGCAGCTCCTCCGAGCGTGCGCGGTTAAAGTTCGGGTGCGTTGCCTCGACGAAGTCGAGCAGCTGGCTGACCCGGATCCAGCGTGGCAGCACGGCCACGTCAGCAATGAAACAGATGTTCTGCATCAACTCGCGACGCTGGCGAAACGGGTCCAGCCCCAGCACGCTCAGGTCTCCATCGCAATCGGTGAGCCCCAGCAGCGCTTTGAGCAGCGTGGTTTTGCCAGCGCCGTTCGGCCCGATGAGCCCGAGTATTTTTCCCTGTTCGATGTCGAAGCTGACATTATCGACAGCGCGCGTTGTCCCGAAGGTTTTGGAGACGTTTCTCGCCGTCACGAGGCTGGTCATTCTTGTTCTCCGTCTTTTTTGCTTGCAGCACTGAGCAGGTCGTCAGCGCTTAATCCCAATCGCTCAATCGTTTCCAAGATTTTTGGCCACTCGACCTCGATAAATCGTTCACGCTCGTCGATCATCAGTCGCTTGCGGGCGCCGTCGGTGACAAACATGCCGCGACCGCGCTTTTTCTCGACGAGGCCTTCGTCGACGAGCTCCTGGTAGCCTTTCAGCACCGTCAGCGGATTAAGCCGATATTCGGCGGCGACGTTGCGCACCGACGGCAGCGCGTCACCGTCGCCGAGAATGCCCTCGAGAATCATTGCGATAACGCGATCTCTCAGCTGGCGATAAATCGGCTGGTCTTCATTCCATTTCGGATCCATCTGGACTCCGCTTGCAGCAAAACTCATTGAAACCATCGCGTGGCGTCAGCCGGCGACCTATAAAAAGGCGCCGACCCTTTGGGCCGGCGCTGAATGTCCGTCAACACTTTACTCGCCTTTCTGACGGAAACCTTGGAAATCACTATCGGGCCTGGTGCACAACGATGGTTGTCGCCGAGGGCGCGCTCGCACTGGGTGCGCGATCATTCAGGATCTGGCCGTCGACGAAGGCAATGACCATCATTACGAGCACCGCCAGGCTGACGATTTCGTTCAGGTAACGCTTAATAAATGGCCTCATCACTCACCTCCCTAATCGGTGACTTGGTGTTATAGTCAACTATAACACCAAAGAAAGCAAGCTTTTTCGTTCAGAATGTTTAACCCCGCGCCGGTCGTTCGCTGCGTTTAAACAGGCATGCAAGCTGTTTTTCATTTTTTTTCAATCGGTTACGCCGGTCGCTGTCGGCGGGGTCCGTAGCGCCTATGGTTGCCGACGCCTCTGCCATTTCGAGTAATTTGCGAATGACCTCCCCCCTTTCGGCGGCAAAAACTCTGTCTTATGCTTCTCCGATGACCGGAGACGACGACGCCATGCTGATGCTGCGCTATGCCAGGCACGACGACGTCGCCGCCTTCGAGACGCTGTACCGCCGGCACAAGGACAGCGTGTATCGCTACCTGCTGCGGCACTGCAATCACACCGAAGCCGCGGAAGACGTGCTGCAGGACGTCTGGGGCAAGATCATTCGCTCCCGGAACAGCTATCGGCCAACCGCCAAGTTCACCACGTTTCTGTATCGCGTCGCACACAACAGCTTTATTGACTGGCTGCGTCGCAATGGTCGACACAGCGGCGCCGCCGAACTCCAGGAAGAGATGGTGGAAAGCAGCGACGAGTCTCCGGACGTGCAGACGGAGCGCCAGCTTGCCCGACAGCGGCTTGCTGCGGGGCTGCAACAACTGCCCGACGAACAACGCGACGCTTTTCTGCTGCACGAGGAGGCCGGACTCAGCCTCGAACAGATCGCGAGTGTCACCGGGGTAAACCGGGAAACCGCCAAGAGCCGTCTGCGCTATGCGGTGGCCAAACTGAAAACGGCACTGGCAGAAAAAGGATCGGCGTCATGAGCGAAGGGCAGGACATGGAACGCGACGAGACAGTCAGCACGGCGTATGCCGATCTCTCAAGGGAGACAACGTCGTCAGATCTGGATGCCAGGATAATGCAGGCTGCTCAGCCGTCGTCTCGTTTGAGTAATCTGCTGGCCCTCAAGCCGCTGTCGTGGGCGGCCATCACGGTGCTGAGCGTCGGCCTGGTCCTGGAATTGCAGCGTTCGACGCCGGCGATTTCGACGGATTCGGCGTTGACCGCACCGGTGCAGGAGCTGTCGTTGGAACGGCAGGCTGTCGTGCCGGAGACGGTGTCGGATTTCGCGGACGATGCTGACAATCTGCCGGCCGCTGGTGTCACCGCCGAGCAGCCCATCGCCGAGCCGCGTAATCGCTCGCTCCGGTCGGTTCGCGAGGAAGCCGCCATCAGCGAGACGCTGGACGTCGCACCGGCGATACCGGCGGCGCGGCTTTATGAGGATCTCGACAACCTGAAAGTCGAACCGCCCGCACCCAGACACTGTGACGACATCGAACGTGTCGATGCGAGCAGCTGGTACAGCTGCGTATTGCGACTCCGTGAAGAGGGACGTGACGACGAGGCGTCCTTCGAATTGTCCCTGCTGATGTCGAAATACCCGGATTTCGAAATCCGCTAGACACACTTACATACAGGAATGCATGCGTCGGAAAACGCATCGACCGTCCCGCGCACCGCGCGCCAGTGCTAGAATCGCGCGTCGCTGAGGGAGCGATATTTTCTGTCTGTAGGGGATCTCACATGAAAACACCCGTCCGCGTTACGATCACCGGTGCAGCCGGCCAGATCGGATACCAGCTCGCCTTTCGAATTGCCTCCGGCCAGATGCTGGGCACTGACCAGCCGGTCATCCTGCAGCTGCTGGAGATTCCGCCGGCTCTCGGCGCATTGAACGGCGTTGTCATGGAGCTTGACGATTGCGCTTTCCCGACGCTCGCCGGTGTCGTGGCAACCGACGATCCGAACGTTGCCTTCAAGGACAGCGAATACGCACTGCTGGTCGGCGCGCGTCCTCGCGGGCCTGGCATGGAGCGCAAAGATCTGCTGGAAGCGAATGCCGCCATCTTCTCGGTGCAGGGCAAAGCGATCAATGACCACGCCAGTCGTGACATCAAGGTGCTCGTCGTCGGCAATCCAGCGAACACCAATGCGCTGATCGCAAGCAGCAACGCACCGGACATTCCCGCCGCGAACTTTACAGCGATGACGCGTCTCGACCATAACCGCGCTATGGCCCAGCTCGCCGCGAAAACCGGCAAGCACGTCAACGATGTGAAGGGCATGATCATCTGGGGCAACCACTCCGCGACGCAGTACCCGGACGTGCATCACACTGCCGTCGATGGAACTGCAGCGACCTCACTGGTTGACCGGGCCTGGGTGGAAAGCGATTTCATCCCGGTGGTACAGCAACGTGGCGCGGCCATTATCGAGGCTCGCGGTGCCTCGTCAGCCGCCTCCGCAGCGTCGGCGGCGATTGACCATATTCACGACTGGGCGCTCGGCACCGGCGAGGAATGGGTCAGCATGGGCATTCCCTCTGACGGCAGCTACGGCATCGAGCCCGGCATCATCTACTCCTACCCGGTACGTTGTCAGAACGGCAGCTATGAGATCGTTCAGGGCCTCGATATCAACGAGTTTTCACGAGCCCGGATGGACGCCACGGCGACCGAATTGCGTGAAGAACGCGCCGCTATCGAAGAATTGTTGTAAGTCGATCTAAAAGCGGCCTGCTCGATGGCACGGGCCGCTACTCGGTGATAGGGTTGGCGAGATTCCTGTCAACCTGTCACCGAGGTGTCTTGTGCTCTCAGTTCTGTGGCTTTTGCTGTTCGTTGGCGGCGGTATTTACCTCGCGTACCAGCGTATTGACCTTCGAACGTCCACCTTCCTGACCGGCGCCGCGCTCGTCGCCTACACCTTGTTCGGCGGAGGCGGTTTCCTGTGGCTGCTGCTGCTCTGGGCAGTGTTTGCCGGCATGCTGGTACTCAATCTCGACGACTTTCGTCGCGAGAAAATCACGCGCCCTGCGCTTGCCGTGTATCGCACGATGCTGCCCTCGATGTCGGATACCGAGCGAGAAGCGCTCGAGGCCGGCAACGTGTGGTGGGATGGCGAACTCTTCTCCGGCATGCCGAACTGGGATCGCCTGTTGAGCTACCCGCCGCCGCGGCTCTCCGACGAAGAGCAGGCGTTCCTGGATGGGCCCTGCGAAGAGTTGTGTCGCATGCTTGACGAGTGGGATATCTGCCACAACCGCGCCGACATGCCAAAGGAAGTCTGGGACTTCATTATCAAGCATCGCTTTTTTGCGATGATTATTCCGAAGAAATACGGCGGCCTGGAATTTTCCGCGTACGCAAACTCCTGCGTAACAGCGAAGCTTGCCGGCCGCAGCTCGACGGCGTCCTCGACGGTCGGCGTTCCAAACTCGCTCGGCCCCGCCGAACTGTTGCTGCACTACGGCACCGAAGAACAAAAGAATCATTACCTGCCGGGACTCGCTGACGGCAGCGAAATCCCCTGCTTCGCGCTGACCTCACCGCAGGCCGGTTCCGACGCCGCCTCGCTGATTGACTCGGGCGTTATCTGCAAAGGCGAATGGGAAGGCCAGGAAATCACCGGTATCCGGCTGAACTGGAACAAGCGGTATATCACGCTCGCGCCGGTCGCCACCGTGCTGGGCCTCGCCTTCAAACTGTACGATCCGGACCACCTGATCGGCGACAAGGACGAGTACGGCATCACCGCTGCGCTGATCCCGACCAGCACCAAGGGCGTCGAGATCGGGCGCCGCCATTACCCGCTGACCATCGCGTTTCAGAACGGCCCGACATCAGGCAAGGATGTCTTCGTACCGCTCGACTACATCATCGGCGGCCCGGAGATGGCCGGCAAAGGCTGGAAAATGCTGGTCGAACTGTTGTCGGTTGGCCGCGCCATCACCTTGCCGTCGACGGCGTCGGGCGGTGGCCAGGCGGCGAGCTACGCGACGGGCGCCTACGCCGGCATTCGTAAACAGTTCAATACGTCGATCGCCAATTTTGAAGGTATCGGCGAGGCCCTGACGCGCATCGCCGGCCACAGCTACATTATGAATGCCGCCGTATCCGTGACCGCCGGAGCGATCGATCAGGGTGAGAAACCCGCCGTGCCGTCGGCAATCCTGAAATACCACTGCACCGAGATGGGCCGCAAGGTGGCGAACGATGCCATGGACGTCCACGGCGGCAAGGGCGTGATGATGGGGCCGGGCAATTACCTCGGTCGCAACTACATGGCCACACCGATCGCGATCACCGTCGAAGGCGCAAACATCCTTACCCGCAGCCTGATCATCTACGGCCAGGGCGCGATTCGCTGTCACCCTTACGTCTTGCGGGAACTGAACGCTGCGGCGGACGAAGACCAGGATCGCGGCCTGATTGAGTTCGACGACGCTTTGTTCGGCCACATCGGCTACGCGATCAGCAACCTTGCCCGCTCGTTCGTGCTCGCACTGACGCACGCGAAGTTCAGCAAGGTGCCGCTGAACACGCCGACGCGTCGCTTCTACCAGAACATCAATCGCTACAGCGCAGCGTTCGCGCTGGCGTCGGACTTCGCCATGTTGACGCTGGGCGGAGCGCTGAAGAAGAAAGAGCTGCTGTCGGCACGACTGGGAGACGTACTGGCGTCAATCTACCTGGCTTCGACGGTGCTCAAGCACTTCGAAAACCAGGGCCGTCGCGCCAGCGACCTGCCGCTGGTGGAGTGGTCGGTTCGAACCTTGATGTACCAGGCGCAGGAAGCGCTGCACGCGTTTCTGCGTAACTTCCCGAACCGATTCGTCGCCGGCTTCCTGCGCGTGTTCATCTTCCCGCGCGGCCGGACCTACTCGGCGCCGTCCGATGCCATCGGCGAGAAGATCGTTGATCTCGTCACGGTGCCGGGTGAGGCACGCGATCGCCTTAGCGAACTCGCCTACACGACGCTCGAGCCCGGCAATCCGCTCGGACTGCTCGAGGAAGCGCTGAAGCTGTCTATCGAGATGGCGCCGCTGGAAAAACGCCTGCGGCAGGCCAATCGCGAGGGCCTGATCCACTCCGAATACCTGGGCACACAGATCGACGAAGCTACCAAGGCCGGCGTCATCAGCGACGCAGAAGCAGAGCAACTGCAGAGTTACCACGAGAAAGTGTTTGCGCTGCTCGCGGTTGACGACTTCTCACCCGAAGAACTGGCCCGCGTGCAGGCGGAGCCCGACGCCAAGCCGCGCAAGGCGGCAAAGAGCAAGAAGGCGCCACGCAAAAAGACCGCGGCGAAGAAGACGGCAGCAAAGAAGACCGCTGCCAAGAAAGTCAGTAAGAAGTCAGCGTAACGGGGCGACCCCATGCGGAACGGGCCGATCTACGAAAACGCGGTTTTCGCGGCCTCTGCCGACCCGGACCAGCTCGGTGAACAGCTCACCGGGCTGGTTGATGGTTACCGAACCGACGCCGGAATCGCTGATGCCCGGCTGTTCCGGTCCGACGACGACGAGCCCGGCTTTGTCGTCCAGCTCAGCTTCACGAGCAACGAAGCCATCGACGAATTTCTTGGCGGACGCGCGACACAGCTGGAGCAGGAAATCGAGGCGTTTGGCGGCGAGGACACGCTGCAAAGCACCCGGGTGCTGCGCGAGGACCAGAGCCAGAACCTGCCGGGTGAGTCGCATTGCCGGAACTGCGGAGCGCCGCTGCGAGGCCAGTACTGCGGCCAGTGCGGCCAGCGTGCCCGCAGTCGACTCATCAGTCTCTGGGAGCTGATCCGCGACGCATTCGGTGACCTGTTCGAACTGGATTCGCGTCTCTGGCAGACGCTGATTCCGCTGCTGGTGCGACCTGGCCGTTTAACGTTCGATTATTTGCAGGGCAAGCGTGCCCGGTTCATGCCGCCGTTCCGCATGTACCTGGTGATGAGTCTGCTGTTCTTCCTGGTGGCATTCTTTAATCCGCGAGAGGAATTCGCGTTTCTGTATGAACCCGAGATTGCCGCCGAAAGCGATGAAGACCGCGAATTCGACATCAGCATCGCCGATGAGGACCTGGACGAGACGGATTGCGAATTCGACATCGGCGACATTGAACACTGGCCGGAGTATTTTCAACGTCGACTGACCGAGGAACGACTGGCGAGAATTTGCCGCAATACGCAGGCCGACGACGGTGCGTCATTTGTCGATAAGCTTGTCGACAGTATTCCCGCGGCACTGATCATCTTGTTGCCGTTGATGGCACTGGCGCTGCAGATCCTGTACCCGTTATCACGCCGATATTATGTCGAACACCTGCTGTTCTTCGTCCATTTTCACGCGTTCTTTTTCCTGATCCTGTCGCTGCAGATTCTCTGGGCCCGCCTGATTGCGGCGCTTGGACTCAATGAAGCCATTGGTGTGCTACCGATCGTCGCCAGCTCGTTTTACATCCCGGTGTACCTGTTCAAGGCCATGCGTCGTGTCTACGGACAAGGATTTTTCATGACCTTTTTCAAGTACAGCGTCCTGCTGGTGGTTTACACCGCAGGCTTCGGACTTACAATGTTATTAGCCCTGTTGACGGCCGCGTTCTCGATGGAGTGACGCGCTCGCCACCGCGCCCAGCCGGAGCACATCATGAACAAATCCCTGACCATTCTCGCTTTACTCGCACTCGCTGCCTGCACCGCGGATACTCCGCCTGCCGAACCGGCGGCCGCCGCTGAGGAACCGGCAGCCGAAGCCGCGGCTGAACCGGCACCGGCAATGCCTGCAGCCGTGGCGTCTCCGGAAGGCGCGCGCGTGTTTTTCCTGAATATCGGCGACGGCGATACTGTTTCGAGCCCGTTCACCGTCGAATTCGGCCTCGAAGGGATGAGCGTAACAACGGCCGGCGACAACACGGAAAACTCCGGTCACCACCACCTGATTATCAATGCGCCGCTGCCGGATCTGTCACTGCCGGTGCCGGCTGATGACAACCACCGTCATTTCGGCGACGGCAGCGCATCCACAGAACTGACCCTCGAACCTGGCCAGCACACCCTGCAGCTGCTGCTGGGCGACTGGCTGCACCGGCCGCACGACCCGGCGGTTTACTCGGACGTGATCACCATCACCGTCGAATAAAGCACTTGAGCGACTTCGGGCGGCGCACTAGAATCGGCGCGCTCGACGAGCAACAGTTATGACGACCTCCACGCACAAAAAACCGATTGGCATCAGTGGCCTGGCCGCTTACACGCCGCCTTATCGCGTGTGGCTGGAAGACTGGTGCGACTGGACGGGACAGCCGTGGAACAAGATTTCCAGCGTGGTTGGCCGCAGTTTCCGTGTTCGCGGGCCGGAGCACAGCGTGTACACGATGGCCGCCACGGCCGTCATGCGACTGATTGAGCAATACGACGTCGACCCTTCGCGGGTGAAGTTTCTTGGCCTTGGCACCGAGTCCAGCGCCGACAATTCGGCCGGTGCGATCATCGTCAAAGGCATGATCGACCAGGCACTGCAGGCGCAGGGCAAGCCACCGATCGCCAGAAGCTGCGAAGTCCCCGAATTCAAGCACGCCTGCCTCGGCGGTGTGTACGGCATGAAAGGCGCTATTCGCCACCTCGCACTGGACGGAGCCGGCAGCCAGGCCATCGTGGTCTGCGCCGATATCGCCGAATACGCGCGCGGAAGCAGCGGTGAGCCCACCCAGGGTGCGGGTGCGGTGGCCATGCTGCTTGAAGAAGATCCGAAGCTTGCCGTCGTCGACCTGGTCAACTCAGGTTCGGCATCGGACTATCGGGTTATGGATTTCCGCAAGCCGATGCTACGCTTCAAGACGCAGGCGGCTGGCGAGACGCACCATGTGCAGGACTTTCCGGTATTCAACGGCAAGTATTCGACCACCTGTTACGTCGATGAAACCCTGCACGCGCTGGCCGATATGTACGACAAGCGTTCGCTGTCGCCGGCCGACTACCTGCGCTCGCTGAACAATGTGTTTATGCACCGGCCATATCGACGCATGCCGGAAACCGGCTGGGCGGTATCCTGGCTGTACGCGCTCGCGTCGGGCAGCGACGACGACAAGACCGAGCTGAAGCGTTACTGCGACAAGGCCGGTGTCACCGTCGAGGCGTTGATTGCAGAGCTGTCCAACAAACCGGCGGTCGCGACGCTGGCAACCGCGGAACGGCATCAGGAAGAGGCGTATCCGCTGACCATGGCGGTGAGCCGCGTGTTCCGCGGAGAACCCGGCTACCAGGCGGACGTTCTCGACAAGCTGTCGCTTGGCGCCGATCCCATGCTCGACCTCGGCAACCTGTACACCGCCGCACTGCCGGCATGGATGGCGGCCGGCTTTGAGCAGGCACTGGCCAGCGACGGACTGACGGTCGGCGAAGAAATCCTGACCCTGGGGTATGGCAGTGGCGACGCCGCCGAGGTCATCCCGTTCTTCGTTGCCCAAGACTGGAAAGGCGCCGCGGCGAAGATCCGCTTCGCTGACAGTCTCGACCCGGTGTGTGATCTCAACCAGTCACAATACGAAGCACTGCATGACGGCTTGCTGCCCCGCGACCTCAAGCGCGTGGCCAGCCGTGAATTCGTCATCGACACTGTCGGTAGCGCACAGGAGCGTGCGTTCACAGACTACGGTATCGAGTACTACCGCTACACCGCGTAGCGAGACAGCGAGTCAGCGAACTCGCTGTTCAATCTCTCCCACTCCATCTTGAACCAGGGCGTGTAGCGCTCGGGCTCGTCATCCAGCATCCGGGCGACATCGGCGGCCGGCACGAAACGAATCGCGGCGATTTCGCTCTCGTTGACCGACACGGTATCGGGACAGCGACCGAGGAAGACATGACACAGCTCGTGTTCCGAGCCCGCCTCGCTGAAATACGCCTGGTAGCGAAATCGGTAGACGTATTCGAGCTCGGCCGAAAGATTCAACTCATCGTCGAGTCGACGACCGGTGGCGACGTCCATGGTTTCACCGACCCGGGGGTGGCTGCAGCAACTGTTCGACCAGAACCCGGGCCACAGACGCTTTTGCTCTGCCCGCTGCTGCAACAACAACTCGCCGCGGGAATTGAACAGGAACACCGAAAACGCTCTGTGCAGTGCGCCGTCGCCGTTGTGGGCCTCGGCTTTCGACATCTCGCCGACAGGCTGGTCGTCCGCATCGACGAGAATCAGCGCCTCCGCTTCCGACGACACGATGCGTGAACTTTGCATTCAGCTCGAATCCGTACTTAGGAAAGGGTTAATTCTATACATTCGAAACCGCCGTGACGCAGCGCAGCGGCAACCGCATCCTGCCGGTCCGGGCACAAGGCAACAATCGATCCGCCACCGCCGGCACCCGTCAGTTTTGCGCCAATCGCGCCGGCACGCCGGGCGATTCCGACCATACGCTCCAGCTCCGGCGTAGAGACTTCGATCGCATTCAACAAACCGTGACAGACATTCATCAGCTGTCCGAGCTCGACAAAGCGCCCCTGCTCCAGGGCCTCAGCACCGGCGAGACTCAGCGCGTCTATCTGCTCGAAGATGGACGAATACGCGGACCCGGCCTGCTCGCCTCGGGCGCGCACACCGGCAACCACATCGTGCGTGAGTCCGCGCTGGTGACCGCAGGCAATGACCAGCGGCAACGGTTCAGTGAGCGTCAGCTCACGGATCTGCAGGCCCTGGTGCCGCTGGAACAACATCGGCTGTGCGTACGTGGATACGGTGTTGTCGACACCGGACGGCGTACCGTGTGCCAGTTTTTCGCATTCGAAGGCGATCCGATTGACCTCGGCGTCGTCCAGATCAAGCTTTAACGCTTCGTCGAAGCCGCGGACGACAGCAACGGCCACGGCTGACGAGGAGCCCAGGCCCATCGCCCGCGGCAGTGACGAGCGAATTAACACGTGAAAGTGCCGATCGGACAGATCAAGTTCCTCGATGACCTTGCGAATCGCTGCCGCCGCGCCCTCATCTGACGCCGGGTCGGCCGCCAGCTCAAGCCGAGCTTTCCAGTCCGGCACCTCGACGGTCGTCCGGTCGCTGGCCGGCGTCACTTGTGCCGACACCGCATCGCGAACCGGCACAGCAACCGCGTGCTTGCCATAGACCACCGCATGCTCGCCCAGCAGGATGACTTTTCCGGCGGCAGCGCCGGCGGTCGGTCGTTCCTGCAGCTCACGGGATTTCAGATCGTTCAGGATCTCGCGTGCCTTCCAATCCTTGATCTCGCCACTCGCAATCAGTTTTGCGCTGGCTTCATCAAACAGGTGCGCCGGCGTGCCGGCGGCTGCAATCAGGCTGCGCGCGTGCAGGCGCATATGACCGTGCTGGATGCCGCTGCTGGACAAGGCTCGAATCGCGGCAAAATTCTGCGCCAGCCCGACAGCCGCCATCAGGCGCGCCAGCTCGCCCGCTGAACTCACGCCGGTCATCGCGAGCCCCAATTCCGCTGCCGGATTCGCCGCAAGCGTGCCGCCCACGATGCCCACCTTCAACGGCAGGCGAATCTCGCCATGCAGGTCGCCATCGTCACTGACGCTCCACTGTGTCAGCGGACGATACCGGCCCGAGGACGCCGCATACGCATGAACACCGGCTTCGATCGCGCGCCAGTCGTTGGCGGTGGCGATAGCCAGCGGGTCGATGCCGTTCATGATGCCTTTGTTGTGTGTCGCTGCCCGGTAAGGATCAGCATCAGCAATATCGTTGGCACGTACGATCGCGTCACGCAGCTCCTCGGAGGCCAGCCCCGGCGAGCGCAGCACGGACAGGGGGTAGGTGACGGATGCCGTTACCAGCGATCGGTCCGCAAGGTTTGACAGGATGCGCATCGCAACGTCGCCCTTGCACATCTTGGCGATGTCCGGCGCAAGCGATTCGCAGATCGTATTCACAAGGTTCGCACCCATGGCGTCGCAGGTATCGACGAGCACGTTGACCGTGATGCCATTGTGTTTGCCCGGCAAGATCAGCTCGACGAACTCAATGTCGCGGACGCCACCACCGCGCTGCGTCAGGCGCGGATGCACCGCGTTGGCCGCTTCAAGCAGGGACTGTTTTTCCGCCTCGAGATCCTGCAGCGCCGCAGCGGTATCCGCGACGTCGGCGATATGGATCTGGCCGGCCAGCAGAGACTCGTCAATATGCGCATGAAATCCGCCGGTGTGGTGTGCCATTCGTGCGGCGGCCGACAAGCCGGCAACAATTGACGGTTCCTCGACCACCAGCGGCACGATGTAGTCCTGCTCGTTGACGACGAAATTGGGCGCAACGGCAAACGGCAACGCGAAGACCCCGATAACGTTTTCGATGACCTTGTCGGCCGCCGTCGGTGACATGATATGGCGACCGTCGCGGAGTGCATCGGCCGCGGCTGCGTCCAGCCAACCGTGCTCCTGCAAGACGTCGATTCGTTCGGCGACGCTGAGCCGGTAGAGACCGGAAACCCTAGAACCTTCCATACCGCTCATTCCGACACACGCGCGCCCAGCGGGTCAAGTTCGACGTCCAGTGCTTCAAAACCGTTGGCGCGTGCCAGTGCAGAAAACATCTCGATTCCGTCGTCCTCATGAGCGAGCACCATACCGATATCACCGCCGCCAGCACCGCAAGGCTTGTAGACAACGCCGAGATCTTCGGCCGCATCCGCCAGCATGTCATGGCCGGCGGCGAAAATGTCCAGGTCAAGGAGGTCGCTGTAGTCGCGCAACACCCTTCCGTAGTGACGCATGGTCTCGACGATGAATCGGGGGTTTCCGGAGCGGAACGACTCGCAGGCGAGTGTCGCCGCCTCGATCAGTGCTTCGGGAACCTGGTCCTGCACGCCGGCACGGGCGATGCGTTCGCGTGTATCGGCAGACACACCGGAAAAAAAGTAGCGGTAGCGCAGACCGACCGGCCAGTCCAGCACGGTCCAGCCGCTCTCGCCCATGCGGTACTCGATCAACCCGCCGGCAAGCGCCGCAGCCACGTCGGCACCACTGCCTTCACCGGACTGGAAGTCTCGGTGGCCGACGGCGGCCGCCAACAGTGCCAGCACATCGTTGCTGCTCGCTGCTTCGAGGGCCGTGGCCAGGGCAGACGCGAGAGATGCGCTGGAACCAAAGCCGAGTTTTTGTCCGCCGAGCGGCGTTGAAAAAGCGCGAGTGTCGAGGCCGAATCGCAGCGGACGCTGCAGCTCTGGCGCAGCCGCATCAATTACGGTTTGCAGCAAGCTGTAAGCCTCTATGGGGCCGTCCTGCCATCGCAGGCGACCGAACGCGATGTCGAATCGGCCGACCAGGTCAGAGTAGCCCGGCGCCATCACCTCGTGACTGTCGCTGCCGCTGTCATCCACCGTGACCCGCGCACGCCGGTTCACCGCCATCACAACAGCGGGCGCGCCGTGCAGCACTGCGTACTCACCGCTAACAAGCGCCTTGCCCGGCGCCGACGCTGAAAACGACCTGCTCACGATTCGAGACGCGCACCGGCACCAAGGCCCGTGTGCAACAGCTCCCTGACACCCTGTGTGGTCTGCAGGGCGTCATGAACGTCCTGCGCGGATTCCGGCAGACAAACGGCTTTCACCTGCGGACCCGCGTCGATCGTGAAGAACACGTCGACGCCGTCGGCCTGCAGTTCGCGAATTGTCTGCAGGCAGGCAAGCGTCGCATCGTTCCAGTAGACGATCGGTGGGCGTGAAGACCACATAACCGAGTGCATCTTCAGGCAATTGTGCTCGGACACTGCGCCCAGTGACTTGAAGTCACGACGCTCGATCGCTGCACGCGCTGTCGCCAGGTCATCCGGCTGGTCCGCCACCCAGCGATCGTAGAACGGTGATGTCTTTCGACTGATCTCCATAGCTTTGGTCGAACCCGTCGGCTTCGGCCCTGTTTCGGTAACCGCAACCATGACCTCAAGCGGCCAGGCCTGTGCTTCCAGCAGGGTCTTCACGCTGACCGCATCATCGCGATTGCTCAGTTCGACAAAGCCGCCGTACAAAGAGCGAGCGGCGCTGCCGGAGGCTCGACCGGCAAGATTTGCAAGTGTCGCGGTGTCGAGATCGCGTGACTGCGCCCGGGCTGCCGCAACGACCAACGCCGCGAACGACGAAGCCGAGGATGCCAGTCCGGCCGCGATCGGGAAATTGCACTCGCTGACGATGCGGGCGCCGCTTCGCTCATTGCCGAGGGCGGCGTCAAGCGCGTCACTCAGCCGCGGCAGGAGCTTTTCGTTGGCCTCGCCGTTGAGCTGGAGCGAATCGGATTCCGCCGGGAATTCGACCGACATGCGGGTGTACAGGTCAGCCAGCGTGATCGAGATCGAACCGACGGCGGGCAGATTCAGTGCCTGGTCGCGCTTACCCCAGTATTTGATCAACGCAATGTTGGGCTGGGCAATTGCCGTCGCCTGCATATCGCCCCCCCGGGCCGTTGTAAACGCGCGCAATTATAGCGCAGCAGGAATGCGGTATTCTTCGCCCGTTAACCGAGATGAGCCGCGATGAGCAGCAACGACGAACACCACTTCAGACAGCAGATCGACACGTACACCGATCGCGTCGGCCGCAAGCTTGACGATGTACTTCCCGGTGCGAAACAACCGCCAGAGCGATTGCACGAAGCCATGCGATACGCCGTGCTAAACGGCGGCAAGCGGATCCGGCCTTTGCTGGTATACGCAACCGGCGAGTGCACCGGGGTGGCCGTGGAGGCGCTCGATGCGCCGGCGGTGGCGATTGAACTGATCCACGCGTTTTCGCTGGTGCACGACGACCTGCCGGCGATGGACGATGACGACCTGCGCCGTGGCAAGCCCACCTGCCATCGAAAATTCGACGAGGCGACGGCCATCCTCGCCGCCGATGCGCTGCAACCACTGGCTTTCGGGGTACTCGCCGGCTCGGTGAACGCCTCACCGGAGCAACGCGTTGGCATGGTCAGTCTGCTGGCCGACGCCTGTGGTTCGCTCGGCATGACGGGCGGACAGTCGCTGGACCTGGAAGCCGAGGGTGTCGCGCTGAGTCCGGCTGAAATCGAGACCATGTTCTCGCTGAAGACCGGCGCTTTGATCCACGCCTCGGTCATGTCCGCCGCCTGCCTTGCCGACGGCCTGTCGACTGACGACAGCCGGGCGTTGTCGACGTTTGCGCAGTCCCTGGGGCTCGCCTTCCAGATCAAGGATGACATCCTCGACATCGAGGGTGAGACGGAGGAAATCGGCAAGCCCGCGGGCAGCGATCTCGAGCTGGACAAAGCCAGCTATCCGTCGGTAGTTGGTCTGCAGGTCTCGCACCGCCGCTGCGAGGAACTGATGGAAACCGGGCTCGCCGGCATCGAGCGCTTCGGCGCGCGGGCCGACCTCCTTCGTTCACTCGCGCACTACATCGTGGAGCGTCGCCACTAGCCATGGAGCGCCGCGTCCTGCATGTCGACATGGACGCGTTCTACGCATCCGTCGAGCAACGCGACAACCCGGAGCTCCGGGGCAAACCGCTCGTGGTCGGCGGTACGGGCAACCGCGGCGTGGTCGCCGCGGCCAGTTACGAATCCCGCCAGTTCGGTGTGCGCTCCGCGATGCCGATGCGCGAGGCGCGTCGCCGCTGTCCGGAATTGTTGGCCGTGCGGCCGAGGATGGCGGTGTACAAATCGGTGTCGTTGCAGGTGTTTGAGGTGTTCCGGCGTTACTCTCCCATCGTCGAGGGCCTGTCCCTGGACGAGGCGTTTATCGACGTTACCGGCAGCCTGGCCTTGTTCGGCGATGGTGAGCATATCGCGCGGCGCATCAAACAGGACATTCTCGACAGCACCGGCCTCACGGCGTCCGTTGGCGTGGCCGGCAACAAGCTGGTGGCCAAGATTGCATCGGATCTCGACAAACCGGATGGCCTGGTCATCGTCGCGAACGATGCCGTCAGCGACACGCTCGACCCGCTGGACGTGGCTGTTATCCCGGGAATTGGCCGCGAGACGCTGGCCAAGCTGCAGCGCAGCGATATTCGCACCGTCGCCGATCTGCGCACCGCCGACGACGCGGTACTGCGACCGGTGTTCGGGCGCTATACCGACAAGACACGAGCCCGCGCATCGGGCATCGACGATCGCCCTGTCGAACCGGATCGTGACGAAAAGTCGATCAGCGCCGAAGAGACCTTCGACCAGGACCTGGACACCAAGTCGGATATCGAACGGGCACTGTTGCGGCTTGCCGAGCGTGCAACCACGAGAATGCGTCGTGCCGGCCTGCAGCCGGGGACCGTGCACGTAAAAATTCGCGAATCCGATTTCACCACGCACACACGTCAGGTGCGCTTGCGTCCCCCGAGCGCGTCCACGGACGTTGTGTACAACACCGGTCGCAAGCTGGTCGCGGATTGGCGCAGCGCGCACGCCGGCGCTCGCCTCCGGCTGCTTGGCATCGGCGGCAGCGACCTCGCCGCTGCCGAACAACAGGACCTGTTCGCCGACGAAGACAGTCCCGATGAGGTTGACGAAGCGGTTGATCGTATCCGCGAGCGCTTCGGCGACGCCGCTGTGGGCCGGGCCCGGAGCCTCGACACCCCGGAATAGGGTAGAATCGTCGGCCGGCTCCGACGATCACAACAATATGTACACGAGCTTTTTCGGCCTCAACGAGAAGCCTTTCTCGATCACGCCTGACCCGCGCTACCTGTTTATGAGCGAGCGTCACGGCGAGGCCTTGGCGCATCTCGTTTACGGCGTTACCGAAAGCGGCGGTTTCATCCAGCTGACCGGAGAGGTGGGAACGGGAAAGACGACGCTGGTACGGACGCTGCTGCAGAATCGCCTGCCGGACAACACCGACGTCGCCGTGGTGCTCAATCCACAGCTTTCCGCCACGGAATTTCTCGCCACCATCGTGGAGGAGCTCGGCATCCAGGAGTCCGTCGATCCATCGAGCATGAAATCCCTGACGGACGCGCTGAACAAATACCTGCTGGACGCCTACGCCGAAGGCCGGCGGGTCATCCTGATCGTCGACGAGGCACAGAACCTGGCGCCGAGTGTTCTCGAGCAGGTCCGGCTGTTAACCAATCTCGAGACGTCCAAACAGAAACTGCTACAGATCATCCTCATCGGGCAGCCCGAGCTGCGTGAATTGCTGTCTCGCAATGACCTTCGACAGCTGGCACAGCGGATCACCGGGCGTTATCACCTGGAGCCGCTGTCGCGCCAGGAAACAGCGGCGTATATCGGCCACCGCATGAAAGTCGCCGGCGCGCTGACGGACGTGTTCGAACCGGCAGCCATGCGCGAGGTGTTTCGCCTGACGCAAGGCGTGCCGAGACTCGTCAATGTCATTTGCGATCGGGCCCTGCTCGGCAGCTACGCTCGCGAACAACGTCGGGTGAGCCGCCGCATGGTCAGCCGGGCGGCCGCCGAAGTTGCCGGTGACGAAGGCATCTCCGCCTGGCGACGCTGGTCCCGGCCGATAGCGGCAGCCGCCACCGTTGCGGTCATCGGCGTCGCGGTGTTCCTGGTGCTCAATCCGGTACCCGAGCCCGAGCCGGCGGCCATAACGCAGGCGCCGACTTTCCCCATTGAAACCGTGGAGGCGATTCCGGAGCCGCCGCCCAAACCCAGCCTGGTTGAGCAACTGGACCTGGCCACCGCGCTGACCGATGAAACCACGGCTTTTTCGACCCTGTTGGAAACATGGCGTCTCGATGGCGGGCTGGCCTGTGCTGACCTCGAACCTCAGGGCTTCAGCTGCCTGCGGGCACGCGGCTCCATCGGCAACCTGCGTCAGCTCGACCGGCCGGCCGTACTGACGTTGGTCAGCGACGACGGACGATCGCATCACGTTGTCCTGTCGGCACTGCACGGCGACTCGGCGGACATTTCGATGGGCGGCGTCGTCGAAAGTCACCCGATCGCTGAGCTGGCGGAACTCTGGCTCGGCCAGTACCTGATGGTCTGGCAACCACCCAATGGCCGGTCTGTCGCGCTGGCCCCCGGCCTCGACGACCCGAACGTCGCCTGGCTGCGGCAAAGCCTGAGCGCCATCGACCTGCGTTACTCAGCGCCGCCGCTGGAATCCACGGTGTATGATGCGGCGCTCGAGCGCCAGGTCATGGCCTTCCAGCGAGACCACCGGCTCGACGTGGACGGCCTCGCCGGTCGCCAGACACAGATCATTATTAACGGCCTGCTGGCCGAGAGCACGATGCCGCGGCTGACAACGGCACGACTCGCCAGGGACTGAATCGATGTCGTTTATCCTCGATGCACTGAAGAAATCCGAATCCGAACGACAGCAACAGGGCCAGTCCGCGTTTGCCCACGTGCCCGTCAGCGATGGCGCTCGTCGTCCGTCGGCGTGGCTTTGGGCGCTGGGTTTGCTGCTGTTGATCAACCTCGTGGTGTTACTCGGGCTGCTGCTCAGGCCGTCAGCACCGGCGACGGTTGCCGCGCCCGTCGAGAGCACCATGCCGGCCTCGACGTCGGTTGAACCGGGCTTCGAGGACCGCGTCCGATCCGCCATCGAAAGCCAGCCAGCCGGCGGTGCGCCGGTCGCAGCGGTGACCGAACCGGTGCAGGCGACGCCAAGCGCCGAACCGCTATCGCTCAGCCCCCCAACGGTGACCACTGCGTCGACCGGCCTCGGCACGCAGGGCGAGTTGCCGGACATCGACCAGTTGCGTGCCACCGGCGAGCTGCCGATCGGTGACCTTCGACTCGATATCCATGTCTACAGCAGCAACCCCGATGATCGTTTCGTGTTCATCAACATGGTCAAGCACCGGGAGGGCTCTTCAACCTCTGACGGCCTCGCCGTGAGAGAAATCACGCAGGATGGCGTGATTCTGAATTACCGGGGCCGGGACTTTGTCCTGCCCAGGCAGTAAGAAAAAGGGACGTTCATGATCTCCACCCACATCGATGGGAACGCGTTCGCCAATGCGATCGTGTCCGGCATTCACCGAGTCATCACCGAACAGGAAGAACTCAACCAGATCAATGTGTTTCCGGTCGCCGATGGCGATACCGGGACCAATCTCAGTCTGTCACTCGGCTACGCATTGCCACTTCTCAAGCAGGACGATGACAAGCACCTCGGGACGATGCTGGCAGCGCTCGCCGACGCATTGCTGGACGGCGCTCGGGGTAACTCCGGCGCAATCATGGCGCAGTTTTTCCAGGGGATGAGCGACTCCGCCGGTGAAATCAGTCGATTCACCACCTACACCTTTGGCAAGGCCGTGCAATCCGGCAGCGACTATGCCCACGACGCCCTGTCGAATCCGCGTGAGGGTACGATCCTGTCGGTTATCGACGCCTTTGCCGGCAGCCTTTATCGTCAGTCGATAGACGGTAACGAAGACAAATTCAGCGTCGTACTCGGCAACGCGGTCGAGCATATCGAAAAAGCCCTCAAGCAGACCCCGGAGCAGCTGGATGTTCTGAAGAAGGCGGGTGTGGTTGACGCAGGCGCCAAGGGCTTCGTTGCTTTGGTTGCGGGACTGGTGGATTACCTCTTGCACGGTCGCATGCACGATGAGCCGAACCTGAGCGACCTGGTGGTCGAGGACAACCTGGCGACAGCCTTCGACCACGGCAACTCAGCCTATCGCTTCTGCACGGAATGCATCGTTACCGGAACCGATATCGACCGACGCAAACTGCGTGAGAAGCTCTCTGAGATGGGAGACTCGCTGGTCCTGGCGGGCACGAAACGCAAGGCAAAAGTCCATATCCACGTTAACGATCCCGACGACGTGTTCCAGTTAGCCGGGCAGTTCGGCAATGTATCCGGCGAGAAGGCCGATGACATGCATCGCCAGGTGGGAACCACACACAACGTCGAACGATCCTTCGCTGTCGTCGTCGATTCTGCCGCCGACATTCCGGACGAGCAGCTGGAGCAGTTTGATATCAATGTCGTGCCGCTGCGGATCCAGTTCGGGGAGCGCGGCTATCTCGATAAAGTGAGCATCACACCGGAAGAGTTTTTCGAAGAGCTCGCCGAAAACCCGACTCACCCAACGACCTCACAGCCGGCGCCCGGAGACTTCCGCCGCCAGTTCCAGTTCCTCGCCAGCCACTACAGCGACGTGCTGTCGATCAACGTGACCAGCAAGGCCAGCGGTACTTTGCAGGCCGCGGAGGCCGCATCCGATCGCGTCAATGCGCACGGCGAAGTCCACGTGCTTGATTCCTTCAATGCCGCAACCGGTCAGGGAATGCTCGCTGTGCGTGCGGCCGAACTGGCGGCTGCCGGGACCGACGTGCCGACCACCCTGCGCCATCTTGAGGCTTTGCGACCGGAAACACGCACCTTCGCGCTGCTGAATCATCTGTCGTATGCCGTCAAAGGCGGCCGAGTCCCTGCGTGGGTCAAAGTGATTGCACAAGCGCTGCGCCTGACAGCGATCCTGCAAACGCGTCCGGATGGCGAGATCAAGCCCGGCGGTTTTCTGCTTGGCCGGCACGACCGCGCGCGACGGTTTGCGCGTTTCGTGGCCAAGCGCTCACCGATGGACAAACGACTCGACATTTCCATCGCGCACGCCATTGCACCGGAAGACGCCGACATCATGGCGGAGGAATTCCGCCGCCTCGTGGGCGATATTCGTCGACTGACCATCAGCGAACTGGGTACTGCGATCGGTGTGCACGGCGGGCCGGGAACCCTGGTCGTCTCTACCCAGCCGGTTGACGCCTAGGCGAGCTTTTCACCGTCCGGATCCAGCAGGTCATCGCCCTCGTTTCGGGCGTTGTTGACGCGTCGTGATACCGGCCAGGCCTGTAACGGTGGCGTTACTTCGTGCGCCTCATCGATGAGGGAGTCGTCGCCAGCCAGCCAGCGGTCAGCCGTCTCCGGCGTCAGTATCAGTGGCATGCGGTGGTGTACCCGTGACAGATACTCATTCGCATCGGTCGTGATGAGCGTGGTCGAATCGACGACCTCACCATCCTGCTTGTTCTTCCATCGCTCCCAGAGCCCACCGAACGCAAACGGCTCGCCGCTGGCCAGCGATATAAAGTATGGAATCTTGGTGTCGCCCTCGCGGTGCCATTCGTAAAAACCATCCGCGAGAACGAGGCAGCGTCGATGCTTGTAGGCATTGCGGTACGCCGGCTTCTCGGCAACGGTCTCCGCACGCGCGTTGATCATGCGGTTACCGATCGACGCTTCCTTTGCCCAGAACGGAATCAGCCCCCATTTGAGCATTGCCAGTTCACGTCCGTCGTCAGTGCTCCTCACAGCCGGCACATACTGCGTGGGTGCGATGTTGTAGCGCGGTTCCGCCTCCAGCAGCGTATGCACACCAAAGAGTTCCGCGGTGGCCTGCGCCGGTGAGTAGAACGCAAAGCGACCGCACATATCAGTCGCGGATCCCGACGCCGCGATTCATCAGGGTAAGGCAGACCAGGAACAGCGCGACAACGAACAGGATTACGATGGCATACGCAGTCGTAATGCTGATGTCGGAGATCCCGAGTACCCCGTAGCGGAAGGCGTTCACCATGTACAAAATCGGATTGGCCTTGGACACGCCCTGCCAGAATTCCGGTAACAGACTGATCGAGTAGAAGACGCCGCCCAGGTAGGTCAGCGGTGTGAGTACGAACGTTGGCACGATGGATATGTCGTCGAACTTTTTCGCAAAGATGGCATTGATAAAGCCCATCAGCGCAAACACGATAGACGACAACAGGACCATCGACAGCATGATCAGCGGGTGTGCAACCTCGAGTCGGGTGAAGAACAGCGCGATCAGGGTCACCAGCAGGCCAACTCCCAAGCCACGAATAACACCGCCTGCAACATGGCCGATGATGATCGCCGAATTCGACATCGGCGACACCAGCATCTCCTCGAGATGTCGGCCAAACTTCGCGCCGAAGAACGACGACACGACGTTGCCGTAGGAATTGGTGATCACCGACATCATGATCAGGCCGGGCGCGATGTACTGCATGTAATCGTAGCCCTCCATCGACCCGATACGCTTGCCGATCAGGTTGCCGAAAATGATGAAATACAAGGTCATTGTGATCGCCGGCGGAACAATCGTCTGCACCCAGATTCGGAAGACGCGGATAATCTCCTTGCGGACCAGGGTACGGATGGCGACGAGGTTAAGCGCGAGATTCATGCCGCACCCGCCTTGTTCTCGACCAGACCCATGAACAGTTCCTCGAGACGATTCGCCTTGTTGCGAAGGCTCAGCACCTTGATCCCCTGGCGATCCAGTTCGGCAAACAGCTCGTTGAGCTGGCGCTTCTTGTCGGTGGCCACTTCAAGTTCGCCGTCGTCGCGAAGCAGCGTTTCAAAGCCGGCCAGCTCCGGTGCCTTGTTGATCTGACCGTCGACATCCAACACGAAAACCTCGCGCTGCAGTTTGCGCAGCACCGACGACATCGGCGCGTCTTCGATAATCTCGCCGCCATCGATAATCGCCACGTGTCGGCACAGCGACTCGGCTTCTTCGAGGTAGTGCGTGGTCAGGATAATCGTGGTTCCTGCGTCGTTGATCTGCCGAAGGTACTCCCACATCGAACGACGAATCTCGATGTCCACACCGGCCGTTGGCTCATCCAGGATGAGCAGCCTGGGTTCATGCACCAGGGCGCGCGCGATCATCAGTCGACGTTTCATACCGCCCGACAGGGAACGCGCGATATCGTTTCGCCGATCCCAGAGCCGCAACGCTTTGAGGTATTTCTCGGTGCGCTCAGCCGCGAGACGGACCGGAAGCCCGTAGTAGCCGGCCGATGTCGACACGATCTGCCCAACCTTTTCCCACAGGTTCAGGTTGATCTCCTGCGGCACCAGGCCAAGGCAGCGTTTCGCGGCTTCCAGCTCGGTGTCGATGCTGTTGCCGAAGATCTCGATCTCACCGCTGCTCTTGTTGACCAGCGAACTGATGATGCCGATGGCGGTCGTTTTGCCCGCACCGTTCGGGCCGAGCAGGGCATAAAACTCGCCAGCGTCAACCTCCAGGCTAATCCCTTTCAGGGCCTCGTTGCCGTTCGAGTAGGTCTTGCGGACGTTCTTCAGGGACAGTGCTTTCATAAGGCGCCGTATTGTACCGACGCCTCGCGAAGCGCGATACGCCCCTGACCCGGGCGCTAACGCTTGTCGCGCACCGCGAAACGCCGTAGCGGTGACCGGCTGCGACATGCCGCCGTCGCAACAACTGCGACCGTTTCTTCTTCAACCAACAGCGCCTGGAATACGCGCATTACGGCAACAATCTGTCGGGCCTTGTCACTGGCGGACGCCGCTTGCACCATCGCGCGCCAGCGGATGTCCTCATCGTGCAGTCGCAAACACGGCCGTATGCCGGCACCCAGCGCACGGTGGATCACCTGCACCAGCGGCGTCTCGGCTAACCCCTGGCACCAGTCCGTCGAGCTACCCGCAAACAGTCGTGCGGCGTGAACGTCACGTCGGGAGAGATGCCAGAGAAACCCGAGCGTGGACGCGACCTGCCCTACGTCCCGGGCATCGCCCTGCCCGGCGGAATCCAGCAGGTCGCTGGCACCTGTAAAGGTCCGATCCCAGAAGCCGGGATCCGGCGCCTTGAGTTCGTACACCAGAAACGGGACGTCGGCCAGGCGGGTCAATGCATCGTCGGATGCGCGATCCAGGTCCTGCACGCCGCGGTGATGCCGACTTAGAAGATCGGCGAGGAATTCACGATTGAGTGCGCGTACGTCAGCAATGTCGGCTGGCTGCGGACAGTGGTATGGCATTGCGTTTCCCCAGTGATGTTGTGGTTTTGTGCGTTTTTCTGCGGTCAGCTACCCGAAATGGAGCGGTCTATACCGACCAATATTGATTATATTTTGCCTTATAGCATTTTATATGGTTTATTTTTATCACAAAAGGAGCAGTAATGCGTTTTACCGATGACCGCTATTCTGGCGAACGGGCCCAGTTTCAACTCGCCATGCGCATGATCGGCCACGAGGCGAGGACGCACACCATTCGCGAATGCACCGGTTTGTCCGACGATCGTATTCGCAAGATCTACTCGACCTATTTCCGCAATCAGGGCGATGGGCGAGTCCGTCGCAGACGGGGCAAGTCGCCTCGCCAGGTGCAACGATTTATCAAAAGCCCGGCGCATCGCTCGCAGGCCATGAGCCTTGTCTCGCTGTTTCATGCCGGACGGCTCGTCCGGGTCGACGTCGATGATGGCGTACACAACTGCTGGCCGAGACCCGGCGTTGAAGTGGGTCACCGGCTCTGTCGAGCGTACGAGACCTACTGCATGTTGCATCCTCAGCCGTTGTACAACTTTGAGTGGGTCTACAGCCTGTACGTCAATATCTGCGTAAACGATGAGCTCGTCGTCTACCGATGCGCGGCCTGTGACAGTCACTACATCCAGGACGCCTACGCACTTGACAGCGGTTTATGCCCCGCCTGCGAGACCGGACTCATCGTGCACTGATACGGCATCGGTTACACTCGCGCCCCGTCGGAAGATTCAGCGAGAGTTCGATGCAGGACCAAAATGTCTTCGCCGGTGCCTTTGTCGATCGCGCCGGCGAGCGACGCAAGGACCCGGAATGGCTGGCCGATGCGGTGAATGCGCGAAAAAGTGTGTTCCTGCCGGTCTGGGGCGATCGTTGCCTTGTGAACACCGATGCCCCGGCCTGCCGCCTGCTGCCGTATTCCGACGTGCGCGACCTCGTCGACCATGAAGAGCTGATCTTTCTCGGCCTGTTTCGCGACGAGCCGGTCTTCGCGTTCGTGGTGTCACGTGATCAGGAGCCGCCGTTCGCCGAGCTGGGTGAGTACAAGGACCTGCGCAGCATCGGCACGGAATTACCGGCAGACGATGCGAATCTCGCCGCGCATGCCCGTGCGCTCGTACTCTGGCACCAGTCGCAACTGCACTGCGGACTGTGCGGCAGCAAGGCCAGCTCACACGCCGCTGGCAACGCCCGCCGCTGCACCAACTGCGGCAACACCATGTTTCCGCGCGTGGATCCGGCCGTCATCGTGCTTGTTTCGAAAGGCGACCGTTGCCTGCTGGGACGCCAAACCACGTGGCCGGAGGGTCGCTACTCGACGATTGCGGGTTTCGTCGAGCCGGGTGAAAGCCTTGAAGATGCGGTGAGGCGTGAGGTTTTCGAGGAGACCAACATCCATGTCGGTGATGTTCACTACCACAGCTCACAACCGTGGCCTTTCCCGAGCTCACTGATGCTCGGCTTTCACGCGGAGGGGCTGTCCGACGACATCGTGCTCAATGATGCTGAGCTGGAGGACGCACGCTGGTTCACGCGCGACGAACTTCGCTCCGAGTTTCCGAAACTGCCGTTTCGGATCTCGATCGCGCGGCGCCTCGTGGATCACTGGCTGCACGCCGGCGAAAACTGAGTCGTGTGCCTGGTCGTCTTTGCCGTGGCGCCGGATGCGCGAACCACGTTGTTACTCGCCGGTAACCGAGACGAATTCCACGAGCGACCGTCAGGTGCGCTGGCCGCCTGGGATGACTTCGACGGTGTTGTCGGCGGTCGTGACCTTCAGGCCGGTGGAACCTGGCTCGCCGCCAAACGCGGCGGGCGTTTTGCGACCGTGACCAATTCGCGAGACGCCGTACCACCGTCTCCGCAGCACCGTTCGCGTGGCTTTCTGGTCACCGAGTTTCTCGGCTCCTCGCTGTCGGCTCTGCAGTGGCTGGAACAGTTGGACGGTGCGGCATACGCCGGCTTTAACCTCGTCGTCAGCGACGGCGACAGCGTTGCTTACGGCAGTAATCGCGTCGAGTCACCGCGTCTGCTGACACCGGGACTGTACGCGGTCAGCAACGCGGTGCTGGATACACCGTGGCACAAAGTCCGCTACGCAACCGAGGCACTGCGCGGACTGCTCGAGCGCGGACAGCCGAACGACGATGCCCTTTTTGATTTGTTGCACAGCGACCGTCGGGCGCAACTCGACGAGGTCCCGTCCTCAGACCTCGACCCCGAATTTGCCCACCAACTCACCGCACCGTTTATCGTTAACGAACGCTACGGTACGCGCTGCACAACCGTCGTCAGGCTGCATCGCGACGGCGGCATTGATTTGAATGAGCGTCGATTCACGCCGACGGGCGAGCGGGCGGGCGACTCCCGGATGTCCATCTAGGCAGCAGCGAAGACCCGGCACAGCCACGCACTGATATCCGCAATTTCCTGCGGG
>JBCDJX010000005.1:0-74955 GCA_038747355.1 Pseudomonadota bacterium | reverse complement strand
TGAAAACCCTCGGTCGCATTACGGGTGATGACAACTTCGTCGTCGTGGGCGCCGAGTACTGCAGCTACACGCGCTCGAACATCGGCGTCATCGGTCGAGAAGTCGCGCCGTACGTAATAGGAGTTCTGCCGATTGACCTTGTCCAGCGACTCGAAATAAGCCTGTCGGACCGGCTGAGCCATACGCGCCCAGTAACCGTGCTCGAGATTCAGAATGCCGCTGGTGCGGTCATAGTGCACACCCACGTCCCGCCAGAAGCGCTCGTCTTTAGCGAGCTCCTCAGGTGAGACAGCGGCTGGCGGTGTCGGAAGGCGTTCGCCGGCCGCGCCTGCGGGCAAAGCGGCGGCGGCTGTGCCGAGCGCGAGGCCTTTTATCAGTCGCCGGCGACCTGAATCGATGGATGACATCAGCTTCGCTCACTAAACCGGGGAAGTGACCAGTTAAACAGGATACCGGCTGCACGGATAGCAAAGCCGGCCAGCACCGCGATGACCAGGCAGATATCGCGCCCCAGTCCCGTCATTTCGCACAGCACGAATACGGCGCCGGCGACGAACGCCGCTGTAGCGTAGATCTCACCCGTCAGCACCAGCGGAATTTCGTTGCAGATCACATCGCGCACCATACCGCCGGCGACTCCTGTCATCACACCCAGCATGACGGCGACAATCGGGCCGGTGCCGGCCGCCAGGCTGATTTCAGTGCCGAGCACGGCAAACAGTGCCAGTCCGATCGCATCCGCCCAGATCAGTAGCCGCATGCGTCCACCGGGTTTAAAGGTGCGAAAGAACACCGCGAGCGACGCAAGAACAGCGATGCCCACATACCACGGGCTCTCCACCCAAAACACGGGTACCCGGTCAAGAATCAGGTCGCGCAGTGTGCCGCCACCGACCGCGGGTATGAGTGCCAACACGCAAAAACCGAACACGTCCATGTTTTTTCGCGATGCGGCAAGCGCGCCGGATACCGCGAACGCCGCGGTGCCGAGCACTTCAAGAACAATGAGAATATTCACGGGATCGACCACAGCGACATCGGCAGCCAGTCTAGCAGCGCGCCGAGAAAGTCTCAGCCGTCGACGCGACCGTCAGTCCTTACTGCCCACCCGGAGGCGCGGCGCATAAATCTCCGGATCGATCTGATTGAAATAGTCATCCAGCGCCGGAAACGCACCGCGTAGCTTCCTGAAGTCTTCGGCACGAAGCACCTGGACGCGTGCATCCTCAATCGCCACCAGGGACCCTCTCGTCCGACTGCCATCCGAGGCACTCAGCTCACCCCAATGGTCGCCGGGACCGAGTTTGCGCAGGAAATCTTCCTCGCCCACCGCTTGCGGAATTCGGGATTCAAGTGCGCCTTCGAGAACGGTGTACAAGCCATCGACGTACTGGCCCGGCGAAGAAATCACATCGCCTTTCGCGTAACGACGGCTAATTGTTGCCGGCTGACCCTGGTTGGCAATCTGCACGATGCTGCGAGGCATCACAAAGTCGAATGCCCAGTTCAGTGCCACGCGTAACCTCGTTGAGAAACCCGGCAGCATTCCGATGTAAAGGAACCGCCAGGTCATCCACGCAAGCAGCCCGGAAAATGAAAAACCGAGGACTTGTGCCACACCTTTGTAATTACCAATCGATGCCAAAGCACCGGCGGGTTTGTAGTTGAACGGACGCGTTTCTCGGCCGCGAATGTGGGCCGCCAGGTTGATCGCCAGCTGTTTCGCCTCGCGCACAGCGAACTGCGCGGTCGGAGGTGCAAAGGTGCCGTCTCCCATCGGAATCTTGGCCGCATCCCCCAGCGCCCAGATGGTATCGCTGCCCTCGACTTTCAGCGTGCGGTCGACAACAAGCTTGCCGCGGTCCAGCGGCAGACCCAGTGATTTCGAAAATGCCGTTGGCCCATTGCCGACCGTGGACACGAACAGGCAGGTCTCAACACGGCGACCATCGGACAGGCTGACGGCGTTGGTGCTCGCCGAGGCGACGCGCGTGTTGAGTTCGACCTCGACACCTCGCCGCTCGAGAATCTGCTGTGCGTAGCGTCCGAGTTTCTCGGGCAGCTCCGGCAACAGGCGGTCGCCGGATTGCACGATGATCGCGCGCACGTCCGACTGCGACAGATTCGGGTAAAAACGCAGCGTACGCCTGACCATTTCACGGATCTCGCCGATCGTCTCAACGCCGGAGAAACCACCACCGCCAACAACGAAAGTCAGCAATCGCTCGCGAATGACCGGATCCTCGGTCACGTCGGCATGCTCCAGGCGCCGGATGATCTTATTGCGCAGTTCGTGTGCATCCGCGAGATTGCGCAAGCACAGCGCATGCTCGCGAAAACCTGGCGCCACATCGAGATTGGTCTCCTGACCCGCGGCAAGTACAAGATGGTCGTAGCGGCGCGTCTGTGGCGTTCGGAAGCTGCCCTGCAGCAGCGTAATGGTTTGCGCGTCCCTGTTGACGCCGATCACCTTCCCCATGCGCACCTGCACACCCGGCAACAACTGTCGCAGCGGGGTTACCGCATCCGGTGCACTGATGTTGCCGGAAACCACCTCCGGCAAAAGGGGTTGGAAAACGAAGTAGTTGGTCGTATTAATGAGTTCGAGTTCGGTATCGGCAGGCAGCGCCTTGCGGAGGTGTTTGGCCGCAAAGGCGCCTGCAAAGCCGCCGCCGACGATAACGATTCGTTGTGATGGCATGACTGGTTCTCCCGGGTCCCGATCAAGGAGACCCGAGAGCCAGTCCGAAGATTACGCCTTGGCGTCGCGGTAGACCTCGAAATCGATGTCTGCGGCGAGCTGCTGGCGCAGCAGGTAGCCGAATGACAAGCTGGCAACGACCACCAGGTAGAGGCTCATTATCGACGCGTCGAGGTAGTCGATGTTGTAGACCCCGTCGAGCGACTGCAACGCCGCAAAGCCGCTGATCGAGATACTGGTGAACATCAGCGATCGCAGGTTCAGGCTGACCACCCGAGTGCGGTCGGCCGCCGACTGGTAGGGATCCGGCTTGCGCCCCTTCAACAGGGAGAATCCGATCAGCAGGAAGAACGAGTTCACGAATATCAGGATCGCCAGCCGCTTGAACCTGTCTTCCGACCAGACGAAATCGTGCAACGACATTTCGAACAGGGCGGCGCCAAGTGCCGCAACAACCGCGCTGGCCACCAGCACTGGCGACACATAGTCAAACAAGCGTCGCGGCATCAGCTCGGCACTGCGCGTGGTTGAGGTGTTGCTATCACGCATCAGCTTCAGTTGTCCGGACGCAGAGAGCTCCAGCACGATCAACGGCGAGAACTGCAGCAGTCCGTAGAAAGCCGGCCAGGCCTCCGAGATGTACCCGTCGTCCGCGAAACTTCCGTGATTGACGACGAACAACAGCAGCGCCGTCAGAACGAATCCGATAGCGGCGATCACGTTGTTTGCCATGCGGTACTTCCACTGACCGAGGACATACTTTGCCGTTTCCTGCGGATAGAGTCTCGGGTACTGCTCCGGTGGGTATTTCTCCAGCATGTGTGACATGTGCTGGTTCATCTTGCCGGGCAAGTACACGGATATCAGCACAATCTGTGCGACAAAAAGCGGGTAAAACAAATATTCAATCCAGTTCAGCATCACGATTCTCCCTGGGTGCTGCGTTCATTCATTACAAAAGCGAGGCTGGTTCTGATCTCGGCGTCGGTGACGCCGGCATCGCGTAGGCGACCGACCGTCTCGGCAAGCTGTTCGGCGACCCAGGCATTCAGGTCCACCTCGCTGTTGGCGCGCGCTTCGCGGTGTACGAAGGTGCCTCGATAGCCCCTCGACTCGACGATGCTGTCGCGCTCCAGCAATCGATACGCCTTGGCGACGGTCTTGTTGTTGAGTTCAAGATCGGTCGCAAGCTGGCGTATGGATGGCAGTGGATCGCCGGGTGACAGGGCGCCGTTTTGCACCGCCGCGCGGATCTGGCTGATCAGCTGCGCAAACGGCGGTTCGGCGCCATTCAGGTCTACAGTAATTTCCATTGCGTGTTCCTAACCATATGTACCACTGGTACGCATGGTACAAGGTGGTACAACCAATTGCAAGCCTCGGCCGTAAAGACTCGCCGAGCACGCGACCTCTCGATTTGAAAGCGGATGTATCTGTGTGCGTGAGTCGGTCGAGACGACGGGCCTTCGCGGGCATACTTCGCGCCATGGGTACGCTGGACACGATCAAATCAACGACCGCCGTGGGCGAGCCGCTGGGCAATCCGGACGGCAAGAGTTCCAACCAGTTCATGATGGACTGGTACAAGACGGAGCCCCGTGGCGTTGTCGCCAAACCGCAGCAGCAGGTGTTGGCGGAGTTTTTTACGTCAATGCTCGTGCTCTCGGCCGAGTTCAAATACGAACCCGCCATCGGCGTAGCCAACTACCTGTACTTCGTCCGTGACCGCTGGCAGTTGAGCCTGATCTCACCGGAAGAATGGAATGAAGAACGCCGCGAGGGCTTTATCGGCACCTGCGTGTTGCAGGCGGATATGACCTGGACCATCGAGCCGGCGAAACACCTGAAAGACAATGAACGACTGGCTCACGCAATCGGTCGGTTCTGGCATGCCTTTGATGAAACGCTGGATACCGAGCAGACGCTCGAGGAAATACTGCCGTTTTATGTTCGCCAGATGCCCTACTACCAGCGCTTGCACGCCGCAGGCCTCGGACGTTCGATTCGTGCCGCTGTCACGCTTGGCGACCAGCGCTCGATCAAAGCGCGAGACTGGCGATTGTCCTTGCCGGGTGTAAACCGCGTCCTGGCCATTTCCGGCTAGGACGCCCGGCCGCGGGACAGCGACCGGGCGCAAGACCCGGTTTACGCGGCCGCAACCTGCACTTTGCCGGAGGCCGGGCGCAGCCCCTGGTTACCGGTGATTACGAGATACAGCATCACCAGCGCCAAGACCACCTGGAATTCCATGCCACCCATCGGATGCGACTCGGTGGGTACAAAGTTCCAGCGGCCCCAATGCACGTGGTAAATGGCGCCCAGCATTGTCGGGATATTCAATGCTGCACCCACTCTCGTGGCCAGGTCAGACAAGCGATCGTTGCGGAAGCCGCCGAGCAGCACCAGGGTACTGCCGATGTTCGCGAACGCGACCAGGACAACCTCGAGATAGCTGATGGGCAGCATCTGGGCGAAGCCCTCGAGATTCGCGAACTTCAAGACGCCGTGATAGACGAACACGCTGGCGATTGCGAGTCGCAGCAGCCAGTGTGCGTTGTTGCTGAGTTGGTTTGGCAGGCTCATGTCTCTCTCCTGAATCATGGCTGGCGCCGAATTGGCGCAACCGATGGGCGTACACTACGCCCACATTGAGAGACGATCTATTACTATTAATTTCGAAAAATACTACTGATCATCCAATATATTGATCAGATCATGCGCTTACCTGCACACCTTTCCAGAAAGCGACCCGGCCGCGGATATTCGCAGCCGCCTCTTTCGGCTGTGCGTAATACCACGCGGCATCGGTGTTCTCCTCGCCGTTGACGACCAGCGAATAGTAGTTCGCCGTGCCCTTCCAGCCACAGACCGTGGTGGTGTCGCTGGCCTTCAACACCGCCGGGTCGACGGACTCGACCGGGAAGTAGTGGTTGTTCTCGACGACAACCGTGTCGTCCGATTCGGCAATGGTATGTCCATTCCAAACAGCTTTCATGCGTGTGCTCCGTCGTTGATAAGCATGGCGTTGATTCGAGGTAAGAAACCGCGCCTGGTGGATCGTCCCCGGACGCAGAACTGTGAACTGCGCGGTTTCTGTCGGGGCACGATTCGCCCTAGGATTTGAGGTGGATGGTAAATCACGGTGTGGCTAACGTGGGCGGCTTTTTCGTAACACTGTATGACGCATTTTCGGCACCTGGCCGACTCGTCGTGTTCCTGCTGCTCGAGTATTTCCCCGACAACGCCGACTGGCTGGGCCTGCGCTATGGCGAGGAACCCGTCACCATGGTCTTCGTGCTGTCGCTGATTAGCTGGTTCCTGGTTCTCGTCGTGCTGTCCCTGATCGGCCGCCTGGCACGCAACATCGCTCGTGACATCGAGGGTCACCTGTTCGGTCTCGAACACCGAGCGTCGCAGGGCGTGGCCGGACTGCGGACCTCGGTTACGCTGTGGCTGCGGCGCTGGCTGCCGAAACGCGGCGGCAAAGCGCTGGAGACGGGCTCTGTGGAATTCAACAAGGTGGAGCTGTCGGTACTGACCTCGGCCTATGCGCTCGGTACAGACGCCGTCCTGACACCGCGATCACTCGCAGACGTGCACAACATGAAGCCGGACCGCATCCAGCGGGCGCTGGAAAACCTGCGCGAGCATCGCCTGCTCGACGTCAGCTCCACGGCGAGGGGTACGCCGGTCGAGTACCGCATGACCCCGTCAGGAATGACCTACGCCTCGATGCTCGATCGAGGTATCGTCTGACGCGAGTGTCGCCGACCCGGCAACTGCCCGCTAGAATCGCGGCATGACTGATGCGGTTCATTATTCCTTCGCCGACGGCATTGCCCGAATCCGCATTGACGACGGAAAGCGCAATGCCTTGTCGCCCGACGTTCTCAAAGGCATCAACGACGCCCTGGATCGCGCAGAAGCAGACAAGGCTGTCGTGGTCCTGACCGGGCGTGACGATGTGTTTTCCGCGGGCTTCGATCTCAAGGTTATGAAGCGCGGCGGCCCGGCGGCATTGCGCATGCTGAAAACCGGCTACGCCATGACCGGCCGCGTGCTGGCGCATCCCCGACCGGTCATCGTCGCCTGCAACGGCCACTGCATGGCGATGGGTGTCTTCTTGATGCTGGCGGCCGATCACGTGATCGGAACTCGCGGCGACTACCAGGTGGCTGCAAATGAAGTGGCGATCGGCTTGCCCATGCCAAGAACGGCGGCGACCATGCTGAAGCACCGACTCCTGCCGGCGGCGTATCAGCGCGCAGTGACGCTGGGCGAGTCGTTTGACACCGAGGCTGCACTGAAGGCGGGCTTCTTCGACGAACTGGTTGAACCCGAGGACCTGGTGACACAGGCCACGGCCAAAGCGGTCGAACTGAAGAAGCTGGATACCTGGGCACACGCCAACGCAAAACGACAAATACGTCGGTCGGTTATTCGGCGCATCCGCTGGACCGTCTGGGCGGACATGCTGCAGGCGATCCACATGGGCTTCCGCGGTACGAAGCCGCGCTAGTCTGTGGCACGACGCCGGGACGCGGCGACTGACTAAAGCGAGAAACGCTCGCGAAGAAAGCGTGCGACACCGTCTTCGTCGTGATGGCCGATAACCGCGGTCGCCGCGGCTCGCACATCCGCTTCCGCATTTGCCGGCGCATACGCTTCGTCGGCCTCGGCAAACATGCTCAGATCGTTTGCACCGTCACCGAAACACACAACACGACTAACGCCGAGCTGGCTCTTCAGCGAGCGAATCGCGCCGCCCTTGCTGGCCTCGGTATGGTGGATGTCGATCCACGCCCAGTTGTTGCCTTCCCAGGCATCGCCGGAATACGCGACGAGATGCGGCTCGGATTCAATAAGCAGGGCAATGCGTCGGACTACGTCGTGAGGGCCGATCGCGCTGATGTTGCTGATGTCGGCATCCGCCGGCAATTCCGCCAGCGGCGCGACCGCGTCTGCTTCGCTGAGCACGAAGGCGTTGATCAGATTCAACTCCACCTCTTTCGTGGTCGGTGAGTGGTAAATCGCGTGTCGTTGACCGGGTTCGACAGTGGCCACAAAGGGCGTGATGTTTTGCGCCAGAATCGCCGTGAGCACGTGTTCGATTTCAGCCGTTGTCAGGAAATTCTCGTTGGTCGTGCTACCGGTGAGTGGATCCCAGATAATCACCCCGTTCTTGAACACGTGGGGCAGTGAAAAGCCGTGACCCTCGAGCAGCCGTCGAGACGCATGCAGCGAGCGGCCGGTTGCCACGGTGTAGGCAATGCCTCGATCAGCCAACGCCGCAAGTGTGTCGCGTGTACTGCCCGAGATTTGCGCGTCGCGATTGAGCAACGTGCCATCGAGATCGAAAACAACCAGTTCCATGGGGTACCTGCGGATCGCTGAGGCGACAGTGTAGCGACGCAGGAATGACAAGCGAACAGGAAACGCCGAAAAATGCGTAACAAATTTCCGACCGCCGGCAACGACACTCAATAACAACCGGGATACCAAGGGCCACGAGAAAACGGCGTGGCACGCCGGTCCAGTCCCAGGCATGGATGCGTTACTATGCGGCGCATCTGAAGCGCTCGCGGGGGGCAGGCATGACTCAGGTTCTTGGCATCGACATTGGCGGCTCGGGCATCAAGGCGGCTCTGGTGGATACCGGCAGCGGCGAACTGGTCGGTGATCGCCAGCGAATTCCAACACCCGCAGAGTCCACGCCGGCCAATATGGCATCCGCCGTTAACGAACTGCTTGGCGAGTTCAATTACGACGGACCGGTCGGCTGCTGCTTCCCGGCGGCGATCGTTGATGGCCGCAGCCGCACCGCGGCCAACATCGATGACGCCTGGCTCGGCGAGCGGGTCGACAAGACCTTCAGTGATGCAACCGGGCTCCCCTTCACGGTGTTAAACGACGCCGACGCAGCGGCGGTGGCGGAGATGCGACTTGGCGCCGGCGTTGATCTGCAGGGCCTGGTGATCACCGTCACGATCGGCACGGGCATCGGCAGCGGCCTGTTTCATGACGGTCGCCTCGTCCCGAACCTGGAAATCGGCCATATGCCGGGCAAAGACGGCGAGTCCATAGAAAACTACGCCAGTGACCGAGCACGAAAAGCCGAGGAGCTGTCATGGGACGAATGGGGAACGCGGCTGGATTACTTTCTGCGCAAGACCACACGTGTCATGACGCCTGACCACTACATACTCGGTGGCGGTGCCAGCAAGAAGTTCGACCGCTATGAGCAGCAGCTGACCGTTCAGACGCCGATTCATATCGCAAGATTTCTGAACAACGCAGGCATCATCGGTGCCGCCATGGCCGTGCTCGACGAGACCTGAAAGACGAACCGCATCGTCGTGCCAGCTGCCCTGAGCCAGTAAATGTATGTTTTTGTCACACTCGCTGCAGAACGGACCTGCGGCATCGGTGTCGAGTGCATACTGGACTGACTGTAGTCGCACCCTCGAGCGCGGTATGTCCCCTTTCAGAAAACTCCACGAGCGTCGCTCGCCACCGGGCCTTGAGACCCGGCTATTGAGGCGCTTGCCCGTGATCACACTGCTGGGCTCACTCCTGCCGCTGGCGCTCGTCATCCTCGTCCGGATTCTTCCTGTTCAACCGGGTGTCGATGCGGCGAAGCACATCAGAACTGTCGACATTTTCGCGATCGCAGCCGAACTCACCTTCCTGACCGCCGTACTGACCGTCGCAATCGGCTGTGTCGTCGTCTACATCATGAAAGGCCCGGCTTACGTCTGGGACGCCTATCACATGGACGATGCCGACCAACCGACATCGCGCACGAATCGGGACAAATGAAGCGCCCGACTTCTCGATCCAACGGTCGGGCTTGACTCAGGTTCGCCTCGGCTGTGTAATACGCCGCTCTTCGCGATGGCCAGGTAGCTCAGTTGGTAGAGCAGCGGATTGAAAATCCGCGTGTCGGTGGTTCGATTCCGCCCCTGGCCACCATTCGCGCTCCCGCGATTCCACACGAAATCCTGGCGAGACCATCAGGTCGCGCCGTCGGGGTCATTTCATCCGTCTACCCAAGAGCAATCCGCGTTTGCCGGGATAAACATCGGTTTGCAGACGCCGTAGCGCGACCCGTCGCCGATCCGCGTGTGTTATTTTTGACGCGGTCGATGCGAATAATCCAATAAGAACCGAAAGCCTGTGTTTCTAGCACGCATGATTAAATCGGTCGCGGCAGCCGCCTTGATCGCCGTTGTCGGCCTGGGCGTTTTCGCCGCGATTCACTGGCAACCCGACAGGGCGGTCGGCGATCTCACCGACAAATGGGCCGAAGCGCCCTCCCGTTTCCTTCGAGTGGAGGGAATGGATGTTCACCTGCGCGATGAGGGCCCTGTCGATGCCGGCGTCACCGTCGCGCTTCTGCACGGGACCGCGAGTTCACTTCATACCTGGGATGGCTGGGCGGAGGCTCTGCGCCAGGACTACCGAGTGGTTCGTTTTGACCTGCCGGGGTTCGGCCTGACAGGCCCACACCCGGACGACGACTATTCGATCGAAGCGTATGTCGACTTCGTTATCGCCAGCCTCGATGCAGTGATGGCCGAACGGGTTGTGCTTGTCGGAAATTCGCTGGGTGGCCACATCGCCTGGGCAACCGCCGTTATGCACCCGGAACGCGTGGAGCGCCTGGTTCTCGTCGATTCCAGCGGCTATCCGCTACAGTCGACGTCGGTGCCGATTGGCTTCCGAATCGCCGGGACGCCCGTCCTGCGCGATCTGATGAACAACGTGTTACCGCGTTTCATCGTGCGCAGCAGTGTGGAGAATGTGTTTGGCGATCCATCGCTGGTCACGGACGAACTGATCGATCGCTACTACGATCTGTCGACTCGCGCCGGCAATCGGCAGGCACTGGGCAAGCGAATGCAACAATTCAACTCGACGGCACTCTCCGAGCGCATCCCGGAGATCGGGCAACCCACACTCGTGCTGTGGGGTAAAAAGGACCGATTGATCCCGTTTTCAAGTGCCGCTCATTTCGTTACGGATATCGACAACGCGACGCTGGTGGCGTGGGGCCACCTGGGCCACGTGCCGCACGAGGAAGCACCCGCTGAAACCGTGCTTGCGCTACAGGACTTTCTTCGTGAGTCGTCACCGCGCAACGAGGAATAAAACAACACGCTAATACGTAGATAGGGGTAGGCGGACACCGATGTCCGGATGGGGATACCACGATGAATAAATCAGTACGTGCCACGTTTTACGCCCTGCTATTGCTGGCGGGACTGGTCCTTCTGCTGGCTGGTTGCCAGCCGGCCGGCGACTCCTCGGCGCCGATGTCCGACGCTCAGCCCGGGTCGTCGGCCGCCGACAGCGAGCTGCAGGACTGGATCGATAAGGCCGTGAATGACGGCGACAGCCTCGCGATCAGCGCCATGCTGCTCGATGGCGACAGCGTCAGCTACTACAGCGGCGGCGCGATATCGCCGGACGGCGCCGCGCCGAATGAAAACACCCAGTACCAGATCGGCTCGATCACCAAGGTGTTCACCAATATGCTGCTGGCCGAAATGGTCGCTGACGGAAAGTTGGGCTACGACACCGCGCTCGGCGATCTGATGGGCGAGGATTTCACCTTCGCCAATGCCGAT
This sequence comes from Pseudomonadota bacterium, assembly GCA_038747355.1. Lineage (GTDB taxonomy): Bacteria > Pseudomonadota > Gammaproteobacteria > Steroidobacterales > Woeseiaceae > UBA1847. The sequence continues at coordinate 63,624 of JBCDJX010000005.1, read as the reverse complement.
CTGGGCAAGGTCACGATGGAGCAGCTCGCGACCCACACCAGCGGACTCGCACGCATGCCGTCCAACTTTGCCCCGACGGACCCGCAGGACCCTTACAAGGACTACACCGCCGAGCAGCTGAACGCCGAGATCGCGCAGGCGAGAAACAAACAGGTCCTGGTTGCGGAATACGGCTACTCCAATCTCGGCATGGGCCTGCTGGGCTATCGTCTGGGGCAGCTCGAAGGCAGCAGCTACACGGAGGAAGTTATCGCGCAGGTCGTGGCACCACTTGGTCTTGAGGAGACGGGCTTTGAGCGCAGCGACAACCTCGCCGATGGCTATCGCAGTGGCAGCGTCGTACCGGCCTGGCTGCTCCCGGAACCCATCGCAGCCGCCGGCGCGCTCTGGGGATCAACCTCAGATTTCGTCCGCCTCGCGCAGGTGATGCTCGGGCAGGCGGAGTCGCCGTTGAAGCATGACATCGAGGCGGTCCGCGACTCCATTGCCCAGGCGGGCCCTGACTTCGACGTGACTCGCGTCTGGCACATGACGTGGGCTGATGATCAGCCGATCTATTGGCACAACGGCGGCACCGGCGGCTACCTGACCTTTTTCGGTTTTCGCCCCGACACCAATCAGGCGGTAGCCATCCTGGTTGCCGGCGGTGATGGCCCCACCGAGAAAGGACTGACCATGCTCGGCAGCACCAAGCAAGGTCGACCTGCCCCGGAGATCGACGAGAGTGTAATGGGCCAGTATGAAATCGCACCCGGTGTTGGCATTGGTGTGTTCGAGCGCAGTGGCTACCTGGTGGGACAGGTGTCCGGACAGGCCGCCGCGCGCCTGTACGACGGCGGAAACGACTGGTATAGCCTGAACATCGCCGACGCCAGTTTGCACTTCCTGCGTGAGGACGGTGTCGTCAGCGGCGTGGAACTGGTGCAGGCTGGCGTGGTCAATCCAGGTGCTCGGGTCGCCGATGAAGCGACCAGCAATGAACGAGCGGAAGTGGACATCGCAAAGGACACATTGTCTGACTACGTCGGCGATTTCGCGATGAATGTCGCGGTGAAATTCAGCATCCGCGAGGGTGGCGACGGGCTGACAGCGCAACTGACAGGGCAACAGGCGTTTCCGATCTACTACAAGGGCGACGACGTGTTCTTCTATAAGGTCGTCGACGCTGAGTTGCACTTTGAACGCGACGATAGCGGAAGGGTCAGCGCGCTGACGCTCCACCAGGGCGCCATTGTGCAGCGCGCCGAGCGCATCGAGTAAATTGAGTCGAAGGGAGAACTGAATGCGTTACCTGATCCTGGCAGCACTCCTTCTGGTCGGTGGTACATCCGCGAGCCAGGATGACCTGGAGGAAGACAACCGCAAACGCAACGACTGCATAGCGATCAAGAACTACAGCCGGATGTACTTCCAGGCGATCACGGACTACTCGATGTACGTGCGTTCCGCCAATGACCAGTACCTCGTGTCGTTCGACGGTCGCTGCTCGAATATCAGCGACGGTTACAACATCAGCTTCGATACCCGATCGATGCGCGTCTGCTCCAACAGTCGGCCCAAGGTGGCGTACTACTACAGAAACATCGATATGCCGTCCTGTCGTGTCGCCTCCATTCAGCAGGTCATGAGCCCACAGGAAGCCATGGGCATCGCAAGCGAAGAGGACCAGGTGCGACGGGCCGCCGAGGCGGAGAAGCGCAAGGAGAAGCGCGAGAAAAAGCGGGCGAAGAAGAAGGAAAAGGAACGCAAAAAGAAAGAAAAGGAGAAGGAAAAAGAGCCGGACTGATATCTACATCAGCTCCGCCAACGATCGAAGCGAATGACGTGTCCGCATGGCCAGCAGCAGCTCGGCCGTCGCTATGGCATCGACGAGGCTGTCATGCGCCGCGTACCGCGGCAGTCCGTAGTGCTCACGCAGCGCCGACAGGGTCAGCTGTGACGTTTCCTCGAGATGATGCTGCCGCGCTCGACGACGGCTTTCCAGGGCCAGCGTATCCACAACGGGAACAGGCAGCGGACAGCCAAACTTGTCGCTGCACAAACGGTCCAGCAGCGCCTTGTCGAGACCAGCGTGGTGGACCACCAGCACGCGCGATGTGAGCGCCACGATGATCTTGTCTATCACCGTCGCTATCGGCATGCCGGTGGCAACAACCGTGTCGGTCAGCCCGTGCACTGTCGCGCTGACACCAACCTCACCGTCGGGTTTTACAAAGTGGCTCTCCGCACTGTCGAGATCGACGCGCCCGTGGCGCACGATGACCCAGCCAACGCTCAACACATCCGCTGTTGCAGCCTCCAGCCCTGTTGTTTCGATGTCGAGCACGACGAACTCGACGCCATCGATTGTCGCCGCGCGACCCGGAACGTCCGCGTTAAGTAACGCGTCCATCGGTGAGGGGGCTCCCCGCCGCCGGTACCTCCAGCGTTTGAGCCTGAGGCCGATCACGCCAGGTGGAAGCGATTCAACAGCGCCGACTGGCTAACGCGAACCTGCGCGAACGCAGATTTCAGGTTTTGTCGCACCAACGGCGACAACTCGTCCGGCGCCAGGTGATTGTCGGGGCTCTGCCCGGACTGCAGTTGTCGGCACTGGTGCTCAATACGCAGTTTTTCGATGAAATTCAGCGCATCGATGAGATTGGCGGCATCAGCGTCAGTGAGTTCGCCGGCCTTCGCCGCGGCGCGCAGGCGATTGCGTGTGTTGATGCGCAACTCACCCGCCGCCAGTGAGCGTATACGAGCGATCTCCACAATGGGCATGATCCCGTGAAGCTTCAGGTCCAGCGTGTTTTTGTGGTCGCCGGATCGCTCCAGGACGAACTGGCGAAAGAAGCCCAGCGGCGGCTGAAAGTTCATCGCGTTCTTGGCCATGAGCGCGAGGAAAATTTCATTGCTTTTCGCGTCGTCGCGCACACTGGTTTTGAGCTCATCCACGAGCGATGCGTCACCGTGTACACAGCGCAGATCGAAAAAGATGTTGGCGTGCATCAGGGCCTTCTCTTCGGGTACCGTGATCCAGCGATGGAAGACCTGCTTCCAGTGGTTGAGGGATTTGCGCCACGACGGATTGGACGCCATCACGTCGCCGGGGCAATACACGTAGCCGCAGGCATCCAGGCCGTCGTTGACGATTTTCGCCATCGCTTTGAAATAGTCGTCGTCCTCCGCGGTGGCGTCATCGGAAAGCAACAGCGCGTTGTCCTGATCGCTCTTCGCTGACTGCTCGAATCGCCCCTGGGAACCCAGCGCCACCCATGCGTATGTGCATGGAGCCGGCCCCAGTTCGCTCTCAGCGATCATCAGTAGCTGGCGTGTCACAGCATCGGTGATCATCGTGATGAACTTGCCGAGGTGCTCTCCGTCAGCGTCCGATTCGATCTGTCCGATGACCAGCGCCGGCAGGCGACTGCAGGCGGAGACCACACCTGCGGCGGTCGTCTGTTTGCCGATATCGCTGACGAGATAGAGCGGGTGCTCGGTTTCGAGTCGCATAAAGTCGCTGCGAGACACCATGCCGAGCAGACCGGATTCGTCGACGACAGGCAGGTGATGGATGTTGTTCTGCATCATGACCATGGCGGCCTCATACGCGTGCGCATCAGCGTCGAGCGTGATGGGCGATGCCGACATGATCTCGGTTACCGGTCGCTCGCTGGACAGCCCGGCCGCCACGACACGCTTGCGTATGTCGCGATCAGTGACGATACCCATCAGCTCTTCGCCAGCCTTGATCAGCATCGCCGATACTCGCTCATCGACCATGCGTTGCGCGGTTTCGCGGATGCTGGCTGTCGAAACCATGCAGACAGGCTCGCGTTTGACCAGCGAACGTACGGTCTCACCCGAGACGCCACGGAATGTCTCGACCGGCGCGCGCAGTGTCAGTCGATCTGTCAGTGCGCGAATAAACCAGTCATCGAATGCAGCGCTCGCGCGGCGCGACCGCGCGAATGCTTCGGCCTTCAGGTGATAGACGAGGGTGTCTTCCATGGCGACGGAATGATTGCGAGCGGGTGCCCGGTTCATCAGCGATGAAAAGCCGAAGCAATCACCCTCGGCCAACTGCGTCATCATTCGCTCCTCTTCGTCACGGAGTTCGATGGCGCCACTGCGGATGATGTGCAGGTGTTGATTGTCGCTACCGACGGTCAGCACGTCCTGCCCTTTTCGGTAGTAGGCGATTTCGATGCCACGAGCGCAGGCGGCGAGCTCATTGGGTGCAAGCTGGTCGAAGCCCGGCAGGCCCGCAAGGTACTCCGTGATCTCCGGCAGCTCTTTCATGGCGTCATTCTGGCACTGACCGTGAAAACATAAAAACCGGCGGCACCTCGTCGGCACCGCCGGTGATGCGGCGAGTGCGGGGGGACTCGCTCAGAAAACGTATTTCGCGGAAAGAATCAGTCGCGTCATGTCCCCTGACGCACCGGATTCGATCGTGCGATCCGCAAACAGCAACTCACCACCCACAGTCATTTTTGGAAGCGGTGAATACAACAGGTTGATGTGGAAGCTGTTCACCTCCTCAGTCACGCCCGTGCCGGTCAGGCTCGTGTCGTTGTCAACGCTGAGGTAGCCAACCGTGAAACTCGATCGCCAGTCGTCGGTCCAGAAGTGACGATAGGACGCGAAAGCCGCCCAGCTGTCGATGGCCTGAAGCGCGTTGTTTGCGTCGAGCACACCGCCATTCGCCGTGTTCAGGCCAAGGTAGCGACCGAGGCCGCTGCCGGTGGTTGCCATCCAGCGAAAGTCGTCAACGCCGAACATGATCTTGCCGGACAGGCTCAGTCCATAACTCATCTCGTCGGTGTCGACCCCGGCGGTTTTGTAGTTCAGCTGTCGAACCAGCGTTGCCGCCTTGATATAGCCGTTATCAAACGTGTGGGTATAGCGTGCAACGAGATCGGGCATGGTGCCGTCGTCAGTGACGATTCGGCCACCACCACCAAACGGCGTGACCGTGGTCTCGGGGTTTTCAACCGCGAATTCCCAGTTGCCGGTGGTATAGCGCACCATCGCCTGGCGACCGAAAACCGTGGACTCGGCGGGCCCGACGAAATCGAGGTTCTCCGGCAGCGCGCCGACATCCTGGAAGGTCGTCCAGGTCTGCCCGAACAGCCAGTTGTTGTACTTCACAAAGGCATGCCGTGTGCGCGGCGCCCAACTGTTGCTGATGCGCTCGTTGCCGCCCGGGCTCAGGAAGAAGTCAAATTCGAGATGCGTACTGACCTTGTCGCCATTGCCAAGGTCGTGATCACTCTTGAAGTAGATGCGTGACTCCTGCGCCTGAAAATCGGCGTCGGGACCTTCGCTGGGTGAGCCGCCAACCGGAATCGTGCCGGGTATATAGAATTGCGTACCGGCGCTGCTGGGTGCGAGATCACCGCCACTGTAGTCACTGAACATACCGTCGAATTTCAGATAGCCACCAAACTTGTAGGTGCTGGTGGGCTGGCCTTTTGGCTTCTCGGCGGCGGGCGGCGCGGTCGCCTCCACGGTCGTGCTGCTGGCCGTCAAGACTTCCTGCAGCATCTTTTCCAGTTGCGCGACGCGCGCCTCAAGTGCCGCCACGTCAGCATCCTGGGCATGCGCGGCACCTCCCGCGAGTGATGCCGCTATCGCGGCGGCGAGTGCCAGTCGTTTCGTCGAAACCCTCATCGTTTCCCCCGTTCGAGTCAATCTGTGGAACGTTGAGGTCATGGTTCATGATGGCTATCAGCTGGACCATTAGCCGTTAGTCGAATACGGGAGGTTTCTAGACCAAAGTCTAATGCCCTCGACCGCGGCGGCTTACACAATGGGCCTGAATCAACGCTACGACTCAGGTCAACTACGTATATGTCACACTTAAATCCCAACTGGCGCCAAGCGAGGATCGCTGCATTCGCGAGGCATAGGCTGTCGTGACGAGGTTTGCGGGGATACACAGTTTGACCGATACAGCCACACTGATTGTTGCCGATGACCACCCGCTGTTTCGCGAGGCACTAACGGCCGCCATTCGCAATTGCGTGGAAAACGTGTCGATTGTCGAAGCGGAGAGCCTCAGTACGCTGCAAGGCGCCGTGGCCGAAAACGCAGACGCCGACTTGCTGCTGCTCGACCTGAATATGCCCGGCGTTAGCGGCTTTTCCGCCCTCGCCTGGCTGCGCAACAATCACGCCTCGCTGCCCACGGTGGTTGTATCGGCACTCGACGACCCTGGCGTTATCCGTCGAGCGATTCGACATGGCGCGAGCGGCTTCATTCCGAAATCCTCGGGTATCGGTGTCATCGAAGAAGGCATTCGCGCGGTGATGGACGGCGAGGTCTGGGTGCCGAGCGAAATCGACCTGTCCGACGACAGCATGGACAGCGCCGAGGAACATGCGGCGGCGGCACTCAGTACGCTGACCCCGCATCAATTCCGCGTGTTGATGATGCTCGGTGACGGCCTGCTCAACAAACAAATTGCCTATGAACTCGGTGTATCGGAAGCCACCATCAAGGCGCACCTTACGGCCATCTTCCGCAAAATGAATGTCAACAACAGAACGCAGGCAATACTCGCAGTTCAGCAGTTACAGCTGTCGGAACCCGGCTTGTCCGGTGACGAATCAGGCAGCGCTTCGGCGACTGAGCGTGCGGTTAATTAGCGCACGCAAGGCGGCGGGCTTCACCGGTTTGTGAAGCAGGTCGACGCCGGCTTCGCGGACCCGATCAGCGACCTGATCGGTGCGATCGGCTGTCAGGATTGCCGCCGGCAGGTCCGAGCCGGCCTCCTCTCGCAGCGCGGCGATGGCCACAAGCCCGGTATCCCCGTCGTTCAAGTGGTAGTCAACCAGCAGCAGCGCAGGCAGTTCGCCGTGCTCTGACTGCTGTGCCCGCATAACCGCCAGCGCTTCGTCGGTGGAAGACACGCCGAGCGAACGTCCGCCCCACTTTTCAATCAGTCCCTGCATGCCGTCGAGAATATCCGGCTCATTGTCGATGCACAGCACGAGCTGGCCATCGATGGATACCGTATTACCCAGTCGCACTGGTTCCGGATTGGTGACGCTCGAGGGGACGCCTCGCGCGCGGGGTACGGTAATTTCAAAACGGCTGCCCTCACCGACCTCGGACTTCAGCCCGATCTTGTGATCGAGTAGCCGGGCGATGCGTTCGACGATAGCCAGACCGAGGCCGAGACCGCGCTTGGTTTGACGAGCACCCTCGGAAAGACGATGAAACTCCTCAAACACCGCGCGCTGATCGCTGGCTGCGATACCGACGCCGGTGTCGTAAACCTGGACAACGACGGCGCCACCGCGGCGCCGACAGCCAACCAGCACGCCGCCCTCGGTGGTGTAACGGCGGGCATTACTGATGAAGTTTTGCAGAATACGACGCAGTAGTGCCTGGTCGGAGTAGACGGCAAGCCGGGTCTTGGCAAATCGCAATGTCAGCCCCTGCGTGTGAAACGCCGGCGCGAACTGCGCCTCAAGTGCACGAAACAGGCTGTCGAGCCGAAACACTTCCAGCTTCGGCTCGGGGGCCGCAGTATCCAGCCTTGAGATATCCAGCAGGGCGCTCAGCAGGTCTTCGACACCGACCAGCCCGTTCTCAACACGCTCGACGAGTTCGGACTGTTCACTGGACATCTCGCCCCGGTGTTCGCTAAGCAACGCAGCGAACAGTTTTGCAGCGTTCAGTGGCTGCAGCAGATCGTGTGCGGCAGCGGCGAGGAATCGCGTTTTCGACAGGTTGGCGTCCTCGGCTTCACCCTTGGCAACTTCCAGTGCCGCCATTGCGCGCTCAAGATCCATCGTGCGATCGGCCACGCGTTGTTCCAACGTGGATTTTGCGTCGACCAGCGCATCCTCGGCCGCCTTGAATTCGGTGATATCTGTGTAGGTCGTGACGTAGCCACCGTCCGGCATAGCTTGGCCCCGTATCTCGACGACCTTGTTATCGAAACGGTTGCTTTGCACCTTGTAAGCCGACCCCTCGCGCATATAGCGAAGTCGCTTGGCGATGACCTTGTCGACATCCGCATCGCCGAAGCGGCCGCGCTCGGCGTTGAAACGAATCAGGTTTGCGACCGGTGTGCCGACCGAGACCATATCGCCGGGATAGCCCATGAGCTCGATGTAGCGACTGTTCCAGCCAATGAGTCGCTGGGCTGAGTCGACGACGGCGACGCCCTGGGTGATGTTCTCGAGGGTTGCCTCAGTAAGCTGGCGATTGAAACGCACGGCCTGCGACGTTTCGTCGAGCAAGACAACGACGTCAGCGACCTCGACGCCTGTTTTTCGCAGTGCGGTCGTAATGACGATTCGCGCCGACGCGGCACCAATGGCGCCGGCAAGCAGGCGCTCGGTGAACTGCAGCAGGCGTCGGTCCGCCGCGAGCGACGGTGACAAATCCAGCCCCTCTCGCTCGGCGAACTCATCAAACGAACGGCCGGCGTGCGCATTACCGAGAAACTGGTCCGCCAGTTCGCGCAGGTCACGGTTGCTGAGCTGCGAATCGTTGCTGCCGACGCCCTGATTGTTCGCGTTCACCAGCGGCCCCGTAAAGACGCGGGCCTGCACGGTCTCGATCATCGACGGTTTCGAACGTGCGGAGACCAGCAGGAACACCAGCGTGTTCAGGCTTAGTGACCACACGACGCCGTGTGTCAGCGGGTCGAGACCGTCGGCGAACAACAGGGCCTCCGGTCGCAGCCACGGCAGGCCGAACAGGCCATGCTCAATAAAGCTGTCACTCACCGCACCCGACCGGGCCAGCGTCGGCAAAAACAGGGTGTACGCCCACAGCAGGAAACCCACCGCGAGACCGCTGACGGCGCCGGTGCGCGTCACCCGTTCGGAGTACATTCCCAATGCAATCAGCGGCATGAACTGCGCTGCCGCGGCGAAGGACAGCAGGCCGATACTCGCCAGCGCAGCCGATTCATCGCTAACCCGGTAGTAAAGGTAGGCCAGCAGCGCAATGCCGGCGATAGACAGGCGACGCGTGTTCAGCAGCAAGCGTGAGTAATCGGTCCGCTCGGCATCGAGCTGGTGACGCAGCCGCAACACGGCGGGCATGACCAGTTCGTTGCTGACCATCGTCGCCAGAGCGACACAGGCTACGATGACCATGCCGGTCGCAGCTGAGAACCCGCCGATGAATGCAAGCACGGTCAGCCAGTCGGTACCCTGCTGCATGGGTAAGGCGAGCACGAAAGTGTCACCGCGGAATGCGCCCTCGGGCAGCAGGGTCAGACCGGCCAGCGTAATCGGAATGACCAGCACGCTGAATACCAGCAGATAGAGTGGAAACGCCCAGCGCGTGGCGTCGATACGCGCATCACGGTGAGCCTCAACGATCGCGACGTGAAACTGCCGAGGCAGGCAGATAATCGCCGCACTGGCGAGTACCAGCTGCGTCATGAAGGTGTTGGGCAGCGACGACAAACTGAACGGCGACGCCGTGCCCGGCGCCGGCCCACCGGCCCGACCCAGCAGGAACCACGCGAATAAGCCGATCGCGACAAACGCCAGCAGCTTGACCAGGGACTCGAAGGCAATGGCGATCATCATGCCCTGGTGATGCTCGGTGACATCGATCTTTCGGGTCCCGAATAGAATCGCGAACAGGGCAAGCACAACGGCCACAATCAGGGCTGTGTCGTTGCCGGCCGCACCGCTGACCGTGTAGTTCGAGATCACATCGAAACTGTCCACGATCGCCTTGAGCTGAAGCGCGATGTACGGCACCGAACCCAGCGTCGCCATAACCGTCACCATGGCGGCGAGGCCCTGTGACTTTCCGTAGCGTGCGCCGATGAAGTCAGCGATGGATGTCAGGTTCTGGCGTTTGCTGATCGCGACCATGCGACGAATCAGCGGCCAACCGAACAGGAACACCAGGATCGGGCCGAGGTAGATGGGTAGGTAACCCCAGCCACTTTGCGCAGCACTGCCAACAGCGCCGAAAAACGTCCATGACGTGCAATAGACGGCCAGCGACAGGCTGTAGATCAGCGAGCGGCTGAAACTCGAAATACGCCCGTCCACGAGTTTGTCGCCCCAGTAGGCAATCGCGAACAGCAGCATCAGGTAGCCGAGTGACAGACTCAGCAGTACCCACCAGTCGATCAACGGTCCATCCCCCCGTATCGGCTGTGGTCAGTCTACTACCGACTAATGTCGAATGCCCGCCACCGTCCACCAATGCTAGATTCGATCCTGCTTAATCAGCAAAGCACCCGAAAAAAGGGGGGGAGTCATGTCTGATAACAACAGCTACTGGAAATCCAACCTGAGACTCGTGGCGTTGTGCCTCGCGATCTGGTTTGTCGTTTCCTACCTGTTCGGCATCGTGCTCGTAGAGCCGTTGAACAACATCCAGCTCGGCGGCTACAAGCTGGGATTCTGGTTCGCGCAGCAGGGATCGATCTACGTCTTCGTTGCCCTGATCTTCTTCTACGCCAACCGCATGGGGAAACTCGATCGCGATCACGGCGTGGAAGAAGACGAGTAGGAGCCGACCATGACTCTGCAAACACTGACTTATCTTGTCGTCGGCTTCACCTTTGCGATCTATATCGGCATCGCGATCTGGGCGCGCGCGGGATCCACAAAGGAATTCTACGTGGCCGGCGGCGGGGTTCACCCGGTCGCCAACGGTATGGCCACGGCAGCCGACTGGATGTCGGCCGCGTCGTTTATCTCGATGGCCGGTCTCATCGCCTTCATGGGCTACGGCGGTTCGGTTTTCCTGATGGGCTGGACCGGCGGTTATGTCCTGCTGGCAATGCTACTGGCGCCTTACCTGCGTAAATTCGGCAAGTTTACGGTGCCTGAATTCATTGGGGATCGTTACTACTCAAAGGCAGCGCGCATCGTTGCCGTTGTCTGCCTGATCATCGCGTCGGTCACCTACGTCATCGGCCAGATGAAAGGCATCGGCGTCGCGTTTTCCCGCTTCCTCGAGGTGGACTACGACATCGGCCTGTCGATCGGCATGGGTATCGTGTTCTTTTACGCCGTCATGGGCGGCATGAAGGGCATCACCTACACGCAGATCGCGCAGTACTGTGTTTTGATTCTTGCCTACACCATCCCCGCCGTTTTCATCTCGCTGAGCCTGACCGGCAATCCGCTGCCGCAGATCGGCCTTGGCTCGACCATGGTCGGCACGGATGTGTTTCTGCTCGACCGGCTCGACCAGGTATTGAGAGACCTGGGCTTCCTCGAATACACGACCAATGTGAGGCTCAGTCTCACCAACATGTTCATGTACACGTTGTCGCTGATGATCGGCACGGCGGGGCTGCCGCACGTCATCATTCGCTTCTTTACGGTGCCGAAGGTTAAGGATGCTCGCAGCTCTGCAGGCTGGGCGCTGGTGTTCATCGCTATCCTGTACACAACAGCTCCGTCGGTCGCGGCCATGGCGCGCCTGAACCTGATCGAGACGATCGAACCGACGCCGGGTGAGTACATGCTCTACGACGAACGTCCGGACTGGATCCGCAACTGGGAAGCCACCGGCCTGCTCGCCTTCGAAGACAAGAACGGCGACGGACGTATCCAGTACACCTCGGATGCCGCGACCAATGAGATGACCAAGGTCGACCGTGACATCATGGTGCTGGCAAACCCGGAGATCGCGCAGCTGCCGAACTGGGTGATTGCACTCGTCGCCGCCGGCGGCCTCGCTGCGGCGCTGTCGACAGCGGCCGGTTTGTTGCTCGCCATCTCGTCGGCCATATCGCACGACCTGTTAAAGGGTGTTTTTCGCCCGGACATCACGGAAAAACAGGAGCTGTTGGCGAGTCGTGTCGCGATGGCGGGTGCGATCGCCCTCGCCGGCTACCTGGGGTTCAACCCGCCGGATTTCGCCGCCGGAACCGTGGCGCTCGCCTTTGGCCTGGCTGCGTCGTCGATCTTCCCGGCGCTCATGATGGGCATCTTCTACAAGCGCATGAACAAGGAAGGCGCAATCGCCGGCATGATCGCCGGTATCGGTGTCACGCTGTTCTACGTGTTCCAGCACAAAGGCATCATGTTCATCCCGGGTACGTCCTTCCTCGGCGGCATGCCGGAGAACTGGTTCCTGGGCATTGAACCGAATGCCTTTGGCGCGGTTGGCGCTATGGTGAATTTCGGGGTGGCCTTGGTCGTCGCACGCCTGACGGCTGCACCGCCACAGGAGATTCTCGATCTCGTTGACCACATTCGAGTGCCGGTTGGTGCCGGAGGGGCTACAGGCCACTAGGCTTACAAGCCAGCGACACCAGCACTGCAGGGGGCGGCAACGCCCCCTCTTCTTTTGGGTCATAATCACGCACATGTTCAAAGACAAACACGTCATCGTCGCCCTGCTCGTGGCACCCGTCCTTGCAGTCATCGCCTGGTTTGGTGTCGACCAGATTGTTGCGGAAAAACCCCAGGCCGTTGAGGCCGGTGGTAGCTACACCTTACTGGCGCGCAGCAACTGCCGATACGACAGCGGCCGCTGTGACCTTGAAAACGCAGACGTCGAGGTGGCCCTGTTGCCAGAGGTTTCCGACACCGGGTTTGTTGAGATGACTTTGTCTTCCTCCGTCGAACTGCAGGGTGCCGCCATGGCGCTGGTTGAAGGCAGCATTCAGATCGCCCCGACGCCAATGGCGAACATGAACGCATCAGGAACTCGCTGGTCTACGCGGTTCCCGATGCCGGAAAACCCGGAGTCGATCATTCGAGTGGCCGTCCGCGCGCAAGGTGCAACGCTCTACGCCGAAGTGCCAACCATGTTTATCGTCCCGAACTAGCCATCCTTGCTGGCCATTGCGAGGCCGGCCAGCGCGAGTGCTATGCTGCGCGCATGATTACTCTCCATCATCTTGAGAACTCACGTTCGCAACGCATCGCCTGGCTGCTTGAAGAGCTGGGCGCCGACTACGAGGTCAAGGTCTACCAGCGAGACCCGGTCACGATCCTTGCGCCGCCCGAGTTAAAGGCGGTGCATCCACTGGGCAAGTCGCCGATTGTTAGCGACGGAGATGTGACGGTCGCCGAGTCGGGCGCCATCATCGAATACCTGCTCGACAAGTTCACTGGTCATTCGCTGCGACCGGACGCCGGGACATCGGAGGCTCGCGAGTTCACCTTCTGGCTGCATTACGCGGAAGGCTCGGTGATGCCTCTGATGCTGATGGCGCTGGTCATGCATCGCATCGAGACGGCACCGTTGCCGTTCTTCATCCGACCGGTTGCCAAGGGCATCGCGCAAAAGGTGCGTGGCAACTTCCTCGACGACAACATCCAGCGGCATCTCGACTTTATTAATCAGACGCTGGATTCGCGGCCCTGGTTTGCCGGCGACCGCTTTTCAGCGGCCGACATCCAGATGAGCTACTGTCTTGAAGCTGCGGCGAAACGCGCCGATGTTGACGGTAAGTTCCCGAAAATCGCTGACTTCCTGGTACGGATTCGCGGCCGAGACGCCTACCGGAAAGCCGAATCACGCGTGGGTTCCTTCGAGCTCCCGTCGGTCTGAATTGGCGCGAATCCGAGCATTGCCAAACGTCACCGGCATCGCGTAGCGTAAATAAGACCACGCCGGGCACGACCTAAAACAAGCAACCCGCCCGGCTATCCTCTGGGGGGAGTATGGGTGCCGAAAACCTGTTCATGACGCTTGCGTCCTGCGTGTTTTTCATGGGGATCGTGGCGTTTGTGTCGTACCAGAAGACCAAGGGCGAAGTCTCTACGAAGGACGGCTACTTTCTGGCCGGGCGTGGTCTCACCGGCATCTTCATCGCCGGCTCGATGCTGCTGACCAATCTCTCCGCCGAGCAACTGATCGGACTCAACGGCTCAGCCTACGGCTTCAATTTGAGCTCGATGGCCTGGGAGGTCACGGCGGCCTTCGCGACCATCTGCATGGCGCTGATCTTTCTTCCGAAATACCTGGCCGGTGCCTTCACCACGCTGCCCGAGTTCCTGAACAATCGCTTCGACGACAACGTGCGGCGGATGTCGGTCATCCTGTTCATGGTGGGCTACGGCCTGGTCACCATTCCCTCGGTGCTCTACTCCGGCTCGATCGCCGTGCTGTTGCTGTTCGACGTCCCGTCGCTATTGAACGTCAGCTACGAAATGGGCCTCGTGATCACGATCGTCGCGATCGGCAGCGTCGGTGCAGTCTATGCCATCTTTGGCGGGCTAAAAGCCGTTGCCGTCTCCGACACGCTGAACGGCGTCGGTTTGCTGATCATCGGCGTCCTGGTTCCGGTTCTGGGATTAGCGGCGCTTGGCGATGGCTCGGTCGGCGCGGGTCTCGATACCATTCTGTCGACCCACACCGAAAAACTGAACGCGATCGGCGGCCCACAGGACCCGACGCCGTTCGGCACGATTTTCACCGGTATGGTGTTTGCCAACCTGTTCTACTGGTGCACCAATCAGTACGTCATCCAGCGCACACTCGCTGCGCAGAACCTCGCGGAAGGTCAGAAGGGTGTTCTGTATTCCGGCTTTTTCAAGATCATGGTGCCGTTCATGATGATGATTCCGGGCATCATCGCGTTCCACCTGTACGGCCCCGGGCTGGCATCGATTGACCAGGCCTACCCGCGCCTGATCAGTGACTACCTCCCGGCGTACCTGAGCGGTTTCTTCCTCGCTGTTTTGCTCGGCGCCGTGTTCTCATCGTTCAACTCACTGCTGAACTCAGCGGCAACGATGTTCTGCCTGGACGTCTATCAGCCCATGCGTAAACGGGTAATGGGCGATGGTGAACTGGTCACGGTCGCCAAGTACGCGAGTATCGCGATCGCGCTGTTTTCGTTCATGGTTGCCCCGCTGTTGCAGTTTGCACCCGAAGGGCTGTGGCAGGTCATTCGAATCTTCACGGGTTTCTACAACATTCCGGTGGTCGTCATCGTGCTGGTCGGCCTGTTCACCACTCGCGTGCCGGCGCTGGGTGCGAAGATCGTCATCATCTTCCACGTCATTGCCTACGGGCTCGCAAAATTCGTGTTTGACGACGTCATCACGATGCACTTCCTGCACCTGTACGCGGTCCTGTTCGTGATCGAGGTCGGCATCATGCTGGCCGCGGGTGTGCTGCAGCCGAGGGAAACACCGTGGGAATACGTCGACCAGAAACTCGTCGACCTGACGCCCTGGCGCTTCGCCTACCCGGTCGCATTCACGCTGCTGTCCTGCGTGATCTTCCTGTACCTGCTGTTTTCGCCGGTCGGTCTCGTTGGTGGCCTGTCGCAGCTCTTCTGGATCCTGGTGCTGGTACTCGCTGCGGCCAACGCCGGCTTCTGGGCGCTGCGCCTGAAAACGAAGCCTGCCGCGGCCTGAGGCCCGAATGCGGGCCTTCGTCGGTCCAAAAGCCATATAGCCAATTCGAAAATACAAACGTTTGCATTTTTCACGCCTGAAGCGTAAAACGGGAGCGGACCAAAGTAGCTAGGGGGCGGTTTTGGTCGACTCTGTCATTGACGAGCCACAAGTACGGCCGCCCCGTCACAAGCATTTTTGACAAGGGGGGATAAGATGCGTGACTTGAAGGCAGCAACGCTGGCAGGCCTTGCCATCTGCGTTGCAACAATCGCTTTACCCGGATCGGCGTTCGGCCAATCCATCATCGAGGAAGTCGTCGTCACGGCGCAGAAGCGTGAGGAGAACCTGAGTGAGGTTCCCCTGGCGGTCTCCGTTTTGACCAGCGACACCATTGAGTCGTCATTCACCAGCAACTTGGAAGAACTTCAGGCGCTGATACCGGCGGTGAACTTCCGCACGGGTAACACGACGAGAAACAGTGCCCTGACCGTGCGCGGTATCGGCACGGTATCGTTCTCGGTTGCTGCGGAGCCGTCCGTGTCGACGGTCGTCGACGGCGTTGTGCTCGGTCGCTCGGGACAGGCCTTCGGTGACCTCTACGACCTGGAACGCGTTGAAGTTCTGCGCGGACCTCAGGGCACACTGTTCGGCAAGAACGCGTCTGCCGGTGTCGTCAACATCACCACACGGCGGCCGTCCGACGAACTGGAAGGCTATCTCAGCGGTACGTTTTATGAGGATGCGGAGTATCAGCTGCGTGCCCGCATTTCCGGACCACTGACCGACGACCTGCGTGCCAGCGTCACCGTGCTGAATTCGGAGTTTGACGGCTATATTCGCAACGTCTTCAACAACGAAACGGTCAACGGCTACGACAAACAGGGCATCCGCGCGATGTTCGACTACGACGTCTCGGATTCGATATCCGCCCTGCTGATTTTCGAAGACTACGATGCCAGTAATGACTGCTGCGCGGACCTGGAAGCGCGTCCGAGCGGTCGCAACCCGGCCTCGGAAGCGGTGCCCAATGGCACCGGCCTTGATCTTGACCAGCGTCTGATCGACCACGACTTCGAAACCCGGACGCTGGACGCGACGACCGCCATGTCCATCCAGATCGAAGCGGATCTGGGCGACTACACCCTGACATCGATTACCGCACAGCGGACCTGGGACAACACCGAGTTCCGCGAAGGTGACTTCACGTCGATCGCCGGCGATTCGACGCTGCCGGTGTTTGGTGTTCCGTTCCAGCTGCACGACGTTGGCCCGCAGGAGTGGCGCCAGCTGTCGCAGGAGTTGCGCATCGCTTCGAACACGGGTGAGGCTTTCGAATGGCAGGCCGGTTTCTTCTACTGGAACATCGAGTCGCAGCGAAACTTCACGCGTGACGCGAGCTGCCAGAACAACAACGGCCAGCTGAACGAAGCCATCGCGGATCACATCGAGAACACGCTGGGCCAGCCCGCTCCGGACCAGGCCGGCATCGATGCGTTCATAGCGGCGAACGGCATTACCTGTAACGCCAACGACATCGTTGCGGCAACCGGCTTCATGGACACCGAGTTCAAGAACTTCGCGGTGTTCGGCCAGGGTTCCTACGCGGTGTCTGACACGCTGACCCTGCTCGGCGGCTTGCGCTACACCTCGGACGATGTGTCCTACAGCCACAATCGTGTAAACCTCGATGAGTTCGGTCGTCGTGGCGTCGGCGTCCGCCCGCGCACCCTCGACACCAACTTTTCCGGCAGCACCGACGACACGGACGTTTCCGGCAAAATTGGCCTGCAGTGGGCAGCGACCGATTCGATCAACACCTACCTGACGTACGCGATGGGTTACAAGGGTCCGGCCTTCAACGTGTTCTACAACATGAGTGACGCCGACACGAACCCGATTAACGCCGAGACCTCCGACTCGATCGAGCTGGGTGTGAAAATCACGACCGATTTCGGCCTGTTCAACTTCGCGGTCTACTCGGCGGAAATCGAAGACTTCCAGGCGAACGACTTCGACGACTCTGACGGCACGACCATCACCGGCTTCACCAACGGTGGCGATGTCGACACGGAAGGCTTCGAGTTTGACTACCTCTGGCAGGTCAATGACAACCTCAGCCTGACGGGTGGTTTTGCGTTCTCGGATGCGAAGTCAGTAACGGGTGCTGATCTGCCGTTCTCACCGGACACGAAGATTTCCACGGCGGCGGACTACAACATCCCGCTGGACAATGGCAGCCGCATCCAGATCAACGGCAGCTACGTGTTCACCGACGAGAAGCTCTCCGGCAACATCGGCCAGGAAGACGAAGTACCGTTCCTCCTGCCGGACTACAGCATCCTGAATGCGTCCATCGGCTGGTGGAGCGAGGATGACAAGCTGGGTGTCACGCTGATCGGCAAGAACCTGACGGACGAGTCGTTTGCGACGACCTTCTCCGGTGACGGTTTCCGTTACCAGATCCCCCGCGATGCCGAGCGTTACTTCGGCGTCAACTTCAGGCTGAACTACTACTAGTCTGTGCCAGGCGGGCAGCCTTCGGGCTGCCCGTCGACTCCCTGACCACCAGTTCCGGCGCCGACATCTTCGGCTCCTCGGGGGTTGCGCCATGTCCCAGGCTATACAGATAACGGACACTTTGCTGCCCGAGTTCGTACATCGGCCAGCCGACCGTCGTCAGCGGCGGATCAACATAGGCAGCCAGGCGAATGTCATCGTGACCAGCGATCGAAATATCGCCAGGCACTGTGATATCCCGGTCGCGCATTTCATGAATCATCGCTATCGCATTGACGTCGTTGTGTGCAAACACCGCGGTTGGCAATTGCTCCAGGGCGAGCAGCTGTTCGACGATCGCTCCCGAGCTTGCAAGCGTGCCGTCGAAGCTGAAAATCAGTTCGGGATCGTAGTCAATACCAGCCTGGTCAAGCGCTCGTCGGTAGGCGACCATTTTCGGGTCCGCTCCGGGACCGGTCGGACCGCGCACGAATCCGATTCGGCGATGACCCAGTCCGATCAGGTGCTGCATGACCTGTATGGAACCGCCAACCCGGTCGCAGGACACCTGGTGCGGCGCTTCTTCGCGGTTGACGTGCACGATAGGTACGGCATCGCCAAGCGACCGCGCCAGCGAGTCGTAGTAATCCTGCGGGCTCCTCGCCATGGGAACAATCAGACCATCGATCTTGAGCTCGAGCAGCAGATTGACGGCATCCCGCTCCGCAGACTCGACGCCACGGGTATCGTTGAAAATCACGCGAAGATCGTGTTTCGCGGCTTCATCCTCAATGCCCTGGCCCAAATCCCGAAAAAACGGATTAGTCATGTCCGGGATAACCACGCCGATCAGGTCACTGCGAGATTTGACCAGCGTCCGTGCGGCCATGTTCGGGACATAACCCATATCGGCAGCGAGCCCCGCGATTTTTTCGCGCGTCGCCGGTTTCACACGCTCGCTGCCCTGCAGCGCCCGCGTGACCGTCGACGGATCGACGCCAGCCGCTTTGGCGATGTCCTTGATTGTCGTACGGCGCGCTTTACTGCCGGACTTTTTCATCGGCGGGTTTCCCGGGCTCATCGTGCACACAACAGCTTAGCAGCTCCCGCCACCGGCAAGAATACAAACGTTTGTATTTTTCCGGAACGGCGGCTAGACTCGACCGAACTAGGGACGCAAACCCATGACTGACATAGCAAAACCGCGTCTTCGCTTTTTCGAGGAATCATCAGGCCAACGGCACATCCAGCCAGGCGACCATTACCTGTATTCCAAACGAGCGCCCACGCACCGGGTCAACGTGATCGGCACGGGCACGATCGGCATCGAGCACATGCGTGTCGCCGCCATGCTCGGTCGTGTCGCTGTTAACGGCATTTTCGACACGCAGCGTGAAAGTATGGCGGTCGCCAGCGAAGAATTTGCGCGACACTCGGCGGACACGCTGCAGCACTACGACAGCCTTGACGCCGCGTGCAATGACGACGCGGTCGATGCGCTGATGATCTGCACGCCGAACTACACGCACATCGACGTACTTGAGGTCGCTGCCAAGAGCGGCAAACCCATCTTCCTCGAAAAGCCGATGGCCACCACGCTGGCGGACGCGAAACGCATCTGCGAGATCGCCGCGACGTATCCGAGCTTCATCCAGGTCGGGCTGCAATACCGGTACAAGGCGCCGTACGTCGAGGCGCGTCACGAAGCGCTGGAGCGCAACAGCCTTGGCCGAGTGCATATGCTGTCGATGGCCGAATACCGACCGCCGTTTCTCGACAAGGTTGGCCAATGGAACAAGTTCAACGCCAAGAGTGGTGGCACACTGGTGGAAAAATGCTGTCACTACTTTGACCTGCTGACCTTGCTGGCACAGGGGCGACCGACGCGTGTGTATGCCTCGTCCGGACAAGCAGTGAACTTCACGGATTTCGAATACCAGGACGTGGAATCGGACATTCATGACCACGCCTTTGTAATTATCGACTACGACAACAACGTGCGTGCCAGCTTCACGCTGAACATGTTCTGCCCTCAGTTTCGCGAAGAGCTGACCGTCTGCGGTGAACTCGGCCGACTCACCGCGACCGAGAGTTTCGACTTCCAGCGCGACGATGTCGCTCGCAGCGAAGTGGCTGTGGAACTCGGCGAAATGGGCGCCAGTCGACGCACCGAACTGGGCTACACGCGCGCCGTTGACCAGAGCGGCCACCATGGCGCGACCTGGTTCGAACATGTGGCATTCGCTGACCAGCTGGCCGGGCGAGCTGCCGACGCCGCAACGCCGCTCGAAGGACTGTGGTCCATCGTGATCGCTGCCGCCGCACAGAACTCTGCCGCCAGCGGTGTGCCAACCGACATCGAGACATTGGTATCCGAGCATGGCCTTGACGGCCTGCTCAACAAGTAACCCGGAGAATTCAGGCAATGACAACAATCAAGGTGGGCGACGGCACGATGCCGGCCGTCGGTCTCGGGATCTGGAAGATTGCACCCGAGGACACAGCGCGCTCGGTCTACGAGGCTATCGAAGTCGGCTATCGGCATATTGATTCGGCGTGTGATTACGGCAACGAAGTCGAAGCAGGCGAAGGTATCGCCAAGGCAATTGCGGACGGCCTCTGTACTCGCGGCGAACTCTGGATCACGTCCAAGCTCTGGAACACCTTCCACCGTCCCGAGCACGTCAAGGAGGCCTGCGAAAAGAGCCTGAAAGACCTTGGTCTGGACTACCTGGACCTCTATCTGATCCATTTTCCGATCGCGCTCAAGTACGTCCCGATTGAGGAACGCTACCCGCCCGAATGGTTGTTTGACCCGAACGAAGACCAGCCGCACATGCATCTGGACAAAGTGCCACTGTCGCAAACCTGGGGTGCCATGGAACAGCTGGTGAACGCCGAGCTCGTACGTGAGATTGGTGTCTGCAACTACAACTCCGGCCTGCTGAACGATCTGATGGCGTATGCGACCGTCAAACCTGCAATGCTGCAGGTCGAAAGTCACCCCTTCCTGACCCAGCAAAAACTGATTCGCCTGGCCGGCTATTACAACATCGCGGTGACCGCGTTTTCTCCGCTGGGCGCGCTGTCCTACGTCGAGCTCGACATGGCGAGCAATCAGGACACCGTGCTAACCGCCGATTGTGTCAAAGCCGCCGCCGAACGCACCGGCAAAACGCCTGCGCAGGTTGTACTCCGTTGGGGTGTGCAGCGCGGCACGTCGATCATCCCGAAGACCACCAGGAAAGAACGGCTCGCGGAAAATCTCGACATCTTTGACTTCGTTTTGAGCGATGACGAAATGACGGCGATATCGGGCCTGAACCAGAACCGTCGTTTTAATGACCCGGGCGTTTTCGCTGAACAGGCGTTCGGCACCTTTTATCCCATTTACGACTAAACAGGCAGGAGGCACCGACATGTCGGCGCTTGTGACAAAAAACCCGGCCGTTGAAGGCCAGCAACACTACGAGGAAGTCTTTCCCTACGTTTATGCGCTCGACACGCAAGGCGCTTCCCTGGACGATGCGTCGGCCTGGGCACGTGAAAACTCGGCGCAGCTGGTCGACGAGCTCAGCAAACACGGGGCGATTTTATTCCGCGGATTCCCGATTGATGGGGCCGAAGATTTCGATACTTTCATCCGGGCGTTCGGCCTCGACAGCTTTACCTACGAGGAGTCGCTCTCGAACGCGGTGCGTATCAACAAGACCGATCTCGTTTTTACCGCCAACGAAGCGCCGCCGGAAGTGTCCATTTTCCTGCATCATGAAATGGCGCAAACGCCGCTGTTTCCTTCACGACTGTTTTTTTGCTGTGAAATCGCGGCGGAAAAAGACGGCCAGACGCCGCTGTGTCGATCCGACGTTGTCCTCGAGCACCTGCGCCGTGACGCGCCGACCTTCGTTGACGACCTTGAGCGACTGGGCGTGAAATACTCGAATACGATGCCGGCCGATGACGACCCGGAATCCGGCCAGGGCCGAAGCTGGAAAAGCACGCTCAGCGTGGATTCCCGCGAGGCGGCCGAAGCGCGATTGGACAGCCTTGGCTACAGCTACACGTGGCTGGAGGACGGCTCACTTCGCGCGACGACGCCAGCGTTGCCTGCCGTTCGTGAACTCACCGATGGACGCAAAGTGTTTTTCAACCAACTGATCGCCGCATTTCGCGGCTGGAAGGATGCCGAAAAAGATCCGAGCAGCGTGATCAGTTACGGCGATGGCTCAGCTATCGACGTCGCGGGCATGCAGCGCGCGATCGAATTGGGTGACGAGTACATTTTTGACCTGGCCTGGCAACCGGGCGACGTCGCGCTGGTCGACAACTTCCTGGTGATGCACGGCAGGCGTCCGTTCGAAGGATCTCGCCGGGTGCTGGTCAGTCTTGTCGCCGACGACGGAACTCGGCTGGCCGCCTAGCGCATTTATCTGAGCTGCTCGAAGACGCTTGGGCAGCCGTCGAATTCATTGAACGCCGGGTGCCAGCGCCACACGTCGTTGGCACGTCGCCAGCGGCGATGAAAGAAGTACATCAGACACTCGCCCTCGGCCGTCTTGACGAGGAAAGTGTCGTGCTCATTGACGTCGCGAAACGGTGGGAAGCGATCGCCCTCACCCCAGTTTCTGCCTCGTTCTCGGGCAGCAAACGCAACCCAGAATTCGCGCGGCGACAACCAACGCTCTCCAACGGCATCCCAGGCCAGGAAGCCATCGGCATGGCGATGGATCTCTCCATCGCGGCTGCCGTCAGCGGGTGTGTCGGCGAGCGCGGACGTCGCAAGTAACAGTGCCAGTAATGTGGTTTTCATCGTGCAGTCTCCCGAATCTCCCCACAACAGACAGGCTGGCTGCACCGAACATTACAACGGGAATTAAAAAACCCTTCCCGGTTGCCCGGGAAGGGTTTGTCGAGCAGACCTGTCTGCGTTTACTCGGACTTGGGCTTGGCAGCGCCGTTTCCGGTCAGCCCGGCCGTCAGGCCGTTGAGGTCGCTGCCGTCCATACCGATCTCGTCGAGTATTGAATCAACCAGCGGTGCCTGTGCCCGGTACTTCAGCGCGCTCGAAACCAGCTGGTCTGCCATGCTGCCCTGATGGGCGACGGCTTCGCCGTTGGATCCGACCGGTGCGCCGTTCAGACCATCGACCTGGATGATCTTGATGTCGTCGATCTGCTGCATCGGCTTCGCACTCTCAGCGATGATTGCCGGCAGTTTCTCGAGCATCTCGAGGCGGATCTTCATATTGATGATCTCCTCCGACAGCAGGTTGGCCGCCTCGTTGAGCGCGCGCTCGCCCTCTGCGTTGACCTCGTAGGTCTTCGCCGCAGCGGCCGCACGCAGCATTTCGGCATCCGATGCACCCTTGGCTTCGATACGATCTTTCGAGGCCTCGGCTTCCGCCAGCGTCTGCACGGCGACGGCCTTGTCCTCGGCAGCCTGCTTCTCGGCATCGGCTGCGACCGTAATCGAGATCGCATCCTTCTCAGCCGCCTGGCGAGCCTGTACCAGCTCTACCTGCTTCTCACGTTCTGCCGTTTCAACCTGGCGTACCGTGCGAACCAGCTCCTCTTCCTTAACGGCAAGCGCACGTGCCTTGTCAGCTTCAGCCTGGGCGATTGACTCTTCCTTGGATTTCTCGGCAACCGCAATCGCACGTTCCTGCTCGGCGAGTTCAACCGACTTGGCCTTTTCGACCTCACGCTCCTTCAGCAAGCGCTCTTTTTCGATGCGCTCTTCCTCAACGGAACGCTCAGCAAGAATGCTGGCCATGTCCACCTCGCGCTGCGAGGTGATCTTGGCTTCCTCGGACTCGCGCAGCTTCTCTGCCTGCTCGGCGGCAATGGCCGCGGCCTGCGACGCCCTGCGAATCTCGATTTCGCGCTGCTGGGCGAGCCTTGCGTACTCTTCTTCCCGGCCGATCTCGAGTTTTTCCCGCTCCGCTTCCAGGTTCTTGGTCTGGATCTGGACCGCGGTATCCTGCTCGATATCGTTGCGCTTCTTGCGACGTGACTCGATGGCTTCGGTCAGCTTCGTCAGACCCTCGGCGTCGAACGCGTTTTGCGGATTGAAGTGCTCAAAGCCCGTCTGGTCAAGACCGGTCAATGACACGGACTCAAGCTCGAGACCGTTCTTGAGCAGGTCTTCAGACACCACTTGCTGCACTTTCTGTACGAAGTCGACACGCTTCTCGTGCAGCTCTTCCATCGCCATCTCGGCGGCAACCGCACGCAGGGCGTCAACGAACTTACCCTCGACCAGTTGCTTCAGCTGCTCCGGATGCATGGTCTTCAGACCCAGCGTCTGCGCAGCGGCGGCGATCGCCTCCTCGGTCGGCTTGGCACGCACGTAGAACTCGGCCGTTACGTCGACACGCATGCGGTCGCGGGTAATCAGGGCCTGTTCGTTGGAACGCTTCACCTCCAGCCGCAGGGTGTTCATGTTGACCGGAATGATCTCGTGCAGCACCGGCAGCACCATGGCGCCGCCATTGATAATGACCGTCTGCCCGCGGAAACCCGTCCTGACGAACGACACTTCCTTCGAGGCGCGGTGGTACAGGCGTGACAAAATCAGCCCGAGCGCGATCATCGCAACCAGGACAACAATGGTGATGACACCGATTTGCATTATGTCCATGCCTGCTCCTCCCAAAAGACTATCTCTGTTCATTTATTCCTCCCTCAGTCCCGGGCTGTCGCTGACAATGCCGCGGAAAACGGCGCCCAGGTTTTCTGTTAACAGCACGCTGCTGCCCTGCGAAAAACTCACATCTGCCGAATCAGGCTCAACCATGATGTAGTGTGAGTAACCGTGCTCATCGACGACCTTGGCCTCGGCCGGAGACCCGGCTTTCGCCTCTCCCAGCGTGATGACCGCGGTACGACCGATAAAGGTGTTCGATGACACGGCTTCAGTCTCATCGCTTGGCATGATCATCGACAGCGCCCCTGCTCCAACCCGAACCACGGGCAGCGACAGGAACAGGGCGGGCGCCGAGGCGAACCAGGCCGGCAGGTAAAAGCCGGTGACGCCCTTGACCATGGACTGCATGACAAGGCCGATCAGGCCAAATGCCGTCAGGAACACGATCAGGATCATCAGGATCGGCACCTTGCCGACATGCAGCCACCCAAGCAGCTTGGTGAAGACCGAGCCTCCGGTACCTTCAATGCCGAAATCGACATCCATGTCCGGTAGCATCGCATCCAGCGTTTCCGACAAGCCGGCACCCAGCACCAGGGCCGCACCCTCGGCAATCGCAATCGCGAACATGACGAGTAGTGCAACCGTGAACGGTGCGTTGTTGCCTGATGTCAGGAGATCAATCATCGTTAGCTGTCACCTTTGAGTTTGGCGAGGCGCTCTGCAATCGCCGACTTTCTTGCCAGCTCATCCAGCTCCGCCAGGTCTTTAGCGCTCTTGCGGTCTTCCGGCGTCGACATGCCGGGCACACCGGTCGCGCGGTTCATAACACGGTCGAATGCATCGGTCGCCTTGTCAACCTTGCCGTCAACCGACGATCCGCCAGTTGCGCCGTTACTCATCGCCGGAGATTCCGACTTGGCTGAACGGAAGGTCACAAGCTCCTCTTCCATCTCACGACGGCGGGCCTTCAGCGCGGCGATGTATTTTTCCAGCTCGGCCTCATTCGCCTTGCCGTCCTCAATCGCGGCTTCCAGCACCGGGATCTTTGCCTCGATGTCCATCTGGTGAGCGATCGCCGATTCCGCCAGGTCGTCTCGACCTTCCGTCACAGCGAGCTCCACTTTCTTGCCAAGTTCGGTGTGCTTGTTGGTTTCGTCCGCCAGCCGCTTGCTCGCGTGATGCGTACCGGCGATCACTTCGCCCAGCTCAGCGCGCACTTCGTCGATAGCGCTATCGACCTCACGGATAGCCTCCTCCATAACGGTCTCCGGGCTGGCGCCCTCGACGGCATCGACCACGGCGTTGAACCCGCCACTGATCAGCCGACTAACTCGTCTTGCCATTGTTTCTGCCATTGTTCTCCTCCTCCTAGTTATTCTGTTTGCGCACGGTGTCGATGACGCGGGCCAGTTCCAGCACCGGCTCGATCGACTTGTCGAGCGCACGCCCGTCGTACAACGGGGCTGTGCGAGTTACGGCCAACTGCAACACCGAAGTCATCAAGACGATGACCCGTTGCACGATGGCCGCTTCGATCTCGACCAGCTGTTTTTTGTCCAGCGCGGTATTTCTGCCGTTTGACGCCAGCAGATACGCCATGCACTCCGGCGCCCACTCCTCGAGCCGCGTCACCAGCTCCGAATGCATGCGCTGTTCGTTCTCGCTCTGTCGCACGATGCGTGCTGACGGCGCGACAAGGTCCTGCACCAGCTTCAAAGAGCCCGCGTAGTCTTCGGTGCCCCGGTGTCGCTGACGGGCCTCGTCAATGATGGCGCGCAGCTTGTCGCTGGGCGTCACGGCATTCTCCACCTTCAGTGTTGCGAGAAATTCCGCTTCCTGGTCGGTGAGGCGAACACCGATCTGCTTGGTTCTGTTAGGCATTTGATCACGTTTGTTGTCATTTGCTTATCAAGTGTTAACAAAAGTTACCAAAAATTAACGACCGGTGCAAATGGTTTCGGCAGCCCGTATCCGACAGACCACGCGGCTTGCAGGGGCAAAGGACCCACGGTCAACGTGTCGCGCGGTTTTCGTGAGTGCGCGCGGGTGCGGCCATGTGCTGCGATGCACGAAACGCCTTCTGGCAAGGGCCAGATCCGTCAAAAATGACGTTCAAACCTGCGCTATTCTTGCCGCTCTCAACCGGAAAGAGATGCCATGGCCGCCGTAGAATCCGAAATGCTTCCGCTGGGTACGCCCGCGCCCCCGTTCTCGCTGCCCGACCCGGACGGCAACATTTACCAGCTGGCTGCGGGCGCGCCGGCGACGCTGGTGATGTTTATCTGTAACCACTGCCCGTTCGTGAAGCACGTCGGCGAAGAGCTCGCCAGGATCGGAACAGACTACGCCCCGAAGGGCGTTGCAATCTTTGCTGTCAGCAGCAATGACATCGTTAACTACCCGGCCGACGCACCGGACCTTATGCGTGAGGAGGCGCTGCGCCTGGGGTACTCCTTTCCGTACCTCGTTGACGAAGACCAGTCCGTTGCGAAGGCGTACAAAGCGGCGTGCACACCCGACTTCTACGTGTTCGACGACCGATTGAAACTCGCCTACCGCGGACAGCTCGATGACAGTCGCCCGTCGAATGGCCTGCCGGTGAACGGCAGCGATGTACGAGCAGCACTGGATGCCGTGTTGGCAGGCCATGCGCCGACGCCGGATCAGAAGCCGAGCATCGGCTGCAATATCAAGTGGATTGCCGGCAACGAGCCAGACTACTTCTAGTGCGAGCCGCCGCGCTGAGCTTGCTGTTTCTCGCAGCGACTGCCCGTGCAGGGGAATCGCTGGAGCTGCATGCGTTTTCCGAAGTCGTACATCGCGGCGCCAATATCAGCAATGGTCATGCCGCGTTTGGTGTGAGTGGCGGCTATGACTTTGCCTCAGGCTGGTTCGTCGGCGGTGGCGGCTACTATGCCGACGGCCAGCCGGCGGGGTTTTCGTTGACTCGCAACCTGAATGCTCACCTCGGCTACTTCCGATCCCTCGGCGAGGACAGGGCGCTGGAGCTGTCCGTGTCGCGCGCCGAGTTTATTGATGTCAGTGACTGGAGCTATTACGAATTTCGTGCGGACTGGCATGTCAGTCGGTCGCTGGGCCTGATGCTGGCTTATGCACCCGACTACTATGGCCGCGCTTCGGCGGTGAATTCGGGCGTGACCTTCCGCCCGCCGGTGAGTGACCGCGGCTATCTGCTCGCCTCGGCCGGGATCGGTCGAGTGGGCGGCGAGATCGATGAGATGATCGGCTGGTTTGAAGTGGGCGGCGGATTGAGCGTAGGTCGTTATGACCTGTCGCTGACCTGGAACACGGTGGACGACGACTCAACGCGCATCTTCGCGGTCGACAAAGACGCCGTAGCGCTGCGCGTCAGTTACCGACTGCGTTGA
The DNA here is from genome assembly GCA_038747355.1 of Pseudomonadota bacterium. GTDB lineage: Bacteria > Pseudomonadota > Gammaproteobacteria > Steroidobacterales > Woeseiaceae > UBA1847. The sequence continues at coordinate 35,795 of JBCDJX010000005.1, read as the reverse complement.
CCGCGTCGCAGTGAACGCGACTGTCGAGAAAATGCAACGCCAGGCAGGCGTCGATACTCCAACCTCCGGGTGATGAACGAAGACTGGCGAGCAACGCCGCGCCGGAATCGGACCTTGCGCGCGATGGATGTGCTTCCAGCAGCAAGGCCAAAACACCCGATACGTGTGCGGCAGCCAGCGACGAACCCGCCATAAAATCGTAGGCGTGGCCCGGCTGGGCCGTGAGCACGGCCTGTCCGGGCGCATAGAAACCGCCCAGCGCATCCGTCGTCACCCTGGATCCGTCATGAACGACCAAAACACCTTCCGCCGGTGACGGGAATCGTTGCTCCCCTCGCTGTTTGTCGTGCGCCGTCACAACAACGGCGCCTTGTTCCAGCAAACGCGCAACAAGACGGTCCAGTAAGGGGTCGCTTGGACCGGTCAGGCTCAGGTTCACCACGTGCGGCTGTTTGTCGATGGCGTGATCCAGCGCCAGCGACAAGGTGAGACTGTTACAACGTGTGATGCCATCATCCGCTTCCCAGCAACCGCGGTACGCGTAGAGCTCGGCACCGGGAGCAACACCGCTGATGCCCTGGCCGTTAGCACCGTGAGCCACCATGACGCCGGCGACGCCGGTGCCGTGGCGCTCGCCGCCCGCCGGCTGCCCGACAAAGTCGATCACGTCAGCGAGCGCATGCTGTATGTCCGGATGGTCCGCTTCCACGCCGGAGTCCACCATCACAATTCGAATGCCCTGTCCGGAAAACTCGTTGTGCAGGGGCGCCACGTTCAGCGTGTCCAGCGACGCCTGCAGGTGCCGGTACGGGTCCTGTTGCTGAGACAAGCCCTGGAACTCATTGAGCGGCTGCACCCATTCGACCCGCTTGTCGCTGCGCAACGCCGCAAGCGTGGCCTCAGCATCGCGATCGATTCGAACGACAACGCAGTGAACCGACAGCGAGCGGATCGGCCACTGCCGCGTCACCGTGACCGGAAAATCTCGCGCAAGTCGTCTTGCCAGCCGTTTCAGCTCAGGATCATCGGCATAACTGTAGGTCCCGGTGTAGCCAACGCCACTGGACCAGCCTCGCCGGCGCTCCGGCCGCGAGTCTGTCATCACAATGACCCATTCGCCGACCGCCGACTCGTCGGCACAGGCCGATTCGGGCATCGCGGCAGCGACCAGCAACAGAATCAATAACAGTCGCATCAGGGAGTCTCGTAACGTTGCGGCTCGGCGAGGTCGATGCGTGGATCGGCAAGCCAGCGAGACAGATCATCGCGGTTAACACCCGGCGTGGTGACAGCGGTCCAGGCACCGGCTGCGTTCGGTCCGCCGACCAGTTCAAAGCCGAGCTGTGACGCGATGACCGCCCGCTCCGCTGTCGTGACACCGGGAGCGAATACAATCGTGACCCGATTCTGGTCGGACGGCGGCGTCGGCGATTCCGACAACGCGGTAAACGACGGCGGCGGCGTCTCCTCTGGCGTGATTGGAAGCGCAACATCGTCGGGCTGCTGCAGCGTGAACAAAGCGATCAGAGCCATCGCGGCAACACCGGCCGCCAGTGCCGGACTGCGCCAGAACCTCCGCGTCGCATCCATCTCAACCTCCTCGCGCAGTTGTTCAAACCCGGCAGAGGAAGGCACGTCGCCGTCGCTGGGCGTCGTCAATAAGGCGCGCAGTTCGCGCTCCTCGTCGACCGCCGCGCGGAGCATGGCATCCGAATCAAGGCGGTGCTCAAAATCCGCACGCTCTGCGCCGGACAATTTGCCTGCCACGTAGTCGACGATGCGCAGATCGTCATCGATCTCTTCGCGCGTTGCCAGCTCAGTCACCTTGTTCATCGTTCACGTCTCCCGGTGAGCTACGAGGGTTGCTCACCCAGTTCATTCATTATCGCCTTCAGGCGTTTGCGCGCGTGGAACACGCGGGTCTTGACCGTGTTCTCCGGGCAGTCTGCGATGGCCGCGATTTCCTGATAACTGTGACCGGCGAAGTACGACAGCTCGATAACCAGTCGGTGCTCCACCGACAAGCCCTCCAGCGCTCGCTCAACCAGGTCCTGCCGTTCGAGCGACCGCGTCTCATCGACAGCGACTTCCACGCTGTCGTCACCGCCCGGCTCACGATTCAGCTGGCGCAGGGTTTTCAGGCACTGACGGTAGGCAATTCCGAAAATCCACGTCGACACCCGGGAGCGGCCGTTGTAGCTCGAGGCCTTACGCCACACGGTCAGCATGATGTCGTTGAAGGCTTCCTCGTTTGCCGCCGTGTCGCGCACAAAGCGAAACATGAACGGGCCGAGGCGACGCCGGTAGCTGTCGTAGAGGCGCTCGAAGGCGCCCGCATCGCGCTGTGAGGCGATGCGGCCGATCAGCGCGCGATCATCATCGTCGGTCGATGTCCTGGTCATGCCGTAGCTGGTGGCTGAGCGGATAAGCGTTCGGGCCGCCATGGTTGCTTCCACGTTACCTGTTACTGCGTTCACACCACAAGCGACGCAAAAGGTTCAAACGATTGCGAAAAAAGTCGCCAGTCGTATCCGAGTGTAACTGTCGCTGCCTGATTGAACCTTTGCGCGCTTCTCAGGGGTTAACGAGCTGAACTGGCACCTCGCGGTGCCGCCCGATCACTCCAACAGGACGCTAAACATGAACACCACAACACTGAAGAACCTGCTTGCCGCGTCGGCCCTGGCCGTACTGGTTGGCTGCAGCTCAAGCGCGGACGACCCCGCGCCGCTGGAACCCCTGCAAACCCCTGAGCCACCCGCGGCGGTGAACGCTGCGCAGGCTGCGGCCCCGGGCGCGACCAGCGTGACAGACATCGGAGAGGTCTTCGCCAAGGAAGCGGACGGCTTCACGCTGTACACCTTTGAAGACGATCGTAACGACACCGACGGCGACGGGGCTGGCGATTCGGATTGCAACGCCGGCTGCGCCGACAACTGGCCACCGCTGCTGGCTGACGACAGCTCCGAAGCGACCGGTGCGTTCTCCATTATCGCGCGTGACGACGGCACGTCGCGGCAGTGGGCTTTCAAGGGCCTGCCACTGTATACCTTTGCCGGCGACGCAAACGCCGGCGAGATCAACGGCGAGGGCGTCGGCGGCGTCTGGTATGTCGCACGTCCCGACCCCTGGATGCGCGGCGACGTAGACGCCAGCGCAACAGGCACGGTGTTTGTTGGTCGCGGTTCGGTTCGCGGACTGGACGGCAGCGGCGGCATCGTCGACACGCGCGACGACCGGGAAGGCTTCACGCTGTACACCTTCGAGAACGATCGCAACGACGCCGACGGCGATGGCGCGGGCGATTCCGACTGCAATGCCGGCTGTGCAGAAACCTGGCCGCCGCTGTTTGCAGACGCAGGCGCGACCGAGGGTGGCCCGTTCACGATCGTCACTCGTGACGATGGCACGCGGCAGTGGGCGCTGAACGGTCTGCCGCTGTATTTCTTTGCACCGGACCAGGCACCTGGGGATACCGACGGCGAAGGCGCCGGTAACGTCTGGTACGTCGCGCGTCCTGCGCCGTTCGAGATCGGTGACTCAGCGCTCGGCCCGATCGTGGTTGCCGCCACTTCGGTACGTGGTCTGGACGCAAACGGCGCGCCGACTTTCGAGCGCGCTGAACTCGAAGGCTTCTCGCTGTACGTGTTCGACAATGACGTTAACGATGCGAACGGTGACGGCGTTGGTGATTCGGACTGCAACGGCGGTTGTGCGCAGACCTGGCCGCCACTGTTTGCCGATGCCGGCGCCACGGAATTCGGTCGTTACACACTCATCGACCGCGACGACGGCGCACGACAGTGGGCGATCGACGGGGAGCCCATGTACTTCTTCGCCAGCGACATCGCTGCAGGCGACGTGAACGGCGACCAGGTCGGAACGGTCTGGCACCTCGCACGCCGGACGCCGGTCCAGGTGATTGCCGACGCCAATGAAGGCGACATCTTCGAAGCGCGCGGGTCTATCGCCGATATCGACGGCAACGGCGAACGTGCAGATACCGTGTCACTGAAAACGGGCTTCACGCTGTATCGCTTTGATGACGATCGCAACGACGCAGACGGCGACGGTGCTGGCGATTCAGACTGCAACGGCGGTTGCGCGGTGACCTGGCCGCCGCTGTACGCGAACGACGCGGACAGGGCGAGCGGCGACTTCGGCATCATCGACCGCGAAGATGGCTCTCGCCAGTGGACCTACCAGGGCGACCCGCTGTACTTCTTTTCCGGCGACCAGAGTCCGGACGACGTCAACGGCGTTTACGGCACCTGGTTTACCGTCAGCCCGACGGAAACGCAGCAAGCGTCTCAGGGCAGCGGCTATTAACCGGGCGTAAGGGAAGGCCGGGCCACACCCGTGGCCCGGTTTTTTTGTGCTTTTTTCCGCGAATTGTCCGCTGGCGTTGAACCTTGATCCGAATAAGCGGTGTTAACGCAATGCGTACCGCATCGCTGACGCGCATCACTGACACATCACCCTGGAGATCTAACAATGAAAACCCTGGTAGTTACTACCCTGAGCGTACTCGCACTGACCATTGCCGCGACGGCTGAAGCCGACAAGCAACGTTTCCGCTATGAATCCAAAACGGTCCTGACGGCGGACCAGGAAGTTCAGACTGAAGCGGTCGTGTCCGCCGGCAAAGCGCTCGCCATTATCAGCATCAATCGTCGTTTCACCCGCGCGACGATTCGAGTCACCTTCTCGAACCTCGAAGGTGATGTCTCTCGCCTGCACCTGCATTGCAACGTGGCCGGCGCCAACGGCCCGATCGCGATTGGCGCTGTTGATCTGGTGGGTGCCGCCAATGACAACAGCGAGACGATTACACTGGATGCCAACACGATCACGGGCAAGCTGTTCAATTCGCAATTCCCCGGTGCTGACGCCTGCGCAGGTGCGATCGGTCGGTCGATACGTAACCTGCATGAGCTCGCGCAGGCAATCGACGACGGTCAGATCTACTGGAACCTGCACACATTTGCGTTTCCGGCGGGCGAATTGCGTGGCCAGGTTGAGCCACTCCAGCGCACGACACCGGCACGATTGGATCGCGACGACGACTGAGCAATTGCAAGACCTGGACCAAGGCCCCGTACCGCGGGGCCTTTTTCGTTTGCTGTCATCTGTGTACCAGGCAGACTAAGCTGTTGGCAGACCCCGCCAGGATGGCTGCAGCACACCATGGATACCGCGGCGCTCGACGCGCTACAGATACAGCTCGATCCAATCGGCCAGATTGCGCTGGCCATCTCGCTGATGGTCATCATGTTCAGCATCTCGCTGGGGCTGCGGGCCAGCGATTTCCGCATCGTCAGGACCGAACCGCGGGTGTACTTCGGCGGCGTGTTCGCCCAGATTCTCGGCCTGCCGCTCCTGACCCTCGGGCTGTTACACCTGTTGTCGCCAGTACCATCGATCGCGCTGGGCATGATCGTGGTCGCCTGCTGCCCCGGCGGCACAACGTCCAATCTGCTGGCCTACCTGGCGCGCGGCAACGTCGCCTATTCGGTCTCACTGACAGCAACCTCCAGCGTACTCGCCGCCTTCATGACGCCCGTGTCGATCCTGTTCTGGTCCAATCTTTACGGGCCGACCGCCGAGCTTCTGCAAACGATCGATGTCAGTCCGGTCGCGTTTCTGACGCAAACGATGATCCTGCTCGGCCTACCATTGGCCGCCGGCATGGTTCTCGCGGCGCGCGCCCCGGATGTTGCGTCACGGCTGAAGCGCCTGACGGCGCCGGTGGGCACGCTGGTCCTGGTCGGCGTCATCATTTACGGCGCGTTTCAATTTGTCCCGATCCTGTTACCCGCTATCACGCTGTTGTTCGGCATCGCTATCTTGCACAACGCGTCGGCCTTCCTGCTGGGATTCGCAACCGCACTGGCCGTGCGAGCCGATCCACCGACTCGTCGTTCTCTGACCATTGAAGTTGGTATCCAGAATTCGGGGCTCGCGATCGTTATCCTGATCGGACAATTGAAGGGACTTGGCGGAGCAGCCGCAATCGCCGCGACCTGGGGGCTCTGGCACCTGATCGCGGGCGCCTCAATCGTCGTACTATTGCGGACGCTGGATCGCAGGGGGTGAGTTAATGGCTTTCGACACAGTCATCAAAGGCGGGACGATATTTGACGGTTCGGGTGGCGACGCTCAAAGCGGCGACATCGGCATCCGCGATGGGCTCATCGCCGAGATAGGCAGCGGCCTCAGCGGCACGCGGACCATCGACGCCTACGGTGCCACCGTGACGCCCGGATTCATCGACCTGCACACGCACTATGACGGCCAGGTGAGCTGGGACGAGGAGCTTCGCCCATCGGTGAACTTTGGCGTCACAACCGCGATCCTCGGCAACTGCGGTGTCGGCTTTGCCCCGGTGCACCGCGGCGACGAGGATGCCCTGGTCCGCCTGATGGAAGGCGTGGAAGACATCCCGGGCACTGCGCTGCACGAGGGCATCAGCTGGGGTTGGGAGTCGTTCCCGGAATACATGGACGCCATCGATCGTCTGCCGCACACCATCGACTTCGGCGTCATGGCTGTGCACGACCCGTTGCGCATGTACGTGATGCGAGAGCGTGCGGGCTGCGACGAGCTGGCCACCCCTGACGATATTGAACAGATGCGCGACCTGGTCGCCGCAGCGATGGACGCCGGCGCCGCCGGCTTTTCAACCGGGCGCTCCGATGTGCACCGAACCTCAGACGGCGACTGGACCCCGTCCAGCGAAGCGTCGCTGGATGAACTCGCGGGCATCGCGTCGGCACTCAAGGGTCGACGACGCGGTGTGCTGCAGGCGGTCAGCGACTTCAACCTGGAACGTGAGGGCGATCATTTCGACAACGAGTTTCGTGCGATGGAGACCTTCGCGCGTGCCGGCGGTGGCCGGCCCTGCTCGATGTCGCTGATGCAGCGTGACCTCGCACCGAATCAGTGGCGAAAGATCCTAAAGGAAACCGAGCGCCTGAACGCCGACGGCGTCGATTTTCGTGTGCAGGTCGCGCCCCGCGCTATTGGCGTGTTCAACGGACTGCAGTGCACGTTTCATCCGGTACTGGCACAACCGGCGTATCTCGCGATTCGCGACAAACCGCTGCACGAGCGCGTCGCGATCATGCGCGATCCAGCCTTCAAATCGCGCTGCCTTGCCGACCCACCGATGCAGCTCTCGGGCCCCAGCTCTTCCGTGCCGCCGATCGTTGACCGAATCATCGGCGATATCGAAAACGTCGCGTTCAGACTGTTCCGTCTCGGCGCCGAACCGGACTACGAGCAGAGCGCGGAGCAGTCACTCGGTGCCGAAGCGAAGCGCGACGGTGTGCCGATCATGGACAAGCTGTATGACGTGTGTCTCGAACTGGACGGCCGACAGCTCATCTACTTCCCGATCTACAACTACATCAATTTCAATTATGACGACGTGCATGAAATGCTCGTGCACCCAAACGCGATGCTGGGCTTATCCGACGGTGGTGCGCATGTCGGCACCATCTGCGACGCGAGTTTTCCGGCCTACTTTTTGGCCCATTGGACGCGCGACCGTGATCGCGGTCGTATCGATATTGCCCGCGCCGTGCAGATGCTCACGGCCGACCCGGCCGACTATCTCGGCCTCACCAACCGCGGTCGTATCCAGGTCGGCCAGCGCGCCGACATCAACGTCATCGATTACGCGTCGCTGGCGCTCGAAGCGCCGTCGATGACACAGGACCTGCCGGCCGGTGGCCAGCGCCTGATGCAGGGCGCGCGAGGCTTCCTGAATACCCTGGTGCGCGGCGAGACGGTCATCGACCGGGATACGGTGACCGCAGCCCGGCCGGGACGACTCGTTCGCTTTAACTAGGGTGCATTATTCGGGTGCCGGGTAGCGCGCGAACCACGCCAGGATATTGTCGACTTTGGCAATCAGCTGTGACGGCCGGCGGGCGATCCCGTGTGATGCCTCCGGAATGCGGATCAGCGCGGTGTCGACCTTGCGAAGCTTCAGCGCCTGGTAGTACTGCTCCGACTCCGGCATGGGCGTGCGAAAATCCTCTTCCCCGGTGAGTAACGCGGTCGGCGTTGTCACATTTCCCACCAGCGACAGCGGCGAGCGATCCCAGTATCCCATCGGGTCGTCCCACGGCATGGCGGGGAACCAGTATCGTGTGAAAAAGTGGGCGGCATCCGCTGTCAGGGCAAAACTGGCCCAGTTGACCACCGGCTTGGCGACCACAGCCGCGCGGAAGCGATCGGTCTTGCCGACAATCCAGGCCGTCAACACGCCACCACCGGAACCGCCGGTCACATACAGTGCGTCCTCGTCGACGTAGCCGAGCTCGAGTACCGCGTCGATACCGGCCATCAGGTCGTCGTAGTCCTCGGACGGGTAGTTGTGATGAATCTCCAGCGCAAATTCCCGTCCGTAGCTCGTTGAGCCACGCGGATTTGCGTACAGCACGACATAGCCAGCCGCGGCGAACAACTGGACCTCCGCCGAAAAATGCGGGCCGTAGGCCGTGTGCGGTCCGCCGTGGATTTCGAGGATCAGCGGGTACTTCTTCTCAGGATCAAAATCCGGTGGCGTCACCAACCATCCAGGAATCTCGTAATCGCCGCTCGCTGACGGCCAGCTGATCGCTTCAACGCGACCGAGTGTTTTGTGATCGAACAGATCGCTGTTCAGGTCGGTCAGCCTGACGAGCTCACGGTTGCGCTTGCCAACGGTGACGTCCGCCGGCCGGTCTGCTGCACCTTCCGTGTACGCGAAGCTGCCGTTGTCGGCGACCGAGAACATACCGCTGTTGTACGGCCGACCAATAGAGAGACCTCCCACGTCTGCCGTCAAGGATTCGATCCGCCCATTCATGCCGAGGGTGCCAATGTGCGTGCGGCCGCGGTCCTCGTACTGCACGAGCAGGCGTGACGACGAGCCGGCCCAGCGCACAGCGCTGATGCTGCGGTCAAAATCGCCGGTGAGTTTGCGTGTCGCGCCGGTTTCGCGGTCGAGGACGTAGACGTCGTTTTGCTCCCAGCTCATCGACATATCGTCGAAGCCGAGGTAAGCGATCGACTTGCCGTCTGCGGACATCGCCGGTGCGCGGTCCGGCCCGTCTCGATCAGTCAGCTGCGCCATCTCGCCACTGGCAACATCGAGAGCCCACAGCTCCGATTCGATCGGATCGAACTCGGCCTCGTCGATCCGGTTTGCAGAGAACACGAGTTGCTCGCTGTCCGGCGACCACACCAGGGGGCCGCTGTGGTTATAGTCACCACGGGTAAGCTGCCTCGGCGTACCACCGTCCGCCGGCAACAAGAACACGTGGTTGTAGCCGGTTTCGAGGTAGCCGCGACCGTCGGAACGGTATGGCAGGGTCTCGATGACTTTTGCGCCGGGCGCCCACTTCGCGCCCGCGGGTTTCGCCGGCGGTGCTGCCAGCGGCGTGTTCTGGTCTTTGACAAACATGATGAACGCAATGTGTTTGCCATCCGGTGACCAGCTGATCGACTGCGGCGAGCGCTGCACGTTGCTGAGTACCGCCGTCTGGCCGGTGTCCATCCATCGCAGGTGGATCTGCGACTTGCCGTTGTCGTCGCCGCTGACGTAAGCCAGTCGATCGCCGTCCGGGGACCACCTGGGACTGCCGTAGCTCGCGCGGCCGGACAGCAGCGGTCGATGATTGTCGCCGTCGCTGTCCACAATCCAGAGATTGGCGACCGCGCGATCACTCATGATGTCCATCGACTGGCGAACGTAGACCACCTGCGAGCCATCGGGCGCGATTTGCGGATCGACAGCGAGCTCGAGGTTGAAAACATCGGTATTGGCGAAGTGGCTGTCGTCGGCGATCGCGATGCCGGTCATCGCGGCCAGCAGACAAAGAAAAACAACGCGCATGAAGGTCTCCGGTCGAATAAGCAGCCGGCAGTCTACGTGACAAGCAATGTGTTTCGAAATACATCAATTCGAAACAGGACGTACCGGGGCATTACCCCGCGCTCTCCGCCTACCTATTATGGGATCGTCAAAAGGCAGGAAGACGAGTATGAAGGCGCTGTTGATTGGCTCTATCGGGGTTGTCGCAGAGACGTCGGACATTCAGCGACGCGCGTACAACCAGGCTCTGGCGGAAGCCGGCGTTGAATGGCAGTGGGATCACGTCACCTACCGAAAACTGCTGCACGCGGCCGGTGGTCGAGAGCGCCTGCAATGGTTGAGCGCGTCTGAGGGCGGCCGCTTGAGCCAGGTGCAGATCGAATCCATCCACGCCCGCAAGACCGAACTGGCCTGTGCCGAGATGCGCCAGGGCGTGACGCTGCGTCCCGGCATCGCCGAGCTCATTGGCGAATCCCTTGCCCGGCACGTCCCGGTTGCCTTTGTGACATCGACCTACCGCCCGAACATCGACGCGATCATCGACGGTGCCCGGGGCGCGCTTCCGATCGAGCAGTTCGCCGCGATCATCACGCGGGACGATGTCCTCAACGCAAAGCCCGCGCCCGATGTTTACCTGACTGCGCTGGCACGCCTCGGTATCACAGCCAGCGACGCCGTTGCGATCGAAGACAGCGAAACATCCGTGGACGCTGCCCGCGCAGCCGGCATCTACACCATCGCGACACCGGGCGTGTTTACCCAGGACCAGTACTTTGGTGCGGCCAATGTCGTGCTCGAATCGGTCGAAGGGCTCGGCACCCGACTGTTCGCAGGTGCAGCCGCCTGAACCAGCCCCGGGCTGATGCGCGGCGCTGGCGAATCCTGCCCCCTGCATACACGGCAGCGAGTCAGCCGCCGAAAATCCGACTAAAATAGGCAACCTATACCGCAAAAAGCGGTCGTAGAGTTTTCAGGCCCTGAATTGGGAGCGGGGCCCTGTACGACCTGGGGATACCATGCAACTCACTCGCGCAAGCCTCGCGAACCCGGCGGCCGTGGTTATTGTGGCCGCGGTGGTGGTCGCGCTCGGCTTGTTTTCCATATTCCGGATCCCGGCGCAGCTACTGCCGCCGATCGAAAAACCGGTTGTCACGGTCAGCGCGACGTGGCCGGGCGCATCACCGCGCGAAATCGAGGCAGAGATCTCGGTGCCGATCGAGGAAGTCCTGCAGGGCACGCCGAACATGACGGAGATGTCGTCGTGGAACATGCCGAACCTGGCCTGGATTCGTCTCGAATTCGCCCTCGAAACGGACATGACGCGCGCGCTGATCGACATCATCAGCCGCATCAACCAACTCCGGCCACTGCCGGGAAACGCAACCCGTCCGAACGTCAGCCTCGGTGAATGGGGCGACGCCAACGACCAGCTGATCGAGTACTTTATCGAGCAGGTCGAGGGCAGCGACGAGGACCTGAACCGCAACAAGCGATTCCTGCGTGAAGTCATCGAACCGGAACTCGCCGGCCTGTACGGCGTGGCTCAGGTCGCGATGTGGGACGCGAGCGGCACGGCGAATGACCAGCTGCAGATCGTGATCGATCCGTATCGCGCGGCTGACCTCGGCATCGACATCGCCCGCGCGGCCAATCGCATCGGTCGCTCGGCAAACATCTCCAGCGGCAATGTGGATGTCGGGCGACGCACGTACACCTTGCGGATTGAAGGACGTTACAACGTGGACGACCTGCAGGGGCTGATCCTCGAATGGCGCAACGGCCTGCCGATCCGCCTGGGCGACATTGCCACCGTTCGCTTTGGCCCACCCGATCGCGCCGGTTTCGTGTACCACAACGGCCGTGCGTCGCAGCGGGTCGCCATGTCGAAATCCAACGATGCCAACGTGCTCGAAGCACTCGAGGGCGTCAAGGCACACATGGACGACCTGAACGCCACCACCTTCAAGGATCGCGGTTTGAAGGCGGCATACAGCTTCGATCCGTCGGTCTACATCACGCGCTCGATCAACCTGCTGACCGGCAACCTGATTGCCGGCGTGTTGCTCGCCATCGGGATACTGTGGCTGTTTCTGCGCCGCTGGCGTGCGACGATGATCATCGCCTTGTCGATTCCGGTGTCGCTGCTGGCCACCTTTGTCGTCTTGTCGCTGGCGGGCCGCTCCCTGAATGTGATTTCGCTGGCGGGCCTCGCGTTCGCCACCGGCATGGTGCTCGATGCTGCGATTGTTGTGCTCGAGAACATCGTTCGCCTGCGAGAACGGGGTGAGTCTGCTGAGGACGCCAGCGACACCGGCACCTCGCAGGTCTGGGGCGCGCTGTTGGCCTCAACCCTGACCACCGTGGCCATCTTCATCCCGATCATGTTCCTGCGTGATGTCGAGGGGCAGATGTTTGCCGATCTCGCATTGACCATCGCGATCGGTGTCACCGTGTCGTTGATCGTCGCTATCACGATCCTGCCGACGGCATCACGTTACTGGATGGGCAAGCAGGACATCGAGGTGGCGCACAACAGCCGCTGGGACAACCTCGCCGATCGCATCATCGGATTGACCGACACACAGCCCAAACGTATCGGCTGGATCAGTGGCCTGATGGCGGGATCGATCCTGCTCAGTATTGCGTTGTGGCCAGAGAGCAATTACCTGCCACCGGTGAAGCGAGACACCGTCGACTCGTTCCTGTTCTTCCCGCCGGGCACGAATATTGAGACGGCCGACAGCGAGATCGCACAGGTGTTGATCGAACGTCTGCAACCGCATCTCGACGGCGACAAGGCACCGGCAATTCGTGACTACTTCCTGTGGACCTTCCCCGGCGGCACCGGCGGTTGGCTGGCGATCAACCCGGCCGACAGCTCGGACCTTGATGCATTCCAGGCGACGGTCCAGAACGACATCGTCGCCGGGATTCCCGACATGTTCAGCTTTACGCTGCGACGCAGTTTGTTCGGCGGCTTCGAGAGTTCCAGCGCCGTGGAGATGCGCCTTGGATCGACCGATGTCGATGCCTTGAAAGGTGCCGTGGCCCAAGCGATGCAGATCGTGCCGCAACTGTTGCCCGGCGCGTCGGCGCAACCGCGTCCGGACCCGTTTGCGGAAGCCAACGAACTGCGCTTCTCACCGAACGACGCTCGCCTCGCTGAAGTGGGCTGGAATCGCGAGGACCTGATGCAGGTGATCCTGCAAATGGGCCAGGGCTCGTGGCTGGGTGAGTACTTCACCGGACGTGAACGTGTCGACATCTATTTAAAGACCACCCGGTTCGAAACGCCGGAAATGATGGCGTCGATGCCGGTGGCAACACCGCTCGGCGGACTGGTGCCGCTGGGCGAACTGGCGTCCATCAGCGTGCAGCCGTCACCGATTCAGATTCAGCGCATCAACCGAGCGCGCGTGTACACAGTCATCGTGAATCCGCCGGAGGGCGTATCGCTGGAGGCTCTGCTGGCCACTCTGCAAACGGAACTCGAACCGCAGATCCGCCCCCTGCTGCCCGACGACGGCACCATCGAATACGCCGGCAGCGTTGAGGACCTCGAGCGCGCCATCAGCACGCTGGGTGCTAACTTCCTGATGGCGATTGGCCTGCTGATCCTGATCATGGCTGGTCTGTTCCGCTCTCTGAAAGATGCCCTGCTGGTGGTCATCTCCATTCCGCTGGCGGCGGTGGGTGGCGTGCTTGCTATCACGCTGGTCAATGCCATCAGTTTCCAGCCCCTGGATCTGCTCGGCATGATCGGTTTCATCATCCTGCTCGGCCTGGTCGTCAACAACGCCATCCTGCTCGTGGCACAGACGCGCACGGCCGAATCCCGCGGCCTCGATCGCAGCGCCGCGGTGCAGCAGGCGCTGCGATACCGTCTCCGGCCGATTTTCATGAGTACACTGACAAGCCTGTTCGGTATGCTGCCGCTGCTGGTGGTGCCGGGTGCCGGCAGCGAAATCTACCGCGGCATGGCCGCGGCGATTGTCGGCGGCATGTCCGTCTCCACCCTGTTTACCCTGCTGTTGCTGCCCAGCCTGTTGCAGCTCACTTCATCGCGGCCAGCCAGCGTATCCACAGCGAACGCGGCGCTCACAGAGAACACTTGATGAGAATTCCCCGATCACCGCTGATTCTGCTTGTCGCCCTGCTGGCGATGCCGGGCACCGAAAGTCTTGCACAGCAGGACGGCATCCCGCCGGCGCGTGTCGAAGTCGCAACGGCGGTCATACGAGAGATGTCGCCCACTGTCGAAGTGCCCGGCACGGTCGTCAGCCTGAATGACTCGCGCATCGCGAGCGAAGTGGAAGGCGCACTCACGTGGCTGGCGGATGTCGGCGACCCGGTCGAACAGGGTGATGTCATCGCGCGTATCGATCCGTCACTGATCCGCATCGAGATGACGCGCGCTGAGGCAAACCTTGCACGACTGCAATCCGACTACGCGTACCGACAGCGTCAACTGGAACGCAGCGAGGAGCTGGCCGAGAACAACAGTATTTCGCAAACGCTGCTGGACGAAGCGCTGGCACAACGCGACCAGTCGCTGCATGCGCTGAATGACGCGCAGGCGGCCTTACAAAGAGCGAGAACCAACCTCGCGCGCACCGACATTCGTGCCGCCTTTGCCGGCCACGTCACCGAGCGTCTTTCGTCGCTCGGTGAATACGTCAGTGTCGGCGAAGACGTGCTGCGCCTGGTCGACACGCACCGTATTGAGGTCGCATTGCCGGCACCGATCGCCCTGGCGCCGTTTATCTCACCGGGCTTGGTGGTATCGGTGCGCAGCGGCGACACAGTCCGCGAGCACGCCGTGCGCACGGTCGTCCCGGTCGGTGATGATGTGTCTCGCATGGTTGAGGTGCGACTGGGCCTCGAGGACAGCGGCTGGCTGGTCGGCACCCCGGTGCAGGTCCTGCTTCCCGCAAGCCAGCCGATATCCACAGTGGCGGTTCCGCGGGACGCCCTGGTGCAACGCAGTGGTCGTTCGTTCGTCTACAAGCTGGGGGACAACAACACGGCTGAACAGGTGAGTATCAACATCAATTCCACGGTGGACCTCTGGGTCGGGGTGAACAACGGAATCGAGGCCGGCGACCGGGTGGTCATCCGGGGCGCCGAACGTCTCTCGCCCGGCCAGCCGGTGGAAGTGATCGAAGCGGTGGGCGCCAACCAACCGTAAACAAGCCCAGTCGCATGCGGTATAGTCTTTCACGCTTAGCAACCGGAGAAGCGCTGTGAGCGAATACCCTCGCCTGTCAGAGATGGATATCAAGAATTTCGACCAGATCGATGCCTATGCCATCAACAGCATGCATCGCATCGACACGCTGCGTATCACCTATAAGCGAGACAAAGGCTCACTGCTGCCAACCAGCAAGAGCTTCGAATTTCCGCGTATCCAGCAGACCAAGGAGCCGGACAAGATCGCCGGCACGGTGCTCGCCACATCGCCGGTACTGAAAGAAATTCGCGCTGAGCTGGAAGACCTGCTGAGCAACAAGAAGAAAAAGGCCTGCACCGTGAAATCGGTTCGCAGGGAACTCCAGGCGCTGGAGAACGATATGCAAATGCGCCTGGGCCAGATACGTAAGCAGCTGGACGGGATCGAAGAAGACTAGCCAGCGGCGCACAAACACACACCCGGGGGAAAATCATGAAGCACTACCTGACCTGCCTGCTTGCTCTTGCCTGCCTTATCTTCGCAATGCCCCCGGTCCATGCTCACGACCACGGTGAGAAAAAATCCATCCTGGTCACCGGCGCCAGCACCGGAATCGGTCGCAACCTGACCGAGACGCTGGCCGGCAGCGGCTACCACGTGTACGCCGGCGCCCGTAAACAAAAGGACCTGGACGCACTCGACGCCATCGAAAACGTCACGGCCGTCAAGCTCGACGTCACCAAACAGGACGAAATCGACGCCGCCGTCGACATGCTGCGCGAAAAAGGCACCGGGCTTTGGGGGCTGGTCAACAACGCCGGCGTTGGTGGCGGCGGCGAGGTCCTGGATACGGCTATCGAAGACCAGACCTTCGTATACGACGTCAACGTCGAAGGCGTGTACCGGGTGACGCGAGCGTTTGCCCCGCTGATCATGGAATCCAAGGGCCGCATCATCACCACCGGCTCGATCGCCGGCACACTGGCGGCTTTCCCGGGCTTCAGCGCCTACGCCGGCAGCAAACACTGGATCGAGGCGTTCACCGACAGCCTCGGCGCCGAGATGCAGCCGCACGGTGTCTGGGTAGCGGTTGTTGAGCCCGGCAACTACAAGTCAAACATCCGGCGCAGCAGCATGGCCCGCGAGTTCGATATGGCACGCGCGGCGGGCAACGAGATCACCGACGAAATGCAGCAGGCCTACCAACAGACCGCGGAGCGCGAGCTCTCGTACAAGGAGCCGGACGAGGTGTCGGAGGCCTTCGTACACGCGCTGTTCGACGACAAACCGCTGCGCCGCTACATGGTGGTGCCGAACGCCGAGGAACAGGGCTGGACGATCGGCACGAAAATCAACGAGCTCGTGCAGCTGAACCAGTGGGGGCCGCACAGCTACACCCGCGATGAGCTGGTGGAAATGCTCGACGCCACGCTTGCCGGAGTCGAAAGCAACGACTGATTGCTCACCGCCGCGTGTCATATAAACGCGGCCTACGGTCAACCAATCCCCGAACGACGCGTTATTTCAGGAAGTACGCACGGGGATTGGAACCTTGACCAAAAACGCCATCATCGCCGCTAACCGATTCGGACTCGGCGCCCGCCCGGGCGACCTTGCGCAGATGGGTAATGACGCCGAGGGCTGGCTCGTCGAGCAACTCACCGATGTCGATACGCCGCGTGGCCTGCCGGCGAGCAGCGACGTCATCGTCGAAGTCAACGAACTGCGCATGCAGCGTCGGGCCGCACGCGCCGATGACGACGATCTCGTCCAGCAGTACACCCGCAAAATTCGCCGGCATTACGTCGAGCAGGTGACGGCGCGCTACCGCCATGCGGCGGCGACGGAGCGGCCGTTCACAGAGCGGTTGGTGCATTTCTGGTCCAACCACTTCGCGGTCTCTGCGGACAAGCAACCGATTCCCGCGATTGCCGGCCTGTTTGAGAACGAAGCGATCCGGCCTAACGTCCTCGGCAACTTCACCGAACTGTTAACGGCCGCCGCGCAGCACCCGGCCATGATCCTGTACCTCGACAATCAGCGCTCAATAGGGCCCGACTCGAAACTGGGTAAACGCGCGCGTCGCTTTCGACCGGACCAGGCGCTGGGACTCAACGAAAACCTGGCGCGGGAAATCCTGGAGCTGCACACGCTCGGCGTCGCGGGTGGCTACACGCAAGAGGATGTCACGGCGTTTGCCCGGGTGATCACCGGCTGGTCGATCGGTGGCGCCAACCCGCAAGGCCGATTTGCGGAGGGAGAACCCGGCAAATTCGAATTTCGCGACAACATCCACGAGCCGGGAACCCAGCGCATCCTCGGCAAGAAGTACGCGCAAGGCGGCGTTCGGCAGGGCGAGGCTGTGCTGTATGACCTCGCGCGCCACCCCTCGACAGCAACGTTCATCGCCCGCAAGCTGGTCCGCCATTTTGTCGCCGACGAGCCGTCAGCCGGCCTGGTCGAACGACTGGCGGCCGTGTACCGCGAAAACGACACCGAGCTACGGCCCGTCTATCGCGCGCTGATCGAATCCGACGAAGCCTTCGGCGAACAGACCTCGAAATACAAGACGCCACACGACTTTGTCATCTCGGCGTTTCGCGCTTTCGATCATGTACCAAGCGATGGGCGCTTCGTGGCTGGTGCGCTGGACGCCATGGGCCAGACGGCCTACCGACCGGGCTCACCCGAAGGATGGCCCGACACCGCCGCCGCCTGGGGTGGCCCCGATGCCCTTTACAAGCGCATCGAATGGTCGTCCGCGGTGGCGAATTACGCGGGCAGCCGTATCGACCCGATCGAACTCGGCCAGGCTGCGCTCGGCAGCTCGCTGTCAACGCGCACCGTACAGTCCATCAAACGCGCCGAGAGCGTCATGCAAGGCACAACACTGCTGCTCGCCAGCCCGGAATTCCAGCGGAGATAAGGCCATGGACAGACGACAACTCCTGAAAGGACTCGGCGCCGCCGGTCTCATCAGCTGCGCGCCGGTGTTTGCTGCGACACCCGACGACCGGCGCTTCGTCGTTGTCATCCTGCGCGGCGCGCTGGACGGTCTGGCGGTACTGCCGCCGGTTGGCGACCCCGATTACGCGAAGCTCCGTGGCGAGCTCGCGCTTACCGGCCCGGGCAGGCCGGGCGGCGTGCTCCCGGTCGACGATTTGTTCGGCCTGCACCCGGCCATGCCCACCCTCCACACCCTGTTCGAAAACGGTGAAGCCACGTTCCTCCACGCTGTGGCCAGCCCCTACCGCGAGCGTTCGCACTTCGACGGGCAGGACCTGCTGGAAAAGGGCACCCGGTCTGTTGTTGGCGTTCGCGACGGGTGGCTCAACCGGGCACTCCACCCGCTGGGGGGCGGAAGCGGCAAAGAGGCCGCGATTGCGTTGTCGCAAAACATGCCGTTGATCCTGCGCGGCTCGCAGTCGGTGAGCAGTTGGGCACCGTCGCGGCTGCCGGATGTCTCCGACAACACCCTCGACCGCCTGCAGGACCTCTATGCCGACGATGCGTTTTTTGCCACGCGGCTCGCGCAGGCTATGGACTCGCAGGAGATCGCCGGCAACATGGCGAGCGGGCGCGTGCGTCAGAACCAGCAATTCGCATCGACAATGGCATCAGCCGCACGATTCCTGACGGCAGAAAACGGGCCACGTATCGCGGTTATCGAAGCCGGTGGCTGGGACACTCACGCCAACCAGGGGGCCGCGGAAGGCCAGCTCGCCAATCGCCTCGGCGGACTCGATGCCGGTCTCGGCAAGCTGAAAGCCGAACTCGGGCCGGCCTGGGACAAGACAGCGGTTGCTGTGGTGACCGAGTTCGGACGCACGGTCCGGGTCAACGGTACACGCGGTACTGACCACGGTACCGGCACGGCCGCCATACTCGCCGGCGGTGCCATCAACGGCGGACACGTGATTGCAGACTGGCCAGGACTCGCCGATCGCGAGCTTTACCAAAACCGCGACCTCAACCCGACAACGGACCTGCGCAGTGTGTTCAAGTCGGTGCTCGAGGACCACCTGCAACTCAGTCGCGGTTTCATCGAGTCCGACGTCTTCCCGGACAGCCGCGATGCGGCGTCGATCAGGGACCTGCTAAGGAGCTGAAAGCTCGACCTTCTCGGTAGCCGCTATGCCAACGCCGGCGGGCCTCGCCGCGCGTAATTGAGCATTTGGTCACGGACATTGGCCGGATCGACCTTTAGGGTGCGTGGCGTGGAACCGTCGCTACGCGGCACCAAACAAGGAAGAACAAGAAATGCTCCGACTGTTGACGCTTGCGGCGCTTGTCGCGGTAACCCTGTGGCCTGCCGACTCGCACGCCAAATGCAAAAACGCCCACTGCCGCTTCCACGCGGCCGAGCTGGCCCCGAAGTACGGCTACGGGCCCTATCGTCCGTCAGCGTTTCCCGACGAGCGATTCGAATACGAAAAGGAACTGCTCGCGAGCGACGGGCGTTTTTACGTGCAGCGCTTCTACCAGATCAACCTGAACGAACCGTTCGGTTCGAGACCGGATCGGACAACCCTGTTTCGACCGATGGCCGACGTGCACAACGAGCTCTACCACGACGCCTACCTCGCAAGCACTTACTGGAAGTCCGACAAAAAACGAAAGAAACGAGCCAAAAAGTTCTACAAGAAAGAAACACTCTCGGGTCGCGCGCTGGACATCGTTTACGAGTTCAAACCGGCGGGTGAGCTGGCACTGATGCGCGTCGGACTGCGACCTCTGAATTTCGACCACACCGCGGGCTTTACCTTTGATCGCTACCTGTCGGTACCGCTCGCGCACACCGGCTACAACGCCAATGCGCCGAAAGCCAAGCGGGCAACCACCAGTTTCCGGATCGAACTACCCGACATGCAGGGCGTCGCCGAAGGTGAAATGCGTTACTCCGAGTGGCAATTCTGTGCGAGCTGCGTACGCAGCTTCATGGAAAACTCAAAACAGCCACTGTATCCGACGCTGGATGTCAAAGCGTTCTACGAGGCCAACGGTGTGCTACCCACCTACTTCGCATGGCCGGTCGCAGTCACGCAGATAAACAGCCTGGATTACTCAATGGGCGACTCGCTGGACTCCGGCGTCGAGATTTTCGCCGGCGACGAAGCCGTAGCCGCTGCGACCAACTACTTCGAGGCCGAGCGACTGGCGGAAGAGGCCCGCCAGGCCGAAGCCGCCCGCAAGGCGCAACTCGCTGACATGTACAAGGAAGAGCGCGACACCTATAACGCCTACGTTGCCGAGCTGAAAGCCGGCTCACTTCGAACGTCTGTCGGTAAACGCTGCGGCAAGCTCGACTTGCGCAGCCCGCCGAACCCGCGGGCACGGGGATCCCATTCGGGCTGGTTCGAGGACAACGCAAAATACAACGTCCGCGAGTACGAAGCGCATGTCGGTTGCGTGCTGAATACCCTGGAGACCTTCGATTACCCGAAACGCGCGGCTGCGCTGGAGCATGCCCAGACCCGCCTGCCGGAACTGTTCAGCATGGCGAGTTTCGAAGATCAACGCATTGCCAGCTTTGAAACCACGCGCAAGGAAGTCGATCGCCAGCAGAAATACCTGAAGGCCCAGGAAGCGCGTTATCAAAAACTTGAACGGGACTTTGATCGCGCCTGGGACGTCATGATGGACGTCTACGCCGAACGCCGCGAGAAGCGCATCAACGAGGAAGTGTCGAAGTGCCTCGCCGGCCTGGCGATGACCAACTCGCTGACGTCAAACTCGCGCGCGTACTGCCGCAGCATGGCGGAACAGGGCTATACCGGACTGAGCGCCGCCGCGGCCGGCTTTAAAGGCAGTGGCAGTGGCTCGAGCTCGGGCAGTGCGACCGCAAGCTTCACCCAGCCCGCCGTGCAGGCGTTTGACCTCAGCGGCATGATCGCGAATGCACAGGCCGTCGCCGACGGCGCCGACGCCTCCCTGTTGTGGAACGACGACGGCACAATCAACACGACGCTCTCGCAGCAAGCGGTCGACTTCCAACAACGCCAGGCTGAGGAGCGCGAGCGCGAAAGGCAGCGTATCGCGGCGAGCCAGCCACTGGCCGCCGGCGCCACAGTGACGACCGCTGTATCGACACCGGCCGTCGACCAGACCGTGGCCGCGGCCGGCAAAGTCGCCAGCGAGGCGAGCCAGTCCGGCGAGTCCACGGCGGCAGCAGCGAGCAGCGGCGGCGCGGGCAACGCTATCAACATCACCGTGACTACCGCTGGCCTCACCGCTGAGCAAATGCGTGACCTCGACAACGGCGGCGACGGGCGTGTCGGCTCGACGACGACCCGGCAAGACGCGGCGAGCGGCACTGACTCCGGCGTCGCGCTGCCGAATAATGCCGGCGGCTCAGCCAACCTCGAGCAAGCCAAACCCCGACGGGACACGAAGTTCATCTGGATTGGTGAACTGTCGCTGGAGCGTAAGGCCTGGCCATCCTCCTCTCGCGAACGCGCGGATACGGATTTTCGCAATACGCTCGCGGTCAATCACCTCAACGATTTCTGCCGCAAGACCTACGCCGGCAGCGATGGCTTCAAGGGCATCAAGGATGTGAATCTGTTCGATCTCGAGGAGCGGCCCGGCAAAGTCTGGCACGGCAAGGCGACGATTGAGGGTTACTGCCGCGTGATGGCACACCACGAAGCCTATCCGGAGATTCGCTGGTGCGTTTCCGAAAGCGCCGGCCAGGCAGATTGCGCGGTGTCGCAGCGCCACTGATCTGGACGATTGATACTAAAATCGGGACCGGTCGGCCATAGTTTGTATCGTCGATCGGTCCCAGAATTCTCCCAACGTTTCGCGGCAGCGCCGCATCCACATCGCTTGGGAGAATTCCATGAACAACTTTGTTATCTACAACAAGGACAACGCGCCGGCTGGCTCTGATGAACTGCTGGCCGGGGTCAACAAGGCCTACGGTTTCACGCCAAACCTGCTCGGCACGATGGCGGAGTCGCCGGCGACGCTACAGGGCTACCTGACACTCGGCAAGATCCTGGAAACGTCATCGCTGTCGGCCACGGAACAGCAGGTTGTGCTGCTCGCCGTCAGTCGATTCAACGAGTGCCACTACTGCCTCGCCGCTCACACCACCATCGCTGACATGCAGAAGGTGTCGCGCGAGGTCGTCGACGCCATTCGTAACGATCAGCCCATCGCTGACGAGCGCCTCGAGTCGCTACGCCGCTTTGCTACGCTGATCACCGAAAAGCGTGGCTGGGCCAGTGAAGACGACGTCGCCGAGTTCTACGCAGCAGGCTTCACACAGGCGAACGTCCTGGAAGTGATTCTCGCTGCCAGCCTGAAAACCATTAGCAACTACGTCAACCACGTTGCCGACACACCGGTGGATGCGGCGTTCTCAAAGAATGCGTGGACGCCGGCGGACACGGCCGGTCAGGAGGTCGCATGAGCGCCCAACTGAAACCGATCAACGTCTCCGACGCCGACATTGAGCGCGTTGTGCTGGAATCCGATCGCCCGGTGCTGGTGGATTTCTGGGCAGAATGGTGCGGCCCCTGCCGCATCCTTGGACCGACGCTCGATGAGCTGGCCCGGGAAATGAACGGCCAGGTGACAATCGCCAAGGTTAACGTCGATGAAAACCCCCGCGCCGCCCAGGCCTTCGGTATCCGCAGCCTGCCCACGCTGATGCTGGTCAAGGACGCCGAGGTCAAGGAAACCGTGATCGGTGCCCAACCGAAGTCGAAACTCGAGGACGTGATCAACCGGCATATCGGTTGACTCACGGACCGGGCCCGCTTGCTCTCCCTGTGTCGGGCCCGGTCTTTTTGAGCCTTGCATCGCAAATCCGTTTTGGGGTCCGTAATAAATCCCCGAGCCACGAGGTCATTAGCTTCATGAAACGCCTGATTTCCCTGATGCTGCTTGGCCTGCTGGCCTTTAATCTGGCCGCGGCCGATGAGCCGCGCACCGCGCCCGACTGGCAATTATTTACGACGGAAAACGACGTCCTCTCGCTGTACGAGGCCACCGCCGAGCAACCGGTGATTGTCTTCTTCTGGGCCACCTGGTGTCCGTACTGCAAGGCGCTGATGCCAGAGCTGCAGAAAATCCAGGATGAATACGGTGATCGGGTACGGGTGCTGGCCGTGCACTTTCGCGACGACAACGGCGATGCCGTGGCCTACATGGCGAAAAACGGCTACGACTTTACGCTGCTGCGTAACGGCGACAACGTGGCGAAACTGAACAACATCTGGAGCACCCCCGGTGTGCTGGTCGTCGACCAGGACCGGCACATCCGCTTCAACCTGTACGACCTCGCCAAGCGCAACTTTCCTGACGGCTTGAGCCACAGCGAGAAGTCAAAACAGCTGGCGCCGTACTGGTCTGCCGAGCTGCGCAAGTCACTGCAAACCGTCGTTCCGTAGACCTGCGGACGCTGACCCCCTGAAAAACCGCGGTCCGCCACTTTTTTTGGCGGACTTTGGCACGTTCTCCCGATCTTGATGTTGAGGCCCCTGAAAAAGGGCCATTAACGTCAGGGAGAACCGTGCATGAACCTCTATTTTCGGCTTATCCGCGTACTGCTGGGCAGCCTGTTCGCAGAACGACGCCACTTTTCGGACTCGGTCGAAAGCCGCTTCAGGGTCCTGCCGCACGATCTCGATGCCTTTGGCCATATGAACAATGGCCGGTACCTGCAGATCATGGACGTTGCGCGTACCGAATGGATGTCGCAAACCGGCATTGCGATGGCCATCCGCAAACATCGCTGGGCGCCCCTGCTTGGTGGTGGCTTCGTCCGCTTTCGGCATTCACTGCGCATCCTGCAGGGTTACACGGTCAATACCCGGCTGATCGGCTGGGACCAGCGCTGGTTTTTCCTCGAGCACAGCTTCATCGACGACCGCGACCGGTGCGTCGCCGTGGGTATCACCCGTGCGGCTCTGCGAAAAGACGGCATCTGGGTGTCCACAAAGACCGTTTCCGAGGCGACGTTTCCCGGAGCGACATCCCCGGCCATCCCCGACTACGTCGATGACTGGATGCGCCTGGAAAACGAAATGTACCGTTTCGGCCATCGCTCCGGCGCAGCGGTTAACTCGATCAACGAGGTGTCGCTATGACCGACCGGCTGCTTGATCGCTTTTTCCGTGGCGTTATCGCCCGGCCCTGGCAGGTCCTGTTTTTCTCTCTGCTGCTTATAGCCATTGCCGGCGCCGGCCTGGGACACCTCGTCAAAGACACCTCCATCGAGGCCTTCATGCCAAACGGCCACCCGGCGCTGGTCGCCGACGAACGCGTCGAGGCCATTTTCGACCTGCACGACCCCGTGGCCATCGCCATCGAAAGCCGCAACGGTGAGTCGGTGTTCAACCCCGACATCGCCACGCTCATGACAGAACTGTCGGAGCGCATCGCCAGCCTGCCGAACGTTCGCACAGACGGCGTGACCAGCCTGGTGAACGAATCCGCAATTTTCGGGGCGTCCGGCATCGTCTACGTCGAACCCTACTTTGACGTCGACGAGCCGGGCGCTTCCGACTTTGACGCCTCGCGACAGAACTGGCAGGCGATGCCGCCGCATATCGACACGCTGGTCAGCGCCGATGCGTCGGCAGCGATTATCCTCGCGGAGATCGACCAGATTCAGCGCGCCGACGATACCTATCTCGCCATCCGCGACATCGCCAGCACCTATTCGGACGACGACATCGCCATTCATGTGGCGGGTCCTGCCGCGGTTAGCGGTTACCTCAGTCGCTACATCGACACCGACGCAAGAAAATTACAGCCGCTCGTCTTCCTGGTCGTCCTGAGCTTTATTTTCCTGGCATTCCGACGACTCTCCTCGGTGCCGGGTCCCCTGCTGGTCGTGGCCGGCTCAGCGGCCGGGTCTTTGGGCCTGATGTCCTGGCTGCAGATTCCGTACTACGCGATCACCAACGCGTTGCCGGTCATCATCGTCGCCATCGCCGTGGCAGACTCCATCCACATTCTTTCCGCCTACTATCGACACCGTGCCGCCGGCAAGGCGGTGGACGAGTCCATCCTCGTCGCCATGCACGACATGGCACGCCCGATAACCTTGACGACGGTCACGACGATCGCCGGATTTACCGGCATCGCCTCCGTGTCGATCATGCCGCCAATCACGTGGTTCGCCGTATTTGCTGCCGTCGGGGTTTTGCTGGCCTGGCTGCTGTCGATGACCACGCTGCCTGCGCTGCTGGCCTTGCTGAAACCGTCGCCGAGCCCGGCCTTTGCGCGACACCAGCACCTGTCGTACGGCTGGACCACGCGCCTGGCCATGACCGGTATCCTGCACCGTGGCACCGTGATTGCTGCACTGGCCATTGCCGTGGGCTTTGCGGCGCATTTCGCCGCCGAACTGCGCATCGATCGCTCACAGGTTGAGAACTTCGCCGCCGACGAGCCAATCCGCATCGCCGACGGATTGATCAACGAGCGATTTGCCGGATCGGCGTTCCTCGACGTGATGATCGAATCCAGCAATCCCGAGGGACTGTTGGAACCCGAAGCGATGCAGCGCATCGCTGAGCTGCAGGCGCACTTCGACCAACTGCCGCACGTGCAGAAAACCGTGTCCATCGTCGACTACCTGGACCGCCTGCACGAAGCCATCGATCCTTCCACCGCAACGGCCGGCCGCGACCTGCCGGGACAGCCCGGCGGTATTGCCCAGTATCTGCTGGTGTATGAGGCCTCGGGCGATCCGTCCGACCTTGAAGACGAGATTGACTACGACTACCAGCACGCCCTCGTTCGCGGCGTACTCGATACACCCTACTTCAGTGACAGCCGGGAGACGGTGCATGCCCTGCAGGCTTACGTCGACAGCGCCTTTGGTGACGAGCTCACCGCGACACTGAGCGGCAACGTGAATGTGGGTTATCACTGGATGGAAAGCCTGAAGTCATCTCATTTTGCCGGCGTCGGACTCTCGCTGTTGCTTGTGCTTGTCGCTGCTGCTGTGTGCTTCCGATCACTGTGGCTGGGCATCATTTCGGTCGTGCCGGTCAGTTTTGCTGTGCTGTGTCTGTACGCGGTCATGGGTGCACTGGGTATCTACCTCGAACCGGCAACGTCGATGTTTGCAGCCATTGCTCTCGGCGTTGGCGTCGACTTCGCAATTCACCTGGTCGAAAAGTTGCAGGCCGAGATGCGCCGACACGGCAGCAGCACGTTCGTTGCCACGCGACGAGCGTTGCCCGCCACCGCCCGCGCCTGCGGCTTCAACTCGGCAGCGCTCGGTGTTGGTTTCTCGGTGTTGCTGTTCAGCGACCTGCCAACGCTGCAGCGGTTTGGCGGGCTGATCGCCGTGGCCACGCTGGCGAGCTACGCGGCGGCGGTCATTTTTGTGCCGGTCCTGATGTCGCTGCGCGATCGTCTGCAACAGAGCTCGGTTCGACCCGCTGCGGCAACCCTGCTTCTGCTGCTCGGTGTGTTCATCGAACCGTCGGTGTCGCACGCGGAACTGACCGCGCGGGATGTTGCCCGGCAGGTAGAGGCCAGAAACGACGGCGACTCCGTGCGGCGCGTTATCGACATCACGCTGACCAACCGTCGGGGCCGCGAACGCCAGCGCACGGCGCTCGTCCTGCGCGTGGAAGACGAGGAGGCGCGCCGTAGCCGCATCACCTACCTCGCGCCGAAGTCGGTCAGGAATATGAGCTTCCTGAGCCACGACTACGCCGAGCGCTCCCGCAGCGATGCGCGCTGGCTGTATTTGCCGGCGACACAGAAGGTGCGCCGCATTCCGTCGTCCGATCGCGGCGCGCAGTTCCTCGGTACAGACTTCAGCTACGAAGACGTCAAGTCAGATCTGAAATTTGATGTTGACGATTTCCGCTTTTCCTTCGCGGAAGCCCCGCAACCGTGCAACGGCCGCTATCGCATCATCGGTACGCCGATCGAGGCCTCGCTGGCAAAAGAGCTGGGCTACTCGACGTTCGAAGCCCTGGTTGACGCGGGCACCTGGATGCCCGTCGAGATTCGTTTTACGGACCTCAAGTCGCGCCCGCTGAAGCAAATCACGGTGGCTGGCGTCGCCGAGATCGACGGCATCCTCACCGCCACCGACATCATTGCGACCAATCACCAGACCGGCCACGAAACCCGTTTTCGCTACCGGGATATCGATTTCAGCACGACTTTGTCGGCGTCGCTTTTCGACCAGAAACTGCTGACTCGCGAACTACCGCGCGAACTGGAGGCATTGTAATGCGCACAACGCTGTTTATCGGTTTGTTGTTTGCTTGCGGCGCTGCCGGCGCCACACCGTGGACTGTACCGCTGACCGCCAGTTGGGGTTACGGCACCGATGCCGACGACACCATGCAGACGGTGCTGATGCTGGAACCGGGTGCGGACCTGCCGCTGAACGACTACTGGACGCTGAATGTCGACACCCGGCTTTGGCTGGATCCGGACAACCAGCTGGAACCCGGTGACATGAATCGGGACAGCTTTGCGCAGGGCAGTCGCCCCCTGCTGCTGGGCGACTCGGGAGCCATCGATCTCAGCCAACTCACACTGACCTACCGCAGCGACACGCTGCTGTTGCGGCTTGGCAAACAGCGGGTGAACTGGGGTCGCCTCGACGGCATCAAGGTCCTCGACGTGACCCATCCCCAGTCGTTCCGGGAGTTCATCCTCGATGATTTCGACCAGTCACGCATTGCACTGTGGGGCGCCTATGCAGACCTGACGGTTGGACGCTGGCGAAGCGAATGGCTGCTCAACCTCGACGGCAGCGGCCATGTGATCCCCGACGCGGGTGCCTGGTTCGAACTCCGGGCACCCCGCTTTCGCTTCGGCGCCGACCCCGAGCAGCCGTCGCCTCGTATCATCACCGACTCGCCGGGACACGGCCTGTCCGACTCCGGCTTTGGCATCCGCCTGTCACGCAGTCTCGGCGCGGGAGACCTGTCTTTGCTCGCCTATTCCGGCATGGATCCGGAACCCCTTGGACGACTACGCCAGCTGGGTTCGGACGCGGTTGTTGAGCGCTATTACGAACGCCGATCGCTTGCAGGCGCCAGCTTTGAAACCGCGCTGGGACCGCTCGCCCTGCGGGTAGAAGCCAGCCTGCAACCGAATCGGCACTTCAACACGCGTGACGCGCGCGGCCTGCAAACGGTGCAACGGGATCAGCGCAGGCTCGCCGTCGGTATGGATATCGATGCGCCCGGCCAGGTGTTCGTCAACCTGCAGTACCTCGAGGACCGAATCAGCAACGCGCCGTCCAACCTCGTACGGCCGGCCCGCGATCGACTCGCCACTGTCGCTGTGCGCAGGAGCTTCCGCTACGACACGCTTTTGCTCGAAGCGCGGGCCTATCAGTCGTTGCAGGACAGTGACCGCATGACGTCCTTGACGCTGCGCTACAGCCTGGGCGACAGCACGACGATCCGAACCAGCGTCAATCGATTCAGCGGCACTCGCCTGGGTGTGTTTGGCCAGTTCGACGGGCGTGACCGGATCACCGTGTCAATCGAGCACGTGTTTTGAACCAGCGACGTCGCGAGTCGATCGAGCAAAAGCTCAACGAGGGCCTTCCGTCGATTGCGGGCGCGCCGCTACCCCGCAGTTACGACTGGCTCTCGTCGATCATCGAAGCGACGCGTTTGCGCGATTCGGACCAGAGTCGCTCGACCGTTCTCGAGGAGACACCGGTCGCCTCCGCGGTCTCTTCGGTGGTTAACCCGGCAAAGTAACGGCACTCGAACACGCGGGCGAGGCGTTCGTCGGCCGCCTCAAGCTGGCCCAGCACCTGGTCAACCTGCAGCAGGAACTCGGCCTTTTCGTGCGCGTCGTCGCCAAGCACAGAGTCGGTAAAGGTCGTGTCGGTATGCGCACGCTTGTTCGCCAGGACGTGGCGAATTTCATCGACGACGATACGACGCATGATCGTAGCCGCGAGTGCAAAAAACTGGCCGCGATCCTCGGGCGTCAGCGCGCCGCCCGACAGCAGGCGTATGAAGGTCTCGCCCACCAGCGTGGTCGCACCGATTTCAGCGCTGTTGCGGGAGCGGCTCGCGGCCAGTCGCTTGAGCTCCGGGTACAACGACTCGGTCAACTGGTCCAGCGCGGCGCCGTCGCCGTCCCTGTGTGCCGCCAGCAGGCGGGTGATCTCTCCTGCCATCGAGCGCCCTCAGTCCGGCGACGACTCGCCGCGTAATTCCGCGGCGCGCGCACGCGCCGTCGCCGCCTCATCCGGGCGTCCGTCGGCTTCCAGCAATTCAGCGTGTCGTTCGTACAATCCGGCATCCTCCTGGTTGACCTGCCTGGCCGACGCGATACCGGTGCCGTAGGCATCCGCGGCCCGGGTCGTGTCGCCCAATTCGTTATACGCGTTACCAATCCAGATCCACGGCTGCAGCAGCCGTTCGGATTTGCCATCGAAGGCACGTTCGTACACGCCGATCGCCTGGTGCGACAGCGCGATGTGGCCCTGAATATCGCCGCTATGGTACGCGAGCCGGGACTTGGCCAGGACCAAGTTACCGGTAAACAGGTGGTCGCCGAGTTTTTCGACCAGGATCGGTTCGGCGACCTGCAGCAGCGCATCCGCCGCCTCCAGTCTGCGTGCGGTGATATACCAGTTGGCCAGCACGGTGCTGGTCTCGGCCGTGTAGACATGGTCTTCACCAAGGCTCGCCTTCTCAATCTCAAGGGCCTCCTCAGCCATCTCGATGCTCTCGTCGCGCCTGCCTTTGCCGCGAATGAAGCGAGCCAGGCTGACCAGGCTGGAGGCCACGTTGTGGTGTTTCTCACCGTACAACTTTCGATCCTGGTCCAGCGCAATGCGATAGAGGCGCTCAGCGTCTTCGTCGCGCCCGATACGCCGGTACGCGCTGGCAAGATTGATCGCACGCGGCGCAATCCACGGGTGGTATGGACCGAGCTCGTCCATCGCGACCTGGTAGGTCGTCTCCAGCAGCGGGATGGCCTCATCGAATCGTGCAACCTTGGCCAGCATCAGGCCGTAGTTTGCTCTCGGTACCGATGTCTCCAGATGATCCTTGCCGTAGAGCACCTCATGCACACGAATCGCCTCGAGGTATTTACCTTCGGATTCCTCCCACTGGTTCAGGGTGCTGTAATTGATCCCCTGGGCGTTCAGCAGTGACGCGTTTAACTCCTCGGCATCGCGTGAGGGCAACACGCTGATGAGGGCGATGGCTTCGTTCTGCATGTCGATCGCGGTTTGTCGCTCGCCTTGCGCCTGGAAGTATTTGCTGTGCGCGAAGATCGAGTGCGCAAGCGCAAGCGGTTCGCTGTCTGCCAGGCCTCGATGCACGTTGACCGCGTCACTGAGCAGCGCGTCGGCCGCTTCGAACTCACCGAGTTCGTTGTACACCTCACCCAGGGTGGCCATCAGCTCGCCCTTCAGGGCCGGCTGCTCGTCGAGTTCATCGCGGAGTTTGTCGACGCCCTGATCCAGAACATCGAGCACCAGAATATCTTCGCCCTTTGCCTTGGCGGGTATCGGGGCGCCCATCAACTCAACCAGAAATTCGGAGATCTCGCGGGATTTGTCGGCCTCGTCACGTGCGATCTCGGCCTGGGTCTCGGCGAGTTGCCGTGCTGTGTCGAGTTGCAGTGTGTACCACGCCGTGCCGCCGACGATAGTGATCAGCGCCAGGGCCGCCGTTGCGCTTGTGGCGGCGTTTCGCGTGAGCCACTTTCGAAAACGATAGCTCGCGCTTTGCCCCACGGCGGACACCGGGTAGCCGTCGATATACGCTTCTAGATCCCGCGCCAGGCTGCTCGCGTCCCGGTAGCGCTCGTCGGGGTCGGCGCGCAGACACTGTTCGATAACCTGCAACAGTTCGCGCGGTAATTGCGCCTTTGAGCCGCTTGGTACCGACAGGGGTTTTCCATCCGCCGCGCGGCGTATTGCGTCCGCCATCGTTTCCGACTCATTCAGGGCGTGGCCGGTCAGCACCTCGAATGCCAGAAGGCCGAGTTGCGCGATGTCGGAAGCCACGGTAATCGGCTGGCCCAGGAGTTGCTCGGGGCTGGCGTATTTGGGCGTCATCGGGGTGGCCTGCGTCAACGCCTGCTCCGCTTCGAGCAGTTTGGCGATGCCGAAGTCCAGCAGCTTGACCCTGCCATCGGCGCCGACCATGACGTTGGATGGTTTGATATCGCGGTGGATTACCAGCCTGGCGTGCGCGTACGCCACCGCATTAACGACATCGATCAGCAGGCGGATGCGTTCACGTTCGGGCAGTCCGTTGGAGCTGCAGTACTCAACGATGCCGGTACCGTCGATAAACTCCATGACGATGTAAGGTCGGCCATCGGTGTTGACGCGGGCATCAAACAGCTGGGAAATATTCGGATGATTCAGCGACGCCAGGACTTGCTGCTCCTGTTCGAAGCGCGCTTTCAAAGAGTCACTGGCACTACTGAGCGTGGATACCTTGATGGCAACGTCACGTTCGAAGGTTCCGTCTGAACGATGCGCACGATAAACGCGGCTCATGCCGCCCTCAGCGACAAGGCTTTCGATGCGATAGTCGCCGAGACGCTGTCCCTTCAGGTCCGCGTCACCCACGTCTCGCAGGAGATCGAGTCCTGCACCCGTAGCAAAGGGGTCGTCATCCGAGTGTTCTGCCATTGTTGTTCACTCGCGATCCGGATTGTGCATCGATTTTGGCGCGCTTTGCGGTCACCTGCAATTCGGCGGCGCCGGGCTCTAGGCGGGTGGTCGGATCATTACCGCCAATTTGCCGGCAACGCCCGGCGCCTTTTGCATCTTCCTGAAGAGTCGCAGGAAACCGTGCGTGAACACGGTCAGTGGGTTAACACTCTCGATTGGATCGGTGATGCCGTACACCACAGGGCGCCGTTCTTCGGCGAAGGTCCCGAACAGTCGGTCCCAGATAATCAGGATGCCGCCGTAGTTCTTGTCGATGTACTCGGGATTGGAGCCGTGATGAACGCGATGGTGAGACGGCGTATTCATTATTGCCTCGATGGGGCGCGGCAGCTTGCGCACGACCTCGGTATGCAGCAGCGTCTGGTAGACCTGCACGATCACCTCGGCGAAGAACACGACGTAAGGGTCGAAACCGATCAGCACCAGCGGCAGATGAAAGAACAGCGGCCACACGCCGTCCATTGGGCCAAAGCGATACGCGACCGACACATTGAAATGCGGAGACGAGTGATGAACCGTGTGCGTCGCCCACGCGAACCCTACTCGGTGCAGAAAGCGGTGTTCCCAGTAGTAGGCAAAGTCCGCCAGCAGGATACAGGCGACAATCGACGCGACATGGATGTCGATATCAAACACCGCGAACTGCGCGACGGTGACGTAGGCGGATACGTAGAAGGCCGCCAGCAGAAAATAGGTGATGCCGACGAACATGGCGGAGGTGGCGAAGTTGGCGAGCGTGTCGCCGAGTAGATTCAGGCTCAGGCGACGCTTGATCGCATAGCGCAGTAGCTCAAAGCCCAGAAACGCGATCGCGATAACGAAGAATCCATCGTCGATCGCGCGTTCCAGCGCGTACAGCGACTCGCCCGTCAGTGTGTTGAAAACAGAATCCATTCAGCCCGTCTATTGATTATCAGTTTTGATAATTTAATGGGGGCATGATAGTTTGTCAATACTGATAAAAAGGCGCTGTTATGCCCAGACCCAGCATGAAAGCGGAACGTCGCGAGACGATCCTCGACGCCTACGAGCGCTGCATCGTCAGGCACGGTGTGGAAGGGACAACACTGGAACAGCTGGCCGACGAAGCCGGCCTGGCCCGGGCCCTCATCCGCCACAACGTGGGCAACAAGGAAGACCTGCTGAATGCGTACATCGAGCGCTTCCTCGACAGAAGCAAGGCGGATACCGAGCTGCTCATGCAGGCCTTGCCGGCGGAAAACCGCGTAGCCGCAATGCTCGACTACCTGTTCGATCCTCGTTACGCCAACAGCCATGCTACCCGCGCAGCGAACGCGCTGATGGCAGCGTCGCATGCCCGGCCCGATCTCGCCGGCAGGATGCGAGACTGGTTCGCCCGTTTTGTGGCCGAGATTGCCTCTGAGCTCTCGCTCGAATACCCCGACTGCGCGCGGGCGGACGTGGACGATGTGGCTGCCGGCATTGCGGGCATCTACGCGAACGTTGACGCCATGGCACCGCTGGGTCCGATGAACGGCCTGCGCGACGCTTCGCGGCGAGCCGCGCACAGGCTGGTCAACACACTGGCCTGGCGACGCCGTTGCCAGCCCGGTTTTCGTGCCGGGGTCAGTCGCAGCTAAACGAACGAGCTGACCATCGACAGCCGTTGGCCGTTAGACAAGTAAAGCTGGTAGGCCAAGCAATGTGTGCTGGTCGAGGCGTCCAATGCGGCTGAGAGACGATGACCGCTGCCGCCGGCCTAGGTGTTGCGCAGCGACTCGACCTTCTGCATGAAAATCGAATGCGCCCTGCCCCAAACGCCTTCGTCGGGCTGGTCAAGGGTCGAGAGAAACGGCAGCAGCTGGCCGCCGTAGTCTTCGCTGCTCTCTCTGGGCAGTAACGACGGCAGATGATCGATGGCAATCAGGTCCAGCGGCACGTCGCCCGCCGGGATCGAGATTGACGGGTAGTCGAAGGTGGTTATCCGGTCGTAAACAGGCACCGGGTTGTAGTCGCCGTAGGGGTCACAGCTCACATCCGAGATCACTGACAAACGACGCCCGGGTTGTGACAGAGAGTCCAGCGTGACGAATGGCGGCAGGTCGCTGGCGACGAAGACACAGTTCACGAACACGTCAGCATCGTTGATCTCCTGAAACGGACCGCCCTTTCGGGTCTCTTCCAGGTCCCATTCAATGGTTTCGAGATCAAGCGATTTCGCCAGTTCAACCGCGCCCGTGCCGCTGCGGCCGCGGGCACCGATCACCATAACGCTGGGCCTGGCGTCGGTTTTGTTCAGCGCGATACGGACGTGTGCAAGCAGCTCGTCTTTGGACGCGAAAGACTCCAGCGAAGTCAACGGTCGTGCGGCGCCGGCGGCCTTGTTGGCATGCGCCAGAACGCCCAGCGCCGCGCCGCAGTAGCCCGCCCAGTAGCCGAACGCGGCAATTCGACGTCCGTTCTCAAGCAACAGGTATTCGAGATCGTAGAGACTGCCGCCCCCCGCGATAAATCGGCCCAGCATCTCGCTGGCACCGGACTGTCCTTTAAACACGTGAGCGAAATGGATGTGCCGATGTTCGAGCTCGAAGTCTTCTTCAGCCAATTCCTTCAAACCCAGAATGAATGCGTCGCTGGGTGCGTCGATCCATGCACCACCTTCGATGACCTCGCAGCCGGCGGCGCGGTAATCGTCGATCGGGAATATCCGATCCCGGTCGATTTCCACCGTGATCCTGAAACCCTTGTCGATGAGCGTTTTAGCACCCCTGGGCGTCAGCGGCGTGCGCTGTTCATTCGGTTTGGTTTCGGCGCGTAGCCAGATATGCGGCGTGTTCATGGCGGATAGAGTACCGCCGAAACGCGCCGGGCTAAATGCCCCGCTGCGCCAGGAACGGCCCAAGCTCCGTCAGAACACGCTCCGGCGCTTCCAGCTGAGGGTAGTGACCGATCTCCTCGAAACAGACCGCGTCCGCACCCGGGACCTGTTGGCGGAAATACTCGTAGAGATGCTTGCCGGAGACAGGGTCGGCGCCGCCGTTGATCAGCTGCACGGGGACCACGCCAGCCTGCAAGGCGGACACCCAGCGTTCCCGGTGTTGCACACGCTCAGCAATGTAGCTGAGCAGCCGATGTGTCACCCGGTGGCCGTTGTTGTGGGTGATCAGGCGCCAGTGCTCATCGAGTTCATCGTCGGTCGGTCGGCTGTCAGCGCCGAAAACAGCGGAGAAACTCCTGCCGAATCGCTGACGGTTAATGATCCATCCGAGCACGAAGCCGATGGGGCTGATACCCAGCTTTTGCAGTGCGACCGGACGATGTTGTTCGGCAAACAGGCCGCCGTTCAGGAACGCCATTCGACCGATTTGCGCTTGGCTGCTGCCCTCCAGCTGACGTGCGAGCAGCTCCTGGCCGACCGACACGCCGTAGTCGTGCACCAGCGCATCGTAAGACTCGATAGCCAGTTCGGCGAGCAGGGCTTCCTGGATGCGCGCCTGGTGCTGAATCGCATAACGGATCGGTGGCTTGTCCGACAGCCCGAAGCCCAGCATGTCACAGGCCACCAGGCGACGGTGTTGCGACAGTGTCGGCCAGATTCGATGCCAGTCCCAGGAAGCCGTCGGGTAACCGTGCACAAGCAGCAGAGGCCGTCCGGAGCCGGCCGTCCAGTAGGCGATTTGCCGGCCGTCGACCGACAGGTAACGCGCGGACGCGACCCACTCGTCGAGATTCAGGCGATGTTGCGTGGCGCCGGACGTCAGATCCATGCAGACATTGTAGCGACAATCGAACCGCGAGCATCGCCAGCGAGCAGCCTCCAGGGGCGCGCATTCCGCGGTACACTTATTAGCACGGTGGATGACATTGGGTGGACCGTTGTCGGGATACCGCTGCGCACCCGATCGGCGACGGCCGACACACCCGTTCCAGACGGCCTTCAGGAGACAAAGATGAAAAAGCGTGTGTTTGCGTCGGCAACGCTTGCGACAATTTTGACAGGATGCACGGGCGAGACGGAAACCGCGCCAGAGCCCGTTGCGGACGAATCGACGGCCGTTGCCGCCGCCGAACCGGCGCTCTGCGTCGACATG
The DNA here is from genome assembly GCA_038747355.1 of Pseudomonadota bacterium. Taxonomy (GTDB): domain Bacteria; phylum Pseudomonadota; class Gammaproteobacteria; order Steroidobacterales; family Woeseiaceae; genus UBA1847. Next base: position 42 of record JBCDJX010000005.1, on the reverse strand, counting down.
GGGCCACAGACGCCGCGTGATATCACCAGCGCATTGGGACTG
>JBCDJX010000004.1:0-75467 GCA_038747355.1 Pseudomonadota bacterium | reverse complement strand
GGCGCCAGGGAGCGACTCAATCTCGCCCTCGTCGAAAAAATCCGCGCCGGCGAAGAACTGACCAAGAACAACACCGGCCTGCACCTCGTCGTTGCGGTTGCCTACGGCGGCCGCTGGGACATGGTGCAGGCGACGCAGAAATTGTGCCGCAAGGTGCACGACGGCGAACTGCACCCCGACGACGTCGATGAACATGCACTCGACACGGAGCTCGAACTTCGCGGGGTACCGGATCCCGACCTGTTGATTCGGACCGGCGGTGAGAAGCGAATCAGTAACTTCCTGCTGTGGAATCTGGCGTATTCGGAGCTGTTTTTCACAGACGAACTCTGGCCGGATTTCCGCAGCCAGCACCTCGACGAGGCACTGGCGTTCTACGCCCGGCGCCAGCGCCGCTACGGCAACACACCGGAACAGCTGGAGGCCGTCAAGTGCTGAAGGCGCGCATCATTTCGGCCTTGATCGCACTGGGCGTATTGTTGGTCGTGTTGTTTGTCGCGCCGCCGCTGGTCGCGGAGGTGGCGATCGCATTTGTCGCCATGGCCGGCGCCTGGGAATGGTCGGGCTTATTGCGCGAACCGCGTGCTGTCGTTCGCTACGCCTACGTCGCAGCGATCGGGCTTTTGCTTGCCGGGCTGCATTTCTACGGTGATGCCGTGATCGAGCAGGTGTTGTTCGCCGCAGCAATATGGTGGTTGTCCGCGCTGTTGTGGGTGTTTATGTATCCGACGGCGGTGCCGCGATTGATCGCCTGGGTGGCGGGACTCTTTGTTTTGCTGCCCTTGTTCATTGCGCTGCGAGAGCTCTACCGCATCGGTCCTGAGACGCTGCTGTTTGCGCTGCTCGTGGTCTGGGCGGCAGACGTGGGTGCCTATTTCGCCGGGAAGCTGTTCGGCCGCGTCAAGCTCGCGCCCAGCATCAGCCCGGGTAAAACCTGGGAAGGTGTCATCGGCGGCCTGCTGACCGTCTCGCTGATCGCGGTAGCGGGCGCACTCTGGTTTGAAGCGCCTTTGCTGGCGATCGTGCCGTTTTGCGTTGCGGTCGCGAGCCTGTCGATCGTCGGTGATCTTACCGTGAGTATTTTCAAGCGATCGGCCGGCGTCAAAGACAGCGGTAAGCTGTTTCCGGGCCATGGCGGCATACTGGACCGCGTCGACAGTGTATCCGCTGCGGCGCCGCTGTTTGCGCTCGGGCTGGCATGGATGGGCCTGTTCGCATGAATCGTTCAGCCTGCGTTCAGTTTCAGCAACCTAGCGTGGCCGGGAACTGCTTGCCGGCGGTCCTGTCCATGTGCATAGGCCCGTTCGCGGAGGGAAGGCCAGGGATGCCCACAAAAGGACTCGAATCATGATGTCGGGAGTGCTCGGCAGCATTCTATCGTTCATCGTGGCGATCAGCGTGCTGGTCGCGGTGCACGAGTACGGGCACTACATCGTGGGCAAGTGGTCCGGCATGAAGATCCTCAAATTTTCGATCGGCTTCGGGCGTCCGATCTGGAGTCGCGTGTCGGGTCCGGACAACACCGAGTACAGCCTGTCGTCGATTCCGCTCGGTGGCTACGTGCGCTTCCTGGACAGCCGCGAAGCCGGCATTTCGCCTGAAGACGACGGCAGGGCCTTCGACCAGCGACCGATACCGCTGCGCATTGCGACCTTGCTCGCGGGTCCGGCCTTTAATTTTCTGTTCGCGATTTTCGCGTATTGGGCACTGTTTATTTACGGCATACCGACACTGGTGCCGTCCGTGGGGCAGGTCGACGAGAGCTCGTATGCGTCTGACGCCGGGCTGCAGACCGGCGATCGTATCGTCGCGGTTAATGGCAAACCGACGGCGGACTGGGAGTCCGCGCTGCTCGAGATGCTCGATACGATGGTCGCCAGCGGCACGATCCCGTTGACACTCGAAAATGACGAGGGCGATCAACGCAGCGCCGTCATCGATGTCGGTTCGGACGCGCGCCGGCTGACAGAGCCGGGTCTGTTGTTCGACGGCCTGGGCTTCCGGCCCGGCAGCAGCAACGATCGCCCCGCGATCATTTCTGATTTCTCTGACAACAGTCCCGCGGAAGCCGCAGGCCTGTTGGTGGGTGACCGGGTCATTGCGATTAACGGCGAGTCCACCGAACGCTTTTCCGACCTGCTGGAAGTTGTCACGGCGTTGCCGGGGAGCACGGTGCCGGTCACCGTCGATCGCGGAGGTGAACAGCTCACGCGCGATGTCACCGTCGGTGTCGATGAGCGCGACGGACAGCGTGTCGGCCTGCTCGGCGTCATTACCCGCGTGGACGACGTATCGCGCTACTACTACAACCGTCAGTACGGACCGCTGGAGAGCGTCGGTCGGGCGATCGACCGGACCTGGGACTCCACCGTTTTCACCCTCACGATGCTCGGTCGCATGGTGACCGGCGATGTCTCCATCAAAAACATCAGCGGGCCGGTCAATATCGCCCAGTACGCCGGTGAATCCGCCGAACGCGGCTTGTCGAGTTTCCTCGGTTTCCTGGCCATCGTCAGCATCAGTCTCGGCGTTCTGAACCTGTTACCGATCCCGATTCTCGACGGCGGCCAGATCGTATACCAGGTGATTGAAGGTATCCGCGGTACGCCGCTGTCCGAGCGCGCGCAGATTTTCGGCCAGCAGGTCGGCATCTTTGCCCTGCTGTTGATCATGAGTTTTGCTTTTTATAACGATCTGTCCCGGCTGTTCAGCTAGGTTCTTGAGGTTCCCGGATGTTGAAAACCCTTGTTAGTCGACTGCTGATTTCGTGCACCACGTTACTGATTGCGTTGCCTGCGGCAGCCAACTTCGGCTCCTTCGTGGTTCGCGACATGCGTGTCGAGGGGCTGCAGCGAATCTCGGAGGGCACGGTGTTCAACTACCTGCCCATCAATATTGGTGACGAGGTGGATGGCGCGCGAGTCGGTGAGGCCATTGCGTCGCTGTACCGGCAAGGATTGTTCGAAGACATCGAGATGCGCCGTGAAGGCAATACGCTGGTTATCGCCATTCTCGAACGGCCGTCGATCGAGAGCTTTGAAATCGAGGGTAACAAGGACATCAAGTCGGAGGATCTCCTCGAATCGCTGCGCAACGTCGGGCTGGCATCGGGCAAGACATTCGATCCGTCGGTGCTCGATAACGTCGAGCAATTCCTGCGTGAACAGTATTTCGACCGCGGCAAATACAGCGTCGAGATCGAAAGCGAGGTCAACAAGCGTCCGAACAACACGGTCGCCATTAATGTGACGGTCAAGGAGGGCGACCGCGCGCGCATTCGCCAGGTAAACATTGTTGGCAATGACAGCTTTGACGAGGAAGACATTCGCACCGACTTCAAACTCGACACCGCAAACTGGCTGTCCTGGTTCCGACAGGACGATCGCTACGAGAAAGAGGGCCTTGAAGGCGACCTCGAGATTCTCGAGTCCTACTATAAGGACCGCGGCTACGCCGACTTCCGCATCGAATCCACGCAGGTTGCGATCTCGCCGAACAAGAAAGACATGTTCGTCACGATCACCATTCGCGAAGGTGACAAGTACACGATCTCGGACGTGAAGCTCGTTGGTGACATGGTCGTGCCCGAGCAGTTCCTGAACGTGCTGGTCCTGGCGCAGCCGGGCTCCACGTTCAACCAGGGGCTGCTCGATCAATCGGCCGAGCTGATGCAGATTCGCCTGGGCGAACAGGGCTACGCGAACGCGGAGATCCAGCCGGTTCCGGAGCTCGACTTTGACAACAAGGAAGTCACCGTCCGCTTCTTTATTGATCCGAAGCAGCGGGTCTACGTTCGCCGTATCAACTTCACTGGAGTCGACCAGGTTGATGACGAGGTACTGCGTCGCGAAATGCGTCAACTCGAAGGCGCTTTCCTGTCCAACCGCTCGGTAGACCGTTCAAAAATACGACTGCAACGCTTGCCGTTTATCGAATCCGTTGAAACCGAGACCACACCTGTGCCCGGAGTACCGGACATGGTGGACGTTGACTTCGACCTTGAGTACCGCATGCCCGGACAGTTCTCCGGCGGCGTCGGCTATTCCGAGTCTCAAAAGCTAATTTTGAACGGTAGCATCGTGCACACGAACTTTCTGGGCTCTGGTAATCGTGTAGCGCTGGACCTGAACTCGGGTCGGTTCTCGAAGCTTTACAGCCTCTCGCACACCGACCCCTACATCACGATGGATGGCGTCCGTCGTACCGTCGGCGTCAATTTCCGCGACATCACACAGTTTGTATCCGGCGCGTCGGACTTTTCAACGCAGACGGCAGCGGCATCGGTCGACTTCGGATATCCGATCAGCGAATTCCAGACATTGTCGGTCGGCCTGTCCTACCAGTCCTCCGAGCTGTTGTCCTCAGCTGGAAGTACCCAACAGGCGCAGGACTGGGTGCTGAACAACGGGGATTCGTTTATCGAAGATACCTTCATCGGTCAGATCTTCGGCACCAAATTCGAAAACCTCGAACTGCTGCTCGGCTGGTCCTACGACAGTCGCAACCGTTCGCTGTTCGCGACTCGCGGTACGCGTCAGCAGTTGTTCCTGTCCATGGCGGTGCCGGGCAGTGATGTCGAGTACTACACTGCGCGCTACGGTTTAACGAAATATTTCCAGCTGTTGCCAAACTGGATTGTCCGCTTCAACACGGATCTTGCGATCGGCGAGGGTCTGGGCGATACCACGGCCCTGCCGCCTTACAAACAGTTCTTTGGCGGCGGTCCGCAGTCGGTACGCGGCTTCCGCGAGTCGTTCCTCGGACCCCGTGACACCTTCGGTAACCCGTACGGCGGCAATGTGTTGGTCGCGAGCCAGCTAGAGCTTATACTTCCGCTCCCGGGCAGGTTTGCCAGCCAGGCGCGTGCGTCGATCTTTTACGACGTGGGCAACGTGTTTAACACGGGTGAGGTGAGCTTTACGGATCGCCTCGGCAGCCGGGTAACGTACGAGCCCGACTTCAACGATATGAAATCGTCGGTCGGTATCGGCGTCCAGTGGCTCGCGCCCCTGGGATTATTTAGATTCAGTTACGCCTTCCCGCTGGACAGGTATGAAGGCAACGATCGGTTTTACGGAGACGAAGTGGAACGATTCCAGTTCTCCATTGGACAAGCATTTTAAGAACGGAAGACAGTATGAATTCTCTTAAAGCATTTTGGATCACGACGATTGCCGGCGTAGCCCTTTTCGCAGGTTTCGCAGCACCGGCCGCCGCTCAGGAAATGAAGATCGGCGTGGTCAACATTCCGCTGTTGCTGGAACGCATTCCGCAGACGAAAGTCGCGCTGGAAGGGCTCGAGGAAGAGTTTGCTCCGCGCCAGCGTGAACTGGTCGCCAAGCAGAAGGAATACGAAGACCTCGTCGAGAAAGTTCAGACCGACCTGCAGGTCATGGGCGAGACGGAGCGCCGCAACGCCGAGAAAGACCTGCGTGATCTGGGCCGAGACGTTACTCGCATGGACCAGGAGCTGCGCGAAGACTTCAACCTGCGTCGTAACGAAGAACTGGCCAAGTTGCAGCGTTCAGTGCTGTCTGAAGTTCAGGCCTTCGCACAGACCGAAGGTTTTGACCTAATCGTTGGCGACGGCGTGCTGTTCGCCAGCGCTGCCGTCAATGTGACTGACGACGTTTTGACCGCCGTCGAAGCCAAGTTCAAGGCAACCGCCTCCAACTGATCTCGCTCGTGTCGACAACGCTCGGCGATCTCGCCGAACAATTCGACTGCGAACTGCAAGGCTCACCAGCCGTCGCGGTTGACCACGTAGACAGCCTGGTCAACGCCAACGCGACGGCTGTCAGCTTTCTGTCCAATGCCGCGCTGAAACACCAGCTGCTGGACACCGCCGCCGGTGCGGTCATCCTGCGGCGCGACGACGCTGTCGACAGCCCGGTCCCGGTGCTCATCAGCAAAGACCCCTACGCAACCTATGCGCGCATCGCGGCGGTTCTGCATGCGCCGCGTGCGCTGACGCCCGGTGTACACGGTAGCGCGGTGGTCGCAGAGGGTGCCTCGCTTGCTGCCTCGGCCGAAGTCGCTGCCCATGCGGTGGTTGAAGCCGGTGCGGAAATTGGCGAGGACTGTTACGTCGGTCCCGGCTGCATTGTCGGTCCGAATTGCCGGCTGGGTCGTGGCTCGCGTCTGCTGGCGAACGTCACGCTGGTCACGGATGTAGAAATCGGTGAACGCGTGCTGGTGCACCCCGGGGCGGTGATCGGTGCCGACGGTTTCGGTAACGCAATGACGCCGGCCGGCTGGGTCAAGGTTCCGCAGGTTGGCGGCGTCCGCATTGGCGATGATGTTGAGATCGGTGCTAACACCACCATCGACTGCGGCGCAATCGACGACACCGTGATCGGCAACGGCGTGCGCCTCGACAACCTGGTGATGATCGCCCACAACGTCATCATCGGTGAGCACACCGCCATGGCCGCGCAGGTGGGCATCGCCGGCAGTGCCCGCATCGGTGCGCGCTGCTTGTTCGCAGGTCACGCCGGCACAGTGGGGCACATCGAGATCTGTGACGACGTGGTCGTGACCGGCAAGACCATGATCACCAAGTCGATTACCAAACCGGGCGCGTATTCAGCGGGTTGGGCCGGAGAGCCTGCCAAGTCCTGGGCGAAGACAGTGGCGCGTGTCCGCCGCCTCGGCACATTGGTTGACCGCGTCGCCAAACTCGAGAAAGACAAGCGCTAGCCGGGCGGCTATTCTCTGTTTTTGCGCAAACCGGGGTAACGTGTGATCCATCCTACCGCCATCATTTCCGAATCGGCGAGCATTGCCGACGATGTCGAGATCGGACCCTACAGTGTTATCGGCGATGACGTCACGATTGGCGCCGGCTGTCGCATTGGCAGCCACGTCGTTATCAACGGGCCTACCTCGATCGGTAAGGACAACCGTATTTACCAGTTTGCGTCGATCGGCGACGACCCACAGGACAAAAAGTACGCGGACGAGCCCACCCGGCTTGAAATCGGCGATCGCAATACGATTCGTGAGTACTGCACCATCAGTCGCGGCACTGTCGACGACGAGGGTGTTACGTCAATCGCTGACGACAACTGGATCATGGCGTATGTGCATATCGCGCACGACTGCCGCGTTGGCAGTAACACGATCCTCGCCAACAACGCGACGCTGGCTGGACACGTTCACGTTGGCGACTGGGTGATTTTTGGCGGTTTCACCGGTGTGCATCAGTTCTGCAAGATCGGAGCGCACGCCTTCCTCGGAATGTTCTCCATCATCAGCCAGGATGTTCCCGCCTACGCGATGATCTCCGGGCAGCCGGCTGCACCTCGCGGCATCAACGCCGAAGGCCTAAAACGCCGAGGATTCAGCAAGGACCAGGTACGCAATATCAAGAATGCGTACCGTATTGTGTATCGGCAAGGTAAGAAGCTCGCCGAGGCGATCGAGGAAATTGCGTCGCTGGTGGATGAGCAGCCTGAGCTCGACATTTTTCTCGATTCACTTCGCGCGGCCGATCGCGGTCTGTTGCGATAAATGCGCATCGGGCTCGTTGCCGGCGAGGCCTCCGGGGACCAGCTCGGCGCCGGCCTGATTGCGGCCGTTCGCAAACGCTATCCCGACGCTGTTTTTGAGGGTGTCGCCGGTCCGGCGATGATCGATGCCGGCTGCGACGCCTGGGCGCCGTCTGAGGATCTCGCGGTCATGGGCCTGGTCGAGCCGCTGCGGCACGTACCGCGACTCCTCAAGTTACGCTCGTCGCTCGCCAAGCGCTGGCAGGCGTCACCACCGGACGTTTTCGTCGGCATCGATGCGCCGGATTTCAATCTCGCTCTCGAGACCCGTCTGCGAGCCGCTAGAATTCCCACCGTTCACTACGTGAGTCCAACGATCTGGGCATGGCGCCCGAAGCGAATCCGGAAAATCGCCCGCGCTGCTGACAAGGTGTTGTGCATCCTGCCGTTTGAGCCGGCGCTGTATCGGGATGCGGGTGTCGAGGCGGAATTTGTAGGCCACCCGAAGGCGGACAGCCTGTCACCGCCGCAAGATACCGCGGCGCTGAAGCGTGCGCTCGGGCTGGCGGACGACCGGCCAATGATTGCCTTACTGCCAGGCAGTCGACGCGGTGAGGTCAGTCGCCTGATCGACATTATTCTCGGCAGCGCAAAGCGGTTGGCCGATGACACACCGAATCTGCAATTTGTGATTCCGGCGGCGACCGCTGCCATCGCAGCGATGATTCGCGACAGCCTGGCAGATCACGGAATGGTCTCTCGGGTTAGCGTCGTCGACGGTCGCGGCGTCGACGTCATGGCGGCTGCGGATCTCGTGATCCTGGCCTCCGGTACCGCGGTACTCGAGGCTGCCTTGCTGGGTAAGCCCTGTATTGCCATCTACAAGCTGGCGCCGCTGTCGGCCGCCATTGTTCGCGCGTTTGACCTGCTCAAGCTCGATTACGTCACCCTGCCCAACAATCTGACCGAGCAAGCGCTGATACCTGAGTTTCTGCAGGAAGCCGCGACTCCCGACGCTGTGGCCACCGAGGCCGCGGCCCTGCTGGCGGACGCGCCGCGCCGCGCCGAGATCCGGGACAGGTTTGTTAAACTTCGGCAGGCAATGGCGCTTGACGCCGATGAACGCGCGGCAGACGCGGTAGTACGGATGATAGCTTGATGGCTCGGCGACAAGATGGGGAACAGCAAGGCTTCGTTGCCGGCGTCGATGAGGCTGGTCGGGGGCCGCTGGCGGGCCCGGTCGTGGCCGCCGCCGTTGTGTTGACCGAACCGCTGGACGGCCTCGCGGATTCGAAAAAGCTCAGCGAGAAGCGACGTGTCGAGTTGGCCGGCGTGATCCGGGAGCGATCGCTTGCCTGGGCCGTGGCCTGGTCCGACGTGGCGGAAATCGACACGCTGAACATCCTGCACGCGACGATGCTGTCGATGCGCCGTGCCGTACTGGGACTCCGCATACGCCCGACGCGGGTGCTCGTCGACGGCAATCGCCTGCCTGATCTGGATTTCCACACCTTTTCGCTGCGCGGCGAGGCGATCATCAAGGGTGACGACAAGGTTCCTGCAATCAGCGCTGCGTCGATCCTGGCCAAGACGGTTCGCGACAGCATGATGCGACAACTGCACGATGTATATCCCGAGTACGGATTTGCCGGCCACAAGGGCTACGGCACGCGTGAGCATCGGGCGCGTATCGAATCGTCGGGGCCGTGCCCGCAACATCGCATGAGCTTTGCGCCCATGTCGTTGATGAAGGACCGTGTCGCATGACGGCGTTTGCCCACCTGAGTCTGCACAGCGAGTACTCGCTGGTCGACAGCACGGTTCGCATCGACCGGCTGGTGGAGGCCTGTCGCGCCGACGGTATGCCGGCGGTCGCGCTGACCGACCGCAATAACCTGTTCGCGCTGGTCAAGTTCTACCGCAAAGCGATCGCGGCGGGCATCAAGCCGATTGTGGGCGCCGACCTCGTGATCGAAAACCCGGAAGACGACAAACGACCCCATCGCCTGATCCTGCTCTGTCAGAATCGCGACGGCTATCGCAACCTGTCGCAGCTGATCACCCGTGCGTTCATCGAAAACCAGGTTCGCGGCCTGCCGACCGTACGCCGTGCCTGGCTTACCGAGGATGCCTGCCAGTCGTTGATTGCCTTATCCGGCGGATTGCACGGTGAGCTCGGCCAGTTGCTGGTAAACGGCCACGGCAAGGAGGCTCGTACCGCCCTCGATCACTGGAACACGGTGTTCCCCGGTCGCTTCTACCTGGAGCTCACCAGGACGGGCCGACCCGCCGAAGAGGACTGTGTCCGGGCCAGTCTCGAGTTGGCGGATGCGACCCGCACGCCGGTGGTCGCCAGTAACGATGTTCGCTTCCTGGAGGCGTCCGATTTTGAAGCGCATGAGGCGCGCGTCTGTATCCACGAAGGACGCAGTCTCGCCGATCCGGATCGGCCGAGGCGTTACAGCAACCAGCAATACCTGCGCAGTTCGTCCGAGATGGCGGAATTGTTCGCCGATGTGCCGACGGCCATCGAGAACACGATTGAGATCGCCCGTCGCTGCAGCCTCGACCTGGAGCTGGGCAAGAACGTGTTGCCCGCGTTCCCGATTCCGGACGGCCAGTCCGAGGAAGCTTTCCTGGAACAGGAGTCTCGCAAGGGACTGGAGCGGGCGCTGGAGACGCAATTCGCACAACGCGATGTCGACACGTCCGAGCGTGCGCTGTTGTCAGCGCCGTACGTCGAACGCCTGGAGACCGAACTCGGCGTCATCAAGTCCATGGGCTTCCCCGGTTACTTCCTGATCGTCGCGGACTTCATCCGGTGGGCCAAGGAAAACGATGTGCCGGTCGGTCCCGGCCGTGGCTCCGGTGCCGGATCGCTGGTCGCCTGGGTGCTCGGCATTACCGACCTGGACCCCCTGGAGCACGACCTGCTGTTTGAGCGCTTCCTGAATCCTGAGCGTATCTCCATGCCGGACTTCGATGTGGACTTCTGCATGGAGGGGCGCGATCGCGTCATCGACTACGTCGCCGAGCGATACGGTCGTGAAAAAGTCTCGCAGATCATCACCTTCGGCACGATGGCCGCGAAGGCTGTCATCCGTGACACCGGGCGCGTTCTTGGGCAGCCCTACGGATTTGTCGATCGCATTGCCAAGTTGATTCCTTTTGAGATCGGCATGACGCTCGACAAGGCGCTGGAGCAGTCCGAAGAACTGCGGCAACTGTGCGATGACGACGAGGAGGTCGCTGCCATCGTCGACCTGGCCAAATCGCTTGAAGGACTGGCGCGCAACGCCGGCAAGCACGCCGGCGGTGTCGTGATTGCGCCGACCGAACTCACCGACTTTTCACCCCTGTACTGTGAGGAGGGCGGTGTCAACGCGGTCACGCAACTCGACAAGGACGACGTCGAGGCTATCGGGCTCGTCAAGTTTGACTTCCTGGGCCTGAAGACGCTGACGATCATCGATTGGGCAGAACGCATCGTGCGAGAGTCCGGCGCCAGCGATGACTTCGATATCAATCGCATTCCGATGCGTGATGAGAAGACCTTCCGTCTCCTGCAGAGCACGCAGACCGCCGCGGTGTTTCAGCTTGAATCCAGCGGCATGCGCGACCTGATCAAGCGGCTTCGACCCGACCAATTCGACGACCTGGTCGCGCTGGTCGCGCTGTTTCGTCCGGGCCCGCTGCAGTCCGGGATGGTCGATGACTTCATCGCCAGAAAGCACCAGACCGACGGCACAGAAATCGACTACCTGCATCCCGACCTCGAACCGGTCCTGAAGGAGACCTACGGCGTCATTCTCTACCAGGAGCAGGTTATGCAGATCGCGCAGGTGCTGGCTGGCTATACGCTGGGCGGAGCCGACATGCTGCGGCGTGCAATGGGCAAGAAAAAGCCCGAGGAGATGGAGAAGCAACGCGGCATTTTCGTGTCAGGCGCCACCGAACGCGGCGTCGAAGAACGGATGGCGACGCACATCTTCGACCTGATGGAGAAATTCGCAGGTTACGGGTTCAACAAGTCACACTCGGCGGCCTACGCTGTGCTGTCGTACCAGACCGCCTACCTGAAGGCGCATTTCCCGGCACCGTTCATGGCGGCGGTTATGAGCGCAGACCTCGACAACACCGACCGTCTTGTCGTCCTCAAGGATGATGTTCGTTCACTGGGGCTCAAGCTGTTGCCGCCGGACATCAACCGGTCGGACCACCACTTCAGCGTGCCGGATGACCACAGCATTCTGTACGGCCTGGGTGCGATCAAAGGGGTAGGGCGCGCTGTCGTTGAGGCCATTATCGATGAACGCGAGAGCAACGGTCCGTTTACCAACATTGCCGGCTTCTGCATGCGTCTCGACGCCGACCGGATCAATCGACGGGCGCTGGAGGCCATTATCAAAGCCGGCGCCATGGACGGATTTGGCGTGTCGCGTCGCGCGATGATGGAGCAGGTCGAAGAGGCGCTCAAGGGCGCCAGTCAGCACGCCAAGGCATCCGCAGCGGGACAGAACGACATGTTCGGCCTGTCGGAACCGGCCGAGGAACCCGTCGTCGAGACCGACAACCTCGTCGAATGGCAGGAGCGCCTGAAGCTCGGCTACGAGAAAGAAGCACTCGGCCTGTACCTGACCGGACATCCGTTCGACACCGTGCGTAAGGACGCTCGCTTTTTCGTCGACGGCAAGCTCGGCGAGCTCGCGACGGAAGCGCCGCCGCAAAACGGCAAGGGTGAGCGTGACTACGGCGCCGGTCGTCGGGAGGTGTCGGTTGCCGGCCTGGTGATGGACATTCGCAAACGCGGCAACCGGGTCAGTGTTGTGCTCGATGACGACAGCGGTCGCATGGAAGTCAGCCTGTTCAGTGAGGCGGCCAACGAGTTTCGTCACCTGTTGGTCAAGGATGAAATCCTCGTGGTCAGCGGCGCGTTGCGCTACGACGACTTCATCGGCGCCTGGACGATCAACGTCAAAAACATCGTGCACGTGGATCGCGTCATCGAAAGCCGGGCACAGGGTATGTTGTTGAAGATCGCGCCCAACGGTCACGGCCAGCAGCTGCTGACGGAGCTGCACGATGTTCTGCTGCCGTATCGCCAGGGCCACTGCGACGTTTCCGTGCAGTACTTCGGCGCCGACGCCGCGGCCCGCTTCAGCCTTGGCGCAGAGTGGTCGGTCAAGCCGAGTCGCGAACTGCGCGACAAGCTCGTGGATTTGCTGGGCAGCGATAATGTTCGATTGCTGTACACTCCCGGACGGGAAATCATGTAGAGTCCGGCCATGAGCTACGGGCACATTTAAGAAAGACCGCTATGGATATGAAATTCCTGGATTTTGAGCAGCCGATCGCCGAGTACGAAGCGAAGATCGAGGAGCTGCAGTACGTCGGCGAAGACTCGGAAATCAACATCAACGAGGAAGTCGCGCGGTTGCGGGAAAAGAGCCAGACGCTGACGCGCGACATTTTTTCCAAGCTCAACCCGTGGCAGGTCGCCCAGGTCGCCCGCCACCCGATGCGGCCGTACACGCTGGACTACCTCGCCCGCATCGCGCCCGATTTTCAGGAGCTGCACGGTGATCGCATGTACGCTGACGATCCGGCGATTGTCGGCGGCATCGGTCGCATCGACGGTCGTTCGGTCATGTTTATCGGGCACCAGAAAGGCCGCGATACCAAGGAGCGTGTTCGCCGCAACTACGGCATGCCGAAACCGGAAGGCTATCGCAAGGCACAGCGCCTGATGCGCATGGCGGAAAAGTTCAAACTGCCGATTGTGACCCTGATCGACACGCCGGGTGCCTACCCGGGCGTTGGTGCCGAGGAACGTGGCCAGAGCGAGGCCATCGCCTACAGTCTGTTTTTGATGTCGCGGCTGCGCACACCGATTATCAGCGTGGTGATCGGTGAGGGCGGATCCGGCGGCGCGCTGGCGATCGGCGTCGGCGATCGCCTGATGATGCTGCAGTACGGCGTGTACTCGGTGATCTCTCCCGAGGGCTGCGCGTCGATTCTCTGGAAGAGTGCCGAGAAGGCGTCCGAAGCTGCGGAAGCGATGCGTATCACCGCGACGGATCTGGAAGGTTTTGGCCTCGTGGACGAGGTCCTGCCAGAACCGCTGGGCGGCGCGCATCGCAATCCCGTCGAAGCGGCAGACGTGATCCGCAATGCACTGATCAGTGCACTCGACCAGGTCACGCAAACACGGCTCGACCAGTTGCTGGAAGAGCGCCAGCGTCGCCTCGCGGGTTTCGGGTCGTTCAAGGAAGCGTGAGCTTCAGCCCGGATTGGCTGCGCCGAAGGCTGGACAGTCTTGGTGCGGGCGATGCGCAGCGGCTGGTGGTCGCCTACAGCGGTGGCCTGGATTCCACAGCTCTGCTGCACGCCACCTGCCGCTGCGGTGTGGCGCTGCCGGTGTCGGCCGTTCACGTCAACCACCAGCTGCACGATGATGCCCGGCAGTGGCAGGCGCATTGCGAGGCGTTTGCTCACGAGTTGGGCGTTGCCATCGAGTCGTTTACCGTGCAGGTCGATGCTGACCATGAGGCCGGGCCGGAGGCAGCCGCACGCGACGCGCGCTACTCGGTGTTCGTCGACCATCTGCGCGACGGCGACGTCCTGCTGAGTGCGCACCATCTTGATGACCAGGCCGAGACCCTCTTGCTGAACCTTATGCGCGCGTCGGGTCCACTCGGCCTGTCCGGTATCCCCGGGACGCGTCCGCTGGGTGCGGGACGGCTGATGCGACCTTTACTGGACGTTCCTCGGTCGGCACTGCGGGCGTACGCGGATGCCGAGCAGCTGCTGTGGATCGACGACCCCGGCAACGCGGAAACGGCGTTCGATCGAAACTTCCTGCGCCACGAGGTCATCCCGCTGCTGCAAACGCGCTGGTCAAACACGAGCGGCGGCCTGGCGCGCTCGGCTGCGCTTATGGCTGAGGCGTCGACGCTGCAGGACGACCTGGCCGCCGTCGATCTTGGCGATACAAACCCGGGCCGCCTGCCCGTGGATCGACTCACCGCGCTGGGCGACGTGCGGGCTCGCAACCTGATCCGCTACGCGGTTCGGCAACAGCGTCTGCCGCCGCCGCCGGCCACCGCCCTGGGGCGCATTCTCACCGAGCTTTTGCCGGCGAGAGACGATGCTCAGCCCTTGGTGGCGTGGAGTGGGGCCGAAGCCCGTCGTTACCGCAACGAACTGTTCCTCTCCGCAGCGATGACGCAGCAACGGCCAGCGGGCGGCGAACTCGCCCCGGGCGGCGTACTGGATCTCGGTGTTCTGGGTCAACTGCGCGCCGAACGCGATGCGCCAACCGGGGTGTCACCGGATCTGGCCGACACCGGGTTTCGCGTCGATTTTCGCGTTGGCGGCGAGGAACTGCAGCCCGACGACGCCGATCACCAACGCCCTCTGAAGAAGCTGCTGCAGGAAGCTGGCGTCCTGCCCTGGATGCGTCGCAACATTCCCCTGCTGTACTGCGGCGAGCAACTGGTTGCCGTCGGTGACCTGTGGATTGAGCGGTCCGCAGTCGCCGAACCGGGCGTCGCGATCCACTGGGAAAACCGGCCCGTTATCCGTTGACGGGCGATGTTTTCTTCGTCGCCACTCTGATAAGCTTTAGCACCGTCTTCTTCGAATTGACGGTGCGGCATTCCAAGGGTTGGTCAGAGCAGAAGCTTCTTCCAACCCTTTCTTGTTTCCCGTCGATAGGCAGCACGGGCTTTTAATGACTTCGTATGTGTTTATAACGGGCGGCGTAGTGTCCTCCCTGGGCAAGGGCATTACCTCGGCATGCCTCGGCGCTATCCTTGAGGCGCGGGGTTTATCGATCAGCATGATCAAGCTGGATCCCTACATCAACGTGGATCCCGGCACGATGAGCCCCTTCCAGCACGGCGAGGTCTTCGTTACCGATGATGGCACCGAGACCGACCTCGACCTCGGTCATTACGAGCGCTTCGTCAACACCACGACCGGTCGCCACAGCAATTACACGACGGGCCGCATCTACGAAAGCGTGATCGCCAAGGAACGCCGCGGCGATTACCTTGGCGCCACGGTGCAGGTCATCCCGCACATCACCGACGAGATCAAACAGGGCGTTAAGCGCGGTGCCGGTGACGCCGATATCTGCCTGGTTGAAATCGGCGGTACGGTCGGTGATATCGAATCGCTGCCGTTTCTCGAGGCGATTCGCCAGATGGGTATTGAGCTCGGTCGCGATCGTGTCATGTACGTGCACCTCACGCTGGTGCCGTACATCGCCACGTCATCCGAGATCAAGACCAAGCCGACCCAGCACTCGGTCAAGGAGTTACGGTCAATCGGTATCCAGCCGGACATTCTCGTGTGTCGCTCCGAGGATCCGCTGCCGGAAGAACAGCGCCGCAAGATCGCGCTGTTCACCAACGTGCGGCCCGAAGCCGTGATTTCGGCGTACGACGTCGACGACCTGTACAAGATTCCGGAGATGATGCACACCCAGGGCCTGGACCGCATCGTCGCAGACCAGCTCAATCTCGACGTGCCGGCGGCCGACCTGTCGCAGTGGCAGGCGATCGTGGACGCCAAGAAAAACCCGTCCGGCGAGGTCAACATTGCGATGGTTGGCAAGTACATGGACCTGCGCGATGCCTATATCTCGCTAACCGAAGCGTTGCTGCACGGCGGCATCCATACGCGTACCGGTGTGAACATTCACTATGTCGAAGCACAGGACATTGAAGAGCAGGGCGTTGAGCTGCTGAAAGACATGGACGGGATCGTTGTACCCGGCGGTTTCGGCGATCGCGGCATCGAAGGCAAGATTGAGACCGTGCGCTTCGCGCGCGAATCCGGTATCCCGTATCTCGGCATCTGTCTCGGTATGCAGGTCGCGGTCATCGAGGCGGCAAGACACCTTGCCGGCTGTGATGATGCGATGAGCACCGAATTCCACCGCGAGACGCCGCATCCGGTCGTGGCACTGATCACCGAGTGGCAGGACGCAACGGGTGATGTCGAACAGCGCGATGAGGCGTCCAATCTCGGCGGCACCATGCGTCTTGGTGCGCAGGATATTCACCTCACGGCCGGCTCGCTCGCCGCCACGACCTACGGCAGCGACACCGTGCGCGAACGCCACCGACACCGTTACGAGGTCAACAACCACTACCGCGATCGACTCGAGGCGTCCGGTTTGCGATTCTCGGGTCTGTCGGTCGACGACCTGGTGGAGATGGTCGAGTTGCCGGGGCACCCGTGGTTCCTGGCCAGCCAGTTCCACCCCGAGTTCACCTCAAACCCGCGCGACGGTCATCCTTTGTTTAAAGGGTTTATCGACGCGGCCCGCAAGTACCGCGAAGGCGATCTGCCGGAGGTCCGCGAAGCATGAAGCTGGTCGATTACGAGGTCGGCAACGACAAACCGTTTTTCCTGATCGCGGGCACCTGCGTGGTGGAGTCCGAGGCGGTCGCCATGGAGACGGCAGGGCATTTGAAAGACGTCTGTGAACGTCTTGGCATCCCGCTGATCTACAAATCGTCATTTGACAAGGCCAACCGTTCCTCTGCCGGGAGTTTTCGCGGGCCGGGAATCGACGAGGGACTGCGCGTGCTGTCCGAAGTCAAGAAACAGCTTGGCTTGCCGGTATTGACCGACGTTCACGAGGACACGCCGATCGATGAAGTCGCGGATGTCGTGGACGTGATGCAGACGCCGGCGTTTCTGTGTCGTCAGACCAATTTCATCCTGCGAGTCTGCGAGCCGGGTATCCCGGTGAATATCAAGAAGGGCCAGTTCCTGTCGCCGTGGGAAATGTCCAACGTGATCGACAAGGCACGCTCGACCGGCAATGAATACGTCATGGCCTGCGAACGCGGCTTCTCGTTCGGCTACAACAACCTGGTGTCCGACATGCGCAGCCTGGCCGTGATGCGAACCATGGATTGCCCGGTGGTCTTCGATGCCACGCACTCCGTGCAGTTGCCTGGCGGTAAGGGGTCCGCATCCGGTGGCCAGCGCGAGTTTATTCCGGTACTCGCCCGCGCTGCGACGGCTGTCGGCGTCGCCGGTTTGTTTATGGAAACGCACCCCAGGCCTGAGGAGGCCTTGAGCGACGGACCCAACGCGATGCCGCTGGCGCACATCGAAACACTGCTCGAATCGCTGGTCGCTGTCGACCGGGCCGTAAAGGCGGGGCCCTACCTCGAGCACACTCTCGGCCTCGGCCAGGAATAGCACCCACACTCACTGATCAATCGACCGCGGCATGCGGTAACGGGGATACGCAATGATCACAATCAAGGACCTGACTGCGCGCGAGATTCTGGATTCGCGCGGTAACCCGACGGTGGAAGCCGACGTCACACTGGCCGACGGCAGCACGGCGCGTGCCGGTGTGCCGTCCGGTGCGTCAACCGGTACTCGCGAAGCGGTCGAGCTGCGCGACGGCGATGCCGAGCGTTACCTCGGTAAGGGCGTGACCCAGGCCGTGGCAAATGCAAACGGCGAACTGAAAGATGCCCTGGTCGGTCAGGACTTTGCCGATCAGCGAGCACTCGATGCGCGAATGATCGAAATCGACGGCAGCGATAACAAGGGACGCCTGGGCGCAAATGCCCTGTTGGCGATCTCGCTGGCGACAGCGCGCGCGGTGGCCCAGTCGAACGGCGTATCGCTGTTCCGGAGTCTCGGCGACAGCACGACGATGCCGGTACCGATGATGAACATCATCAACGGCGGTGCGCACGCGGACAACAGCGTGGATATCCAGGAGTTCATGGTCCTGCCCGTCGGCAGTCCGAGTTTTTCCGAAGCCTTGCGTTGTGGCGCCGAGATTTTTCACGCGTTGAAATCCGTGCTGAAAGCCAAGGGCATGAACACCGCGGTGGGCGACGAGGGTGGCTTTGCGCCGAACCTGCCGTCGAACCAGTCGGCGCTGGACACCATCATGGAGGCGATCGACAAGGCGGGCTACGCCGCCGGCAGGGACGTCTTCCTCGGCCTGGATGTCGCTAGCTCCGAGTTCTACGAGAACGGCAGCTATGTGCTGGCGTCCGAGGATCGAAGCTTCGACGCGACCGGCTTTGCAGACTACCTGGTCTCACTGGTGGACCAGTACCCGATTATTTCGATTGAGGATGGCATGGACGAAAGCGACTGGGAGGGCTGGCGCATCCTGTCGGACAAGCTGGGCAGTCGCGTGCAGTTGGTTGGCGACGACCTGTTCGTCACCAACACATCCATCCTGAAGCGTGGCATCGACGAAGGAATCGGCAATTCGATCTTGATAAAACCTAATCAAATCGGTACGTTAACGGAAACTCTTGATGCGATTACTATGGCGGTGGAGGCGAAATACACCGCGGTTGTCTCGCACCGGTCAGGGGAAACCTCGGACAGCACGATCGCGGACATCGCGGTCGGCACCGTCGCGACGCAGATCAAGACGGGGTCCCTGTCTCGCTCCGACCGGATTGCCAAGTACAACCAGCTGTTGCGGATCGAGGAAGAGTTGGGGGCCGGCGCCAGTTACGCGGGTCCGGGGGCATTCAACGTAGCACTCAACACGTAAGCTTCGGGGATCGATGACACAGCTTCGCTGGATCAATATCAGCCTGCTACTTCTGGCGGTTCTGCTGCAGGGCCGCTTGTGGCTGTCCGACGGCGGATTCCAGAAAACCCGGGAACTGCGATCGGCCGTCGTGGAGCAAACCCGCATCAATGAGGCGCAGCGTGCCCGCAATGACGAGCTGAACGCCGAGGTGCTTGATCTGAAGAACGGCCGATCCGCGGCCGAGGAGCGTGCGCGAACCGATCTCGGCATGATCGGACCCGGCGAGACGTTCTACCAGGTCGTTCCGGCCTCAAGCCGCTACTAAGGCCCGTGCCGGGCTTGCCCGACTGGCCGCGTGCATTCGGCACGCCGCTGTTTACCGGAGCGCTGAAATCGGTACCGGCAGATTTTCTTGTCACTGAGAACCTGGGCTTTGAGCCTGACGGCGACGGCGAGCATGACCTGCTGTGGATCGAAAAGACCGGCACCAACACGGACTGGCTGGCTCGACAGCTGGCGCGGCACGCCGACATCCCGGCGCGTGACGTCGGCTATTGCGGTCTGAAAGACCGCCAGGCCGTGACGCGGCAGTGGTTCAGCGTTCGTCGGCCTGGCCGCGATGGCACGGACTGGGACGCGCTGCAGATCGACGGTGTTTCGCTGGTCTCTCTGCACCGGCATCGTCGCAAGCTACGAACCGGTTCGCACCGCAGCAATACCTTCGACATCCTCCTGCGTAGCGACAGACCTCCCTCAGCAGACGCACTGGCCGCGCGAGTTGAAGCGCTTGCCGAGCTCGGTGCACCGAACTATTTCGGGGCGCAACGCTTCGGCCACGACGCCGGCAACCTTGAACTCGCCCGTTCGGTGTTTGACGGGCGACGCCGCATCGACCGCAAGAAACGCGGACTCGCCCTGTCAGCGGCGCGTTCTTTCCTGTTCAATGAAATTCTGGCGCGCCGCATCAGCGACCGCAGTTGGGATCAGTTGTTGCCGGGTGAGCTGGCCGAACTGGCCGGTTCAGCGAGCGTGTTCGACGTTGATGCCGTCGACGAGACCCTGCGCCAGCGCTGCATTGCGATGGACATTCATCCGACCGCAAGTCTGTGGGGGCGAGGAGCGCCGCGGAGTGGCGGGCGCGTTGCGACGCTCGAGCGGGCCGTGGTCGATCAACACGGTGCGTTACGGGACGGACTCGTCAAAGCCGGTGTCGACGCCGGGCAGCGTCGTTTGCGCCTGTGCGTCCAGGGATTGCAGGCCAGCGTCGAATCTGCCGGTGTCTGGCTCCGCTTCGAGCTCGGTCGCGGCGAGTACGCGACCAGCCTGTTGCGTGAGATCGCCGAGGTCTAGCGGTCGTCGAGTAACACGTAGACCGCACCGGTGCCGCCGTCGACCTGGCGCGTGGAGCAGAAAGCCAGCACGTTGTCCCAGCGCCTCAGCCAGCGATTGACCGCCTGTTTCAACACCGGGCCTCGTTCTCCGGAACCTTTGCCTTTGCCGTGCACAACCCGCACGCAGGTCTTGCCGCTCTGGGCACTGAACTGGATAAAGTCGGCGAGCCTCGGGCGGGCTTCGGCCACGGTCATACCGTGCAGGTCGATTTCTGCCTGCACCGCGTAGCGGCCGCGTGCAAGCCGGCGCATCGTGCGTTTGCCGACCGACGCGCGGTGGTAACGCATCGAGTCGACGTTGTTGGCCTCGGTTTCGTCGATGTCGGCCAGCAGGGATTCACGCAGCGCCTGTTCTTCGTCAGCCTTGGCGAAGCGGGCTTTCGCCGGTGGTTTTTTTGAGTCGGACGCGGCACGCGGCTCGGCCTTGAGCGGCTTCGTGCCGCTCATCGCTTTCCTGAACAGGTTTATGTCATCTTCGCTCATGGCGTCCGTACCAAAGCTACTGTGTGCGTCCAGTATTGAGTATAGTGAGCGCGCCTGAGCCAGCCAACGATCTCCCGCCCTGTAAATGAAAATTCTTGTAAGCAATGACGACGGTTATCTTGCGACCGGAATCAACGTGCTGGCAGACGCCCTGGCTGAGGTCGCCGACATCACGGTCGTCGCACCGGACCGCAACCGCTCGGCCGCCAGCAATTCGTTGTCGCTGACGCATCCGCTGCGCATCACGCAGGTGGGCGACAAGCGCTACGCGGTCGATGGCACCCCGTCGGACTGCGTGCACATCGCGCTGCAGGGGTTCCTCGATGAAGAGCCGGACCTCGTCGTGTCCGGTATCAATCACGGCGCGAACCTGGGCGACGACGTGATTTACTCGGGCACCGTCGCGGCCGCGATGGAAGGCCGCTTTCTCGGTCTGCCAACGATTGCGGTGTCGCTGGTCGGTGAGCGCCTCACGCACTTTGCGACGGCGGCTGGCGTCGTCGTGGATATGGTGAGCAAGCTGGAACAGTCTCCGCTGTCGCCGGATGTCATTCTCAATATCAACGTGCCCGACGTGCCGGCCGACGAATTGCGGGGCGTCGAGTCTGCGCGACTCGGTTTTCGCCACAAGTCGGAGGCGATCTACCGGGAGAAGGATCCTCACGGCCGAACGATTTACTGGATCGGGCCGGCCGGCAAAGAGGCCGACTCAGGACCGGGCACGGACTTCCACGCGATCGAAAACCGGCGAGCGTCGGTGACTCCGTTGAAGGTCGATCTGACGCGTCATGACTCGCTCGATCCACTGTCGGCGTGGCTGGCTTCATGACGCCTGCGAGCCAGGGCACGCAGGGTATCGGCATGACGTCGGCGCGGACACGTGACCGTCTGGTCAAGCGCCTCATCGAGAACGGCATTCGCAGCGAGGCGGTGTTGACGCGAATCCAGCAGGTGCCGCGACACCTGTTCGTTGATGAAGCGCTGGCAAGCCGTGCTTACGAGGACACCGCGCTGCCGATCGGGCACGGTCAGACGATCAGCCAGCCGTTTATCGTCGCGCGCATGACCGAGGCCTTGCTGGATGGTTTCACCGGCGAAAAGGTGCTCGAAATCGGCACCGGTTGTGGATACCAGACGGCGATCCTGTCACCGCTGGTCAAGCAGATCTATTCGGTTGAGCGACTTCCGGAGCTGCTGCGAAAGACGCGTCAGCGTCTTCGCGAACTGGGCGTGTATAACGTGCAGTTCCGGCCGGGCGACGGCTGGCTCGGCTGGTCCAAGTACGGACCGTACGACGGCATCATCGTGGCCGCCGCCGCGTCGGAAATGCCGCAAAAACTGCTCGAACAACTGGCGCCGGGCGGGCGGCTGATTATCCCGGTCGGACCCGACCGTGCGCAGGAACTCATGCAGGTGACTCGTCTGGACGACCACTACGAGCAGGTCTCACTGGGACCGGTGAGTTTTGTGCCATTGGTGCGCGGCACATGAGGTTGTTTCGACCGCTGTATGAGCGGGTTCTCGGCTGGTCGCGACACCCGCACGCGGCACGCTATCTGGCGGGTCTGAGTTTCGCCGAGTCGTCGTTTTTCCCGATACCGCCGGACGTCATGCTTGCGCCGATGTGTTTCGCCAATCGCCAACGGGCCTGGCGGTTTGCCCTGATCACGACGGTGTTTTCGGTTCTTGGTGGCGTGGCGGGTTATGCCATTGGCTATCTGACGTTCGAAGCCATCGAGCCCTGGCTGCGCGACTCCGACTACTGGGGTGCCTACGAAACCTCGCGCCTGTGGTTCGACAAATACGGCGTCTGGGCGGTGTTTATTGCCGGTTTTTCGCCGGTGCCCTACAAGATTTTCACCATTGCTGCCGGGGTCGTCGTATTGAATCCGGTCGGCTTTATCCTGGCGTCCATCGTGGGTCGCGGTGCTCGATTCTTCCTGGTGGCGGGTTTCATCGTGCTCGGTGGCGCGGAGCTGGAAAAACAGGTGACCAGATACGTTGAGTGGCTGGGCTGGCTCGCGGTCGGCCTGGTCGCCGCACTGGTCGGCTACCTGATGCTGGCCCACTGAGTCGAGTGGCCAGCGCAAGATTTCACAGCCTGCTGATCCTCGCACTGCTGCTCGCCGGGTGCAGTAACCCGCTGCGCGAACCGCCAACGACGCATATCGTTCGCTCCGGCGAAACGCTGTTTTCGATCGCCTTTCGCTACGGTAAGGATCCCGACGACGTCGCGCGATGGAACCGCTTGGGCGATGGCTCGTTGATTTACCCCGGGCAGAAGCTGCGCCTTGTCCCGCCCACCGGCAGTAGTCGGGCGTCATCGCGGCAGGCGCCGAAACCGTTGCCGGAGTTACCGTCACAGCCGCCACCGACCTGGTCGTGGCCGACTGACGGACGCATCAATGTGAATTTTGGCGGGAAACCGGGTCCCGGTACCGGCGTGCTGATCGATGGTAAAACCCGGCAAGCCGTGCGGGCAGCCGCTTCCGGTACGGTCGTGTATGCGGGCAGTGGACTGATCGGCTATGGCCAGCTTATTATCATCAAGCACAACGACACCTATCTGAGCGCCTACGGCTACACGGCCTCGGTGCTGGTTCGAGAAGGCGAATCCGTTCGCCGCGGCCAGCCAATTGCGAGGATGGGTGAAGGCCCGGAACGCAAGCCGCGACTGCATTTTGAAATCAGGCGCAACGGCAAGCCGGTTAACCCGCGACAGTTCCTGCCAGCGAGATAACTCGATGTCGGCGCCACGCGGCCTGCACAGCAGGAGAGGCGTGTGGTTATTGCGAATTCGCAGGACCCAGGCAAACCGCGCAGCGGCGGACGGCCTCGTGCGGCTGCCGGGAAGCCGCCAGCCCCCTCCAAGCCACACCGGGCGTCGTCGCCCGATCGACCGGCAAAACCGGCTCCCCGCGGACGACCGCGAAACACCTCGCACGACCCCGTTCAGCTGTACCTGAAAGACATCGGCGCGGCGCCCCTGTTGACCGCCGACGAGGAAAAAGACCTGTCTCGCCGGGCACTGGCGGGCGACGAGTCGTGCCGGCAGCGCATGATCGAAAGCAACCTTCGGCTGGTGGTGCGAATCGCGCGTCGATACATCAATCGCGGTCTGCCGCTGCTGGATCTGATCGAAGAAGGCAACCTCGGCCTGATTCACGCGGTCGAGAAGTTCGATCCGGAACGCGGTTTCCGGTTTTCGACCTACGCAACCTGGTGGATTCGCCAGACCATCGAGCGCGGCATCATGAACCAGACGGATACCGTGCGCTTGCCCGTGCACGTCAGCAAGGACATCAATGCCTGCCGCCGCAAGACCCGGATACTGCGTGCGACGCTGGATCGTGAGCCAACCGTGGACGAGGTTGCGGCGGCGCTGAAAAAGACGGTGGACGATGTCCGCCGGCTGCTGGTGCTGCAGAACCGCTCCATGCTGGCATCACTGAAGACCGACGACGATGCGGCGAGTCTTGTGGAGGCGCTGCCGGCCAAGTCGAATCTCGAACCGCAGCGACTGGTGCAGGCCGAGGCGGTGCACGAGGTGGTCGAGGACTGGCTGTCGCATCTGCCGCAAAAGCAGCTGGAGGTGGTTGAAAAGCGGTTCGGACTTCATGGCCAGCGTCGGCAGACGCTGGAGCAGATCGGGTCCGAGCTCGGTGTGACCCGGGAGCGTGTTCGCCAGATCCAGGTAGCCGCGCTGAAATCGCTGGAGCGGGGCATGCTGGACGAGGGCCTGACACCCGACACCCTGCTGTGATCGCGCGGCTCGGTCGCTACAACGGGTAGAGCAGGGCAGCAACGCGCCGCCCTTCGCCGACAAGCACGTTAAACGTCCTCGCCGCGGCCCGGGTTTCCATGACCTCGAGGCCGGTACCCTGGCGCGCAAAGCCGAACATCAAGTCGCGCGGCGTGAACAGCGCGCGGCTGCCTGTACCCACCAGCACGATCTCGGGGTGGGTTTCGAACAGCGGCTGAAAGTCCTGCATGACGAGATCGTCCAGCGCCTTGGCGATCCCGCCGTCGATCACGCCTTCGCCGGTAAGCAACAGCGTGCCGCTGATCGTCTGGTCAGCAATCTGGAAGCCGGATTCCGACACACCGCGTATGGTGGTCAGGCCGGGCGATTCTCGCGTGAATTTCAAAAGACGTTTCCGTTAACATGCGTCGCCTGCCGCATCATACGGTTGCGCGCAGGCAGGGCAAGGAATTTGGCGTTGAGCACAACACACAGCGTTTATGTCGTGGCGGGTCCGATCGGGCTCGGCCGCCTGGACGAACGCAGCCGGGAAAAACTGAAGCACGCGCAACTCGCGGCGGGCAGCGATCGGGTTGCGCCGGCCGCGCGCCTGGCGGAGCACCTGGGGCTCGCCCCGACGTTGCTTAACCGGGCGGCAACCCGCTACCGGGGCGAATGCGGGCGGACCGTCAAAGGCTGGATCGCGGCTGCCGACCCCGTCTACCTCGAACCGCGTCTCGACCACCTGTGCCTGATGTCCCAGGACGTCGACGACGAGGAACGCGAGGCCCTTCTGAACCACCTGAACGCCGTGTTTGTCGACGACGGTTTGCGCTTTGTCATCGAGGGCCGTGGACTGTACCTGCAGGCAGAAACCCCGATTGCCTCGTCGTCCTACCCGACCTCGCTGATCGACGGATTGCTGCCGAACAAGTACTTACCGAGCGGTGACGGTGTCGATGATTTTCGCACGCGGCTCGCCGAGATCGAGATGAGCCTGCACGAGCATCCGCTGAACCAGGCCAGGCAATCTCGCGGCCAAAAACCAATCAACTCGCTGTGGTTGTGGGGCGGCGGTGTGGCTGAGGCGGTTGCGCCGCAGTCGCTGCCTCCGCTGTACAGCGGCGATGCGCTGTTGCGCGGCCTGTGGTCGCTGCACGGATCCGCACCGCGGGATCGAGATGACGATCCGGCGATCGACGATGGGCCCTGCGTGCTGGACATCGGCGACGATCTCACGGTGGTGACAGAGTTGCTCGAACGCGGTCGTTCGATGCTGCTGTTCTCGCGTGACGGATTGACTCTCGACGCCTCCGGCAGCGGTCGCTGGCGTTTCTGGGCCCGGCGCCATGCCGAGCTGGAGCCGCCGGCGTGAGGCCCGTCATCCCGCGCAATCCGGCGCCGACGTCGAAACTCGGTGAGCTCGACGCCGTGCTGGCCCGACTGTTCGCCTGCCGCGGCGTCGCGTCGGCGTCACAACTCGATTACAGCATGAAGCAGTTACTGCCGATTCGAACGCTGGAGCACGTCGCCGAAGCCGTCGACCTGATCCTCGCGCACCGCGATCGGCATATCACGGTGGTCGGTGATTTCGACGTCGACGGTGCGACGAGCACGGCCCTGCTGTTGCGCTGCTTCCGGCGTTTTGGCTTCAGCAACGTCGATTACCTGGTGCCGAATCGCTTCGACTACGGCTATGGCCTGTCGTCACCCCTCGTGGAACTGGCGGCCCAACAGGGCAGCACGCTGATCATCACGGTCGACAACGGAATTTCCAGTTTCGACGGCGTGTCACGGGCCCGCGCGCTTGGGATTGATGTATTGGTCACCGATCACCACCTGCCCGCCGAGCGATTGCCGGACGCTAATGTCATCGTGAACCCGAATCTTGACGGCAGCGACTTCGGCAGCCGCAATCTTGCCGGCGTGGGCGTCGCGTTTTATACGATTGCCGCACTCGGTCGCCGGCTTGAGGACGAGGGCGCCGCCGGCGCAGCCCGCATACCGCTGGACTACCTCGACCTGGTGGCACTCGGCACGGTCGCCGACGTCGTACCGCTGGACCACAATAATCGCATCCTTGTGGCGCAGGGCCTGAAGCGTATGCGCGCCGGTTTCGTCGTGCCGGGCATCCGTGCGCTGATGGCGGTTGCCGAGCGCGATGTCGCGCGCATGGTCAGCCAGGACCTGGGTTTCGCGGTCGGGCCGCGGCTGAACGCCGCCGGTCGGCTGGAGGACATGGGCGTCGGTATCGAATGCCTGCTGACGGACAGTGACGATGCGGCCATGCAGCATGCAGCAGCGCTGGATGCGATCAACCGGGAGCGGCGGGAGATTGAACAGACCATGCGGGATCAGGCCATGGCTTACGTCGAGCGCATGTCGACCAGCGACCTGCCGGACTGCGTGTGTGTCTACGATGCAGCCTGGCACCAGGGCGTTGTCGGACTGGTTGCCGGGCGGGTCCGCGAACGCTGCCACCGGCCGGTCATCGCGTTTGCGCACGAAAGCGATGAGGCTTTGAAGGGCTCGATGCGATCCGTCTCTGGTGTGCATGCGCGGGACCTGCTCGAGGCCATCGATACGGTCCAACCGGGGTTGATCACGAAATTCGGTGGTCACGCGATGGCGGCAGGGCTGACGCTGCCGATGGCGCATCTCGACGACTTTCGCCGGCTGGCGAATGCGCAGGTGCACCGCCTGTACCGCGGCGCCGATTTCAGCGGTGCCATCCCCAGCGATGGCGAACTGCCCCCCGATCGCCTGAATCTCGGCTTCGCGAAGTCACTGCGTGATCACGGACCCTGGGGGTCGGGCTTCCCCGAGCCGCAATGGCACGGCAACTTTCACGTGATCGATCGTCGTATCGTCGGCGAGCGTCACCTGAAGCTGTCGGTCAGGTCGGTGGACGGCGGCCAAAGCATCGACGCGATTGCTTTCGGCCAAGCGGATGCCGAAACCCGAGGCGTCGTGGAGCTGGCCTATCGACTCGACGTTAATGCCTTTCGAGGCGTCGAGCGGGCGCAGCTCGTTGTGGAACAAATACGGCCGACAGGCGCTGACGACGGCTAGGGCAGCCGTCGTTAAAGTGCTACCATCGCGCGCTTTCACCGACCGCACCGTCATGGAATCGACCCAGATCAAACAGACCATTGCCGACCTCAAAGAACGCTCCGATGCGTTAAGGGGGTATCTTTGACTACGACGGCAAGTCGGAGCGCCTGACCGAGGTTCAGCGCGAACTGGAGCAGCCGGACGTCTGGAACGAGCCGGATCGGGCGCAGGCCCTTGGCCAGGAGCGGGCGCAGCTGGAGCAGGTGGTCACCGGACTGGAGACGATCAGCTCGGGCCTGGATGACGCCCTCGAACTGCTGGACATGGCGGTCGAAGAGGATGACGCCGACACTTTTGCCGAGGTCGAGAACGATGTGGCCGGCCTGTCGTCGCGCGTTGCAAAGCTCGAATTCCAGCGGATGTTTTCCGGTGAGATGGACAGCAACAATGCCTACCTCGACATACAGTCAGGCGCTGGCGGCACCGAGGCGCAGGACTGGTCGGAGATGCTCCTGCGTATGTACCTGCGTTGGGCGGAGGCGCATGGATTCAAGGCCGAGCTGATCGAAGCGTCGGCGGGTGAGGTTGCCGGGATCAAGAGCGCGACGGTGCATGTGAGTGGCGATAACGCCTACGGCTGGTTGCGCACCGAAACGGGCGTGCATCGACTGGTACGCAAGTCGCCGTTTGATTCGGGCAACCGACGACACACGTCATTTTCGTCGGTGTTCGTGTCGCCCGAAGTGGACGATAACCTGGATATCGAGATCGACCCGTCCGATCTGCGTATCGACGTCTACCGGGCGAGTGGCGCCGGCGGCCAGCACGTTAACCGGACCGAGTCAGCGGTGCGCATCACGCACCTGCCGACCAACACGGTCGTGCAGTGCCAGAATGATCGCTCGCAGCACAAAAACAAGGCGACGGCGATGAATCAGCTGAAAGCCAAGCTGTACGAGCTGGAAATGCAAAAACGTCGCGCCGAGGCAAACGCGGTCGAGGACACCAAAGCCGACGTCGGCTGGGGCAGCCAGATTCGCTCCTACGTCCTCGACCAGAGTCGCATCAAGGATTTACGCACCGGTGTCGAGACCGGCAATACGCAAGCCGTCCTCGACGGCGGACTCGACGCCTTTATTGAAGCCAGTCTGAAATCAGGCCTGTAACGTGAGCAACGAGAAGCAACAAGACGAAAGCAAGCTGATCGCCGAACGCCGCCGCAAGCTCGGCGAACTGCGTGAGGCGGGCAACGCCTACCCGAACGATTTCCGCCGCAATGCGCTCGCGGATGAGCTGCTGGCGATGTACGGCCAGCACGACAAGGAGCACCTCGAGGACGAGGCCATCGAGGTGGCCATTGCCGGTCGCATGATGGTGAAACGCGTCATGGGTAAAGGGAGCTTTATCAAGCTTGCCGACCGGTCCGGACAGATCCAGGTGCGCCTGGAGCGAGACCGTCTGCCCGAGGGCGTTTACGCGGGTTTCAAGAAATGGGATGTGGGCGATGTTGTGGCGACCCGCGGCACCTTGATGAAGACCAATACGGGTGAGTTGACCGTGCTGGCGACCGAGGTCCGGCTGCTCACCAAATCGCTGCGACCGCTGCCGGAAAAATGGGCCGGTCTTTCCGACATGGAAACCCGCTATCGGCAGCGTTACGTGGACCTGATTGTCAACGAGCAGAGTCGCGACGTGTTTCGCAAGCGCTCGGCCATCGTCTCCTACATCCGGGCGTTTCTCGACGCGCAGGACTACCTGGAAGTCGAGACGCCGATGATGCAGGTCACACCGGGCGGCGCCATCGCGCGGCCGTTCACGACGCACCACAACGCGCTGGACATGCCTTTGTTTCTGCGCATCGCGCCCGAGTTAAACCTGAAGCGCCTCATCGTGGGCGGCTTTGAGCGTGTTTACGAGATCAATCGCAATTTCCGCAACGAAGGTGTCTCGACACAGCACAACCCGGAATTCACGATGCTGGAGCTGTACCGGGCTTACGCAACGTACGAGAGTCACATGGACATGGTGGAGGCGCTGTTGCGCGGCATGGCCGACGCGGTCCTCGGTACGACGCAAGTGCACTATCAGGGTGAGACGTACGACTTCAATCAGCCGTTCGCTCGCCTCACCGTGGAAGAGGTCGTCCTGAAGTACAACGCCGACTTTGATGCGGCGCGCATTCGCGACCGAGATTACCTAGTCGAGGTCTGCGGAAAACTGGGGATTCCGGTCAAAGACAGTTACGGCGCCGGCAAATTGCAGATCGAGATCTTCGAAAAGACCGGCGAACACGCGCTGCGTGAGCCGACCTTCGTAACCCAGTACCCGACGGAAGTGTCACCGCTGGCTCGCCGCAATGACGACGACGATTTTGTCACCGATCGGTTCGAGTTTTTTGTGACTGGCCGCGAACTGGCCAACGGCTTCTCCGAACTCAATGATCCGGAAGACCAGGCCGATCGCTTCCACGCGCAGGTGGCGAACCGCGAAGACGGCGACGATGAAGCCATGGGTTTCGATCATGACTACATTCGTGCGCTGGAGTACGGCATGCCGCCGACGGCCGGCATTGGTGTCGGTATCGACCGCCTGGTGATGCTGTTTACCGATTCGCCGTCAATCCGCGATGTGCTGCTGTTCCCGCACATGCGACCCGAGGTTTTCGACTGACGACTCAGTAAGGCAGCGGCAGCAAGCTCAGCGGTTTGCCGTCAATACGGAGTCCCGCGTCGGCATCATCGACGGGGACAACGGCCAGGCACATGTCATCGACCACGTTGATGACCGTGCCGACATTGCGATCGTCGAGTTGCACGCGGGTGCCGGGCAGGGCGCCTTCCGCGCCGCCAAAGCGCTTCAATCGTCGTCGACTGGAACCCTTGTAGTGCGTCCGCGCGACCACTTCCTGGCCCGTGTAACAGCCCTTGTCAAAGCTCACTGCGCCGGCAAGATCGAGGCTGAGCATGTGCGGCGTGAACTGTTCGGTCAGCGCATCGTCGATCCAGGCGATGCCGTGTTCGAGATCAGTCGCCAGCCACTGCTTGAACGGCAGGTCACTGTCGAGACCCAGGTCAGCCGGGCCCGCCGGGCGCAGCCTGATGTCGACTTTGGAGCGGAACCGGAACATCGTCAGGCGCTTTTCGATGCCGTCGGCCAACTGCGTCGGCGTGAACAGGATAAATCCGTCGTCGCGCTTGCGGATGCGAAACACCACGATGACCCGTCCTTTCGGCGTACACCACGCGCCCGCGGCGAGCTCGCCATCGCCAATCGCCGTGACGTCGCAGGTCAGTTGACCCTGCAGGAAGGTGGTAGCATCGTCGCCGGTGACGACAAGTTGGCTCAGTGCCCAGTCCGTTTGCATGTGTATGAAATCTCTGCACCTATAGGGCGACACGACTGATATGGCCGGGAGCGTCTGGCATACTCTTGCGGATGGATGGCCCAGACGACAAGCCGGTCGACAACGTGTCGGACGACGAACAGCGGGATGATACCGAGGCCGATGCGGCACCGAAAGAAATCGGTGGCCGGGACGGTCCGGAGCCGACCCGCTTCGGCGACTGGGAGAAAAACGGGCGCTGCATCGATTTCTGATCAGTGACCCATTGCAGAGCTGAATTAGACATAATATGCGCATCATCTGAAGCGGGGCAGACGATACGATGAAAAGCAATCCGAGGCCGTTGTCGCCTCACATCGGCATTTACCGGTGGCCGATTACGATGGCACTGTCCATCCTGCATCGCGCCAGCGGAATCGCACTGGCAACCGGCCTGGTCGTGCTTCTTCTGTTTGTTATGAGTCTCGCCGCCGGCCCTGAGAGTTACCTGCGCTTCAGCTGGGCAATCGCCTCACCGCTGGGGCAACTCGCGCTGTTTGGCTGGTCGGCCGCGTTCTTCTACCACTTGTCCAACGGCATACGTCACCTCTTCTGGGACGCGGGCTACGGCTTCCACAAAGCACAGGCGAATCGTTCGTCCTACGTGGTGCTTGCATCGACGATCGTGCTGACTGCAACCCTTTGGCTGGTGCTGCTGTGAGCCTCGAGTCACCGCTTGGCCGCGTACTGGGCCTCGGCTCCGCCAAGGAAGGGTCTGACCACTGGTGGTCACAGCGCGTCAGCTCGGTACTCAACATGCTGTTGGGTCTCTGGTTCATCGGCGCGCTGTCGACGGCCAACGGCTATACCTATCTCGACATGATGCGCTTCGTGTCGCAACCGTGGAACGGCGTCCTGCTGTCGCTGATGTGCGCGTCATTCGCCTACCACAGCTATCTTGGCGTGCAGGTGGTGCTGGAAGACTACGTGCACACACCGGCGGTCAAGGTCGTGTCTCTGCTCGCGTCGCGATTCGTCCACCTGCTGGTCGGATTCGCCTGCGTGTTTGCCGTCATAAGGATTGGGCTCGGCTCATGAGCGACTACGAATTTATCGATCACAGCTACGACATCGTCGTGATCGGCGCGGGAGGCGCCGGATTGCGAGCGACCTTCGGGTTGGCGGAAGCCGGCTTCGACACGGCGTGCATCACCAAGGTGTTCCCGACACGCAGCCATACCGTTGCGGCCCAGGGCGGCATCAGCGCCGCGCTCGGCAACATGGGCGATGACGACTGGCGCTGGCACATGTACGACACGATCAAAGGTTCCGACTGGCTCGGCGACCAGGACGCGATCGAGTACATGTGCAAGGAAGCGCCGGATGCCGTCATTGAGCTCGAACACTACGGCGTGCCGTTCTCGCGCACCGAAGACGGCCGGATTTACCAGCGGCCGTTTGGCGGCATGACAACCAACTTTGGCGAAGGCACCGCACAGCGCACCTGCGCCGCGGCGGATCGCACCGGCCACGCCATGTTGCACACGCTGTACCAGCAGTCGCTGAAGCACGACGCCGAATTCTTTATCGAGTACTTCGCCGTCGATCTCATCATGGAGGACGGCGAATGCCGTGGCGTGGTGGCGATCGATATGGCGACCGGCAGGCTGCATCGCTACAAGGCACACAAGGTTATCCTCGCAACGGGTGGTTACGGCCGCGCCTACTTTTCATGCACGTCCGCACACACCTGCACCGGTGACGGCGGTGGCATGGTGGCCCGTGCCGGTCTGCCGCTGCAGGACATGGAATTCGTGCAATTCCACCCGACCGGCATCTACGGTTCCGGCTGCCTGATTACCGAAGGATCCAGGGGCGAGGGCGGATACCTGACCAACTCGGACAACGAGCGTTTCATGGAGCGCTATGCGCCGAACGCGAAGGACCTCGCGTCGCGCGACGTCGTCAGTCGTTCGATGACCATCGAGATCCGCGAAGGCCGCGGTGTCGGCAAAGAGTCAGACCATATCTTCCTGCATCTCGAGCATCTGGGTCGCGATGTCATTGACGAGCGCTTACCGGGGATCGCCGAAACCGCGAAAATTTTCGCCGGCGTCGACGTTGCCAAGGATCCGATTCCGGTGCTGCCCACCGTGCACTACAACATGGGCGGTGTGCCGGCGATCTACACCGGCGAGGTGGTCACACTGAAAGACGGTGACCCTGAGAGCATTGTCCCCGGCCTGATGGCCGTGGGCGAGTCGGCGTGCGTGTCGGTGCACGGTGCGAATCGACTTGGCTCAAATTCGCTGCTCGACCTGGTTGTTTTCGGGCGTGCGGCCGCCAACCACATCAAGACAACGATGAAACCGGGCGAGCGTCATCGCAGTTTCGCGGCGGAAGCTGGCCAAAACAGCGTCGACAAGATCGACAAGCTTCGATACTCGAAAGGCAGCCTGTTAACGTCGGAAATCCGCCTTGAGATGCAGAAAAACATGCAGAACAACGCGGCCGTGTTCCGCACCGGCGAAACCCTGAAAGAGGGCGTCGATAACATGAAAAAGACCTTCGACGCTTTCAAAGACGTCAAGGTTGCCGATACCTCGCTTATCTGGAACACCGATCTTGTCGAGACGATCGAACTGGAGAACCTGATGTTGAACGCCATGGCGACAGTCGCCTCGGCAGAGAACCGCAAAGAAAGCCGCGGTGCGCAGGCTCGCGAAGACTATCCGGATCGTGACGACGAGAACTGGATGAAACACTCACTGGCCTGGGTGGGCGAAGACGGCTCTTGCTGTTTCGAGTACCGCCCGGTGCACATGGAACCGATGACCGACGAGGTGGAAGCCGTTCCACCCAAGGCTCGAACCTACTAGAACGGACAAGGAGAAGGACGTGGCCGAGTTTCGACTACCGCCCAACTCAAGGATCAAAAAAGGCGAACACTTTCCGGTGGAAAACGGTGCTTCCAACGTGAAGCGTTTTGCGATTTATCGCTACAACCCGGATAACGGCGCCAACCCGCGCGTCGACACCTACGAAGTCGACATGGACAGCTGCGGCCCGATGGTTCTCGATGCGCTGATCAAGATCAAGAACGAGATCGATCCGACGCTGACCTTCCGCCGTTCCTGCCGTGAAGGGATCTGCGGCAGCTGCGCGATGAACATCGATGGCGGCAACACGCTGGCCTGTCTGAAGTCGATCGACGACGTCAAGGGTGACATCAAGATCTACCCGCTGCCGCACATGCCGGTGGTCAAGGACCTCGTGCCGGACCTGACCAACTTCTACGCCCAGTACGCTTCGGTCAAACCCTGGCTGCAGACGCGCACGCCGGCACCGCCGGATCGCGAACGCCTGCAGAGCAAGGAAGACCAGGAAAAGATCGACGAGCCATCCGCCTGCATTTTGTGCGCCTGCTGTTCGACCAGTTGCCCGTCGTACTGGTGGAACAGTGATCGCTACCTCGGCCCGGCTGCGCTGCTGGCGTCGTACCGGTGGCTGGTGGACACGCGCGATGAAGCGACCGGTGAACGCCTCGACCAGCTCGAAGATCCGTTCCGCCTGTACCGCTGCCACACGATCATGAACTGCACGCAGACCTGCCCGAAAGGCCTGAATCCGGCAAAGGCGATCGCGGAAACCAAAAAGATGCTCGCCGAGCGTCGCCACTAGGCGAGTCCCGGTCCGCCTTATGGACGTGATTGAGCTGCGATGGCGTAGTCGGCTAGACACAGACTGATGGACGTTAAGAAACTGCGGTGGCGTTGTCGGAGGGGCATGAAAGAGCTCGACGCCCTGATGACGGGCTATCTCGAGACGCACTACGCCCAGGTCGACGAGGCTGAAAAGCGGGGGTTCCAGCGACTTCTGGAGCTTCCTGACCCGGTCCTCGTCGGGTATCTGTTGAAGGGTGAGCAACCCGACGATCCAGACATTCGCAAGATCATCGGCCGAATTCTCGGCTGAGCTGGTCCCGGACCCGCTGCTCGACCGCCTGTCGACCGGAGTGTCCGTCGGCTGCCTGCTGACCGGTGCGGTACTCATCCTCGAGAGCCGATTGCCGGCACCGATTGCCGGCCTCGCGGTGCTGGCCTGGGGCCTCTACCTCGTCTGTCGCCTTCGCCGGCCCTCGCTGCGTCGCTTGCGCGTGTACGCTAACGGCGATGTCCACCTGCAACGCGGTGACGGTCAGTGGCTGGATGGCCAGGTCGCCGCCGGCAGCGTATTTCTCGCGTCCATAGCCTGGCTGCGGGTGGCGGGACACACGCCTTACAGCGGCTTGTTTGTCGCCCACGATGGCGCGGTCGAGGAATGGCGCCGCTTCAGGCTTATCGCGCGGCATTTTGCTGACATTTAATCGTTGCTGCTACCATCGCTGGCGATGGCGCCCGTCGTGGCGTGTGGCCAGGTCCACAGAATTTGGAATCGCTTGAAAAAAACGCAGAACTTCTCGGCTCGGGCCCGGTCTATCCGCAACATGAGTGCCCAAGCTGCAAGCCTGATGAGAGCCGACTGCATGTCGACTGACACGAGTGACGCACAACTGGTCAAGCGTGTGCAGAGCGGTGAAAAAGACGCGTTTGACCTGCTGGTCCTGAAATACCAGCACAAGATCGTCAACCTGGTTATGCGCTACGTTCGCGACCAGGAACAAGCGCTGGATATCACCCAGGAGGCCTTTATCAAGGCGTATCGGGCGTTACCGCGTTTTCGCGGCGACAGCGCGTTTTACACCTGGCTGTACCGTATCGCCGTCAATACGGCAAAAAACTACCTGGCGTCGCAGCGACGGCGGCCGATGAATGTTGAGCTCGACCTACAGGATCCAGAACAGTACGACCTGCACGCCAAGCTCAAGGAGACCGATACGCCCGAGGGCGTAACGATAAGCAACGAATTACAGGAGACTGTCGAGAAGGCGATAAACGCCTTGCCGGAGGACTTGAAGACCGCGATCATCCTCCGCGAAATCGACGGTATGAGTTATGAAGAGATCGCTGAGACCATGCAGTGCCCGGTCGGCACGGTACGGTCGAGGATTTTCAGGGCACGAGACGCAATCAGCAAGAAAGTCGGGACGCTGATAAGATAAGTCTCGGTCGGGATGGCAGTAATGACAGACGCAATCAAGATGCAGCTATCGGCTTTTGTCGATGGCGAACTTTCAGACGAAGAATCCGAGTTGTTGATTCGCCGAATCGGGCGCGACGCCGAGTTGCGTGCGACCGTGGCGGAATACCATGCGATCGGCCGGATCATGCGCGCCGAAACTGCACCTGCCGGTATGGATGGCTTGCTGGCTGCGATCCGGGACGGGATTGACGCTGATGAGGTACCGCTCGCTGAGGCCGTCGAACAACCGCCGTCACGGCGGCTGTTCAAACCGCTTGCCGGTTTTGCTGTCGCGGCCAGCGTTGCCCTGGTCGGTGTCCTGAGTGTGAGTCAACTGACGTCGACGGTCGCACCGGCAGACGTTGTCGCTGACAGCTACTCAACGCCCAGCGTGGAGACAATCAGCGACCCCGAACTCGGCGCACGCTGGGGACTCTCCGACGGGGGCCTCGGAGCTTTGCTGACGACCGTGGAGATTCGCCAGCAGCAGCTCGATACAACGACTGACGAAGAACCTGAGTCCGCCGAGGACGACGCGGAAGACGCCGAAGAATGAGCCTGCGCGTCTGTCTGGCCACGTTTCTCATCTGTGGCCTGATAGCCTCTGATGTTCACGCGGACGAGCCGGCCGATTGGCTGCAGCGCATGGGCGAGGCGCTCGAGGAAGCGACCTTTCGCGGTGTCGTGATCCGCCAGCAACAGTCCAAGACCGAGACCTTCAAGATTTATCACACGGTGCGTGACGGGGTCATCCGGGAGCGCCTGGTCCGTCAGGAGGGTGATGGTCTTGAGATTATTCGCAACGGCAATGAAGTGCATTGCGTCATCCCCGACAAGCAGGCGGTGCTGGTCGAGGCCTGGAACGGGCAAGGGACCCTGTTTTCGCCGATCCAGGACAAGCTTGATGCCATAGCCGCTGCCTACGATTTCCAACTGACCGGCCAGGAACGTGTCGCCGGTCGCGACGCCATCATCGTGTCGATCAAGCCCAAAGACGAGATGCGATTCGCTCGACGACTGTGGCTGGACGAACAGACCGGCTTTCCGCTGAAGTCCGAGCGGCTGGATGTCAACGGTGCCCTGGTCGAACGCATTCGCTTTGCGGATATCGAGCTCGATGCTGAATTGCGCGACGACGATTTCGCGTCACGCTACCCGCTCGACAAATTCAAG
This sequence comes from Pseudomonadota bacterium, assembly GCA_038747355.1. GTDB lineage: Bacteria > Pseudomonadota > Gammaproteobacteria > Steroidobacterales > Woeseiaceae > UBA1847. Next base: position 38,149 of record JBCDJX010000004.1, on the reverse strand, counting down.
TGGTATCCGGCTGTCGAGCCGACCACCACCGGCGATGAGGCTGTCTGGTACAGCGCCAGCCTGCCGCCGGGCTATCGCATGGAGTCCGGTCACGTAGAGCGACTGGACCGCGGCGGCGCTGTGGTAACGCACATTGTCTACACGGACGGGCTGAGCCGCGTGTCGGTTTTCATCAAATCGGCTTCCGGCAGTGCCGCGACCACCCGCAATCGTTTGGGCAACGCGAATGCGTTCAGCGTCGCCAGGGGCGACTACCGGATTACCGCGGTTGGCGAAGTGCCACCCGCGGCTGTCGAGCAGATTGCGCTGTCGATGCAACGCTGATGGACGCCTCCAAACCCACGCTGCTGCCGGTCACCCTGCCGGATGATCCGGTGCCGTTGCGCATCGACGAGCCGCTCGCCCGCCAACGCGCTGGCGACATCACAAGGTTGGAAGGGCTCCTGTCCCCGGCTTGACGCTGGATCGCAGCGGGACCGTTAACATCGTTCAAGGTATGAATCTCATCGTCTACAGCCGCCGCGGCTGTCACCTTTGCGAAGTTCTGCTGGAGGAATTATTGCCCCTGGTACGCGGCCGTGTGGCGGTCGAGGTCCGTGATATCGATACTCGGGACGACTGGCACGACACGTACAACACGCGGGTGCCCGTTGTCGAGTACGACGGCGAGGCCGTCAGTGAGTATCACCTTGACCGTGACCGGGTCCTGTCGGTGTTGCGTCCCCGCGACAGCGATAACTGATACCGACTGATACTTTAAGCATTAATCACAGCCTGCAGAGGCTGTATACTGCGCCGCTTGCTGGCGACACGGCAGTCTCCCGTTCATGAAGAATACCCGCAATTTCTCGATCATCGCGCACATCGACCACGGCAAATCCACGCTGGCTGACCGCTTCATCCAATACTGTGGTGGCCTGTCCGATCGCGAGATGGCCGAGCAGGTGCTCGATTCGATGGACCTCGAGCGCGAGCGCGGTATCACGATCAAGGCCCAGAGCGTCACGCTGCACTACGAGGCCAGCGACGGCGAGACCTACCAGCTGAACTTTATCGATACGCCCGGTCACGTCGACTTCTCCTATGAAGTCTCACGATCGCTGGCGGCCTGCGAAGGTGCATTGCTCGTGGTCGACGCGGCGCAGGGCGTCGAGGCGCAGAGCGTGGCGAACTGCACAACGGCGATCGACCAGGGCCTCGAGGTGTTACCGGTCCTCAACAAGATCGACTTGCCCGCCGCCGACCCCGAGCGTGTGCAGGCGGAGATTGAGGACATCATTGGCATCGATGCTTCCGACGCGGTGCAGGTCAGCGCCAAGACCGGCGTGGGTGTCCCCGAGCTACTGGAAGCGATTGTCACCACGATTCCTGCACCCAGCGGTGACGCGGATGGACCGCTGCAGGCGCTGATTATTGATTCCTGGTTCGACAACTACGTCGGCGTCGTGTCTCTCGTAAAGATCGTCAACGGCACCTTGTCGAAAGGGGACAAGTTCACCGTGATGTCGACAGGCTCGACCTACAACGCCGATCGCATTGGTCGTTTCACGCCGAAGATGGAGGACGCCAGCGCCTTGCGAACGGGTGACGTGGGTTACCTGATCGCGGCGATCAAGGACATCTACGGCGCGCCGGTTGGCGATACGCTGACACTGACGAAGCAACCTGCCGAGCAGCCCTTGCCGGGCTTCCGCACGGTGCAGCCGCGCGTGTTCGCAGGCCTGTTCCCGATCAGCTCGGATGACTACGAGGGGCTCCGCGAAGCGCTGCAAAAGCTGCGTCTCAACGACGCGGCGCTGCATTTCGAACCGGAAACCTCGGCGGCGCTCGGTTTCGGTTTCCGTTGCGGTTTTCTCGGCATGCTGCACATGGAGATCGTGCAGGAACGCCTTGAGCGCGAGTACAACCTGGAGCTCATCACAACAGCACCGACGGTGATCTTCGAGATCATCGACACGAAGGGTGACACGCTGATGGTCGACAACCCGTCGAAGCTGCCACCGTCCAATGAGATCGGTGAACTTCGTGAACCGATCATCAGTGCCAATATCCTGGTACCCGAGCAGCACGTCGGGTCGGTGATCAAACTGTGTATCGAAAAGCGCGGCGTGCAAAAACAGATTCGTTACCTCGGTTCGCAGGTTTCCCTGGAGTACGAGATGCCGCTCGCCGAAGTGGTGCTCGACTTTTTCGATCGCCTGAAATCGGTCAGTCGCGGCTTTGCATCGTTTGATTACGAGTTCGAGCGGTTCGAGCCGGCGGACCTGGTCCGTCTGGATGTGCTGATCAACAAGGAGCGCGTCGACGCGCTGTCATTGATTGTGCATCGCAGCAAAGTCCAGATGCGCGGTCGCGAGCTTGTCGAGAAAATGAAGGACCTGATTCCCCGGCAGATGTTCGACGTGGCGATCCAGGGGGCGGTCGGCAGCCAGATTATTGCGCGCAGCACCGTCAAGGCGCTGCGCAAAAACGTGACGGCAAAGTGTTACGGTGGTGACATTACCCGCAAGCGCAAACTGCTTGAAAAACAAAAAGCCGGCAAGCGACGCATGAAACAAGTCGGGTCTGTGGAGATTCCACAGGAGGCGTTCCTGGCTGTGCTGAAAGTCGACGATTAGCGAAGGACAAACACCGTGAGCTTCAACCTGGCCCTGATTCTGACCGTGCTGACCCTGTTTTCAGGCGTCGTGGTGTTGCTCAATCGATTCGTCTGGAAGCTGCCCCAGGATGCCAAGGGCGGTGGACTCGAAACGCTGGTTGAGTATTCCCGGTCCTTCTTTCCGGTGTTGCTGCTGGTGCTGGTGCTGCGCTCCTTTGTGTTTGAACCGTTTCGTATTCCATCCGGTTCCATGATGCCGACCCTGCTGCAGGGCGACTTTATCTTCGTGAAGAAATACTCCTACGGCCTGCGACTGCCGGTCCTGGAGACCAAAATTGTCGAAACTGGTGAGCCGCAGCGTGGTGACGTTGTCGTATTCCGGCTGCCGGCCAGTCCCAATATCAATTACATCAAACGCATCGTCGGGCTGCCCGGCGACACGGTCGAGTACCGAAATCACCGGTTGACGATCAACGGCGAGCTGGTTGATCTGCAGCGAGCGGCCGACTATCGGGTTAACGCACCGCGCTACATCGAGAAGCTCGGCGAGGACGATCATGACCTCTACATACATTCACCGCGCAACCGCGGGGGTGAAGGCACCTACGTCGTGCCTGACGGTCATTTCTTCGTCATGGGCGACAACCGCGACCGCAGCAAGGACAGTCGATTCCTCGACGAGGTCGGCTACATTCCGGAGACCCATCTGGTCGGCGAAGCGGCCCGCATCTGGCTGCACCTCGACGGATTCAGTGCCCCGCGCTGGGAGCGCATCGGCATGAAAATCGAATAATGTGGCCTCGATCCCAGACTTTCTGGATAATAACGACTTAGCATTTTCAGATAGTTACGGAGTTATCTGATGCGTATTTCTGAAAACGCCGGCAAACGCTTGCAACGAGCTCAGCACGGCCAACGCGGCATGACCACGCTCGGCATGCTGGTTCTCGTGAGCTTCATCGGCCTGTTCGTCTACGCCGGACTTAAGGTGACGCCGCTGTACCTGAACTACTTCAAGGTGCAGGGGGTCGTGACCGGTGTGCAACGTGAATTCGACGGCAAGGCGCCAACGCGTGCCGCTATTCGCAGCTCGATTGCGCGTCGCTTCGATATCGAGAGTGTTAGCAACATTCGAGCGAATGACGTCAAGGTCTCCGCGGTCGGTAACGGCTTTGAAGTCGCGGTCGATTACAAGCACGAGACCGGCTTCATCGGCAACCTGGGCTTCGTCATCACGTTTGACAAGACGATCCTGATCCGCCGCTGATCGATGTGACTACAGCGCAGTCATGGCTGTCAGACCGGCTCGGCTACCGGTTCTCGGATCCGACCCTGTTTGAACGTGCACTGACCCACCGCAGCGCGCCCGGACGGAGCAACGAACGCCTCGAGTTTCTCGGCGATGCGGTGCTCGATGTCGTTGTCTCTGATGCGTTGTTCCGCGCCTTCCCCGATGCCGACGAGGGCGATCTGAGCCGATTGCGCGCGCACCTTGTCCGCGACCAGTCACTGTCCGAGCTGGCGTTGGAGCTCGGCGTCGGTGAACACATTGCACTCGGCAGCGGCGAACAGAAGTCCGGCGGGCATCGCCGCCAATCCATCCTTGCGGACGCTCTGGAAGCGATTTTTGGCGCGGTCTATCTCGACGCCGGATTCGAGCGGGCGCGAGAGGTGATTCATGCTGCTTACGGCATTCGCCTGGTGGAGTTCCCGGCGCTGGCTGACCTGAAAGACCCGAAGACCCGACTGCAGGAGTGGCTGCAAAGCCGCGGACGAGGCCTGCCGGAGTACCGCCTGGTGGAAACCCGTGGCAAGGCCCACAATCAGCAATTCTCGGTCAGTTGCCACGTCGATGACATTGCGGTTGAGGGCACCGGCAGCAGCCGCCGCAACGCCGAACAGCAGGCCGCTGACGGCATGCTCGACATCCTGGTGAAGCAGTGACCGTCGCCGAGGACTTTCGCTGCGGGTACGTGGCCGTGGTCGGTCGGCCAAATGTCGGCAAGTCGACGCTGATCAACGCGGTAATGGGTCGCAAGGTCTCCATCGTGACCAACAAGCCGCAGACCACACGGCATCGTATCCTCGCCGTGCACAACAGCGACAAGGCGCAGCTTGTGTTCGTCGACACACCCGGCATTCACCGCAAGGCCAGCAAGGCGATGAACCGCCTGATGAACCGTACTGCGGCCAACGCGCTGGAGGACGCAGACCTGATCCTGTTTGTCTGCGAAGCCGAACGCTGGACTGAGGAGGATGAGGACGTCCTAAAGCGCGTCCAGGCGAGTCGATCGCCGTGCATCATGCTGCTCAACAAGGTCGACCTGGTGCATCCGAAACCGCGCCTGTTTGAAACCCTGACGGCAATGAGCGAACGCCATGACTTCGCTGAAATCGTGCCGATGTCGGCGCGCCGGGGTACCAACCTCGACGCACTGATGGCGATGTTGCCCGAGTACCTTCCCGCGTCACCGCCGTTTTTCCCGGAAGACATGCACACGGATCGGAGCGTCGAGTTTCAGGCCGCTGAGATCGTCCGGGAAAAGCTGACACAGTCGCTGCAGCAAGAACTGCCCTACGGGCTCACAGTACAGATCGAAAAACTCGAGACGACCGAGGAGGGCACTGAGGTCTACGCCGTAATCTGGGTCGAGCGCGAGAGCCAGAAAGGCATGGTGGTCGGCAAAGGCGGCCATGTCTTGAAACAGGTCGGCACCGCGGCACGCCACGAGCTCAAAGACCAGCTGGGCGGGCGCGTGCACCTCGAGCTCTGGGTCAAGGTCAAGGACAACTGGGCAGACAACGAGCAAGACCTGCTTCGCCTCGGTTACGAGGCACCCTGAAGCGGTGAGCCAGCGCGTCCAGCAGCAACCGGCTTACGTGTTGCACCAGCGAGCGTTCCGTGATTCCAGCCAGATTCTTGACGTCCTGTCCGCAGACCACGGCAAACTCTCACTGGTGGCGCGTGGCAGTCGTTCCGCCAAATCCCGGCTTGCGGGTCTGCTTCGACCGTTTCAGCCGCTAAAGCTGTCGTGGTCGATCCGCTCCGACCTGGGGACCTTAACGGGCGCAGAAATTGACGGGCGGCTGCAGTCGCTGCTGGGCGATACCCTGATGGCGGGCTACTACCTCAACGAATTGCTGCTGAATCTGTTGCATCGTCACGATCCGCAGCCGGAGGTCTTTGTCGCCTACGAGCAGACGCTGGCCGCGATGGCCAAGGGCCACGCTGTTGCGGCCTGTCTGCGGCACTTTGAGCTCGAGCTGTTGCGACTGATCGGCTACGCCCTGAATCTCGAAACCGACGCGGTCAGCGACGCGCCTCTGGACCCGCAGGCTCATTACGAGTTTCGACCGGCTCAGGGCGCCGTGGCGGTACTTCGCGAGGATGGTGCTGCCGTGTTTCCGGGGACGACCCTGCTTGCCATCGGCGAAGAAAACTTTGCCGATGACGATGTCTTGCGCGAGGCCGGCCGACTGCTCAGGCAGGTGATTCACTACCATCTCGACGGTCGAGAATTAAAAACACGCAAGGTGCTCAAAGACCTGCACCGCGGTAGACTTGGCGTCCCTCCAAACGAGTAGCCAGACCATGCCGTCTCCAGACACGCTCGCGCTGGGCGTGAACATCGATCATGTCGCCACGCTTCGCCAGGCACGCGGTACCGACTATCCGAGTCCGGCACGGGCCGTTCCGATAGCGGAAAAGGCCGGTGCCGACAGCATTACGGTGCACCTGCGCGAGGACCGTCGGCACATCCAGGACGCCGATCTGCAGGCGATCATCGGGGTTATGACGACGCACATGAATCTTGAGATGGCGGTGACCGATGAGATGCTTGGCATTGCCTGCGACCTGAGGCCGTCGGATTGCTGTCTCGTGCCGGAGAAACGCGAAGAACTGACCACCGAAGGCGGGCTCGACGTGCTGTCGCAGACTGCACGCATTGCTGACGCCTGTGCCCGGCTTGCCGACGCCGGTATTCGCGCGTCGCTGTTTATTGACCCGGATCCGGCGCAGCTCGATGCGGCCGTCGAAGCCGGTGCACCGGTCGTCGAATTGCATACCGGTGCCTATGCTGAGGCGACCGGTGAGGCGCAACACGCGGAGCTGGACCGGCTGGTGCAAGCGTCGGCGCACGCGTCTCAGCTGGGCCTGGTCGTCAATGCAGGTCACGGACTGCACTATGAGAACGTTCAGCCTGTCGCGCGGATTCCGCAGATCGTCGAGCTGAACATCGGCCACGCGATCATTGCGCGAGCCGTTCTTGACGGGCTGGCGGTCGCGGTCAGCGACATGAAGCGCATCATGGTCGAATCGCGCGGGGACATCGCGCCTTGATCTACGGCGTCGGTACAGATGTCGTCGAGCTTGCTCGTGTGCAGGCCACCTACGATCGATTCGGCGATCACTTCGTCCGACGCTTGCTGATGCCCGAAGAACAGGCGCTGTTCGCGAAGAGCAAGACGCCGGTGCGCTTCCTGGCGATGCGTTTCGCCGGCAAGGAGGCGGCCGTCAAGGCGATGGGCACCGGGTTTGCCCACGGTGTCTGGATTCGCGATGTTGGCATTAGCAGTAACACGTGGGGGCGCCCGCTGATCATTTGGTCGGAGCGCGGTCGCGCCGTGTGTGACCGATTGGGCATCGGCGAAGGCCACGTCAGCCTGACCGATGACGCCGGCCTGATCATCGCGTTTGCGGTCGTGGAGAAAGCCTGACACATGCATTGTTTTTCCTTCGATATCGAAACAGTCCCCGACGTGGACTTCGGTCGACGCTACCTGGAACTGGGGGACCTGGACGACGATAAGGTCGCCACCGCGATGACCTTCAAACGACTGCAGGCCAGCGGCTCCGATTTCCTGCCTCTGCATCAGCATCGGGTGGTGGCCATTTCCGTCGCGTTGCGCAGTGGCGACACGTTCAAGGTGTGGTCACTCGGCGACCCGGACGCCGACGAAGCCGAGATCGTGCAGCGTTTCTTTGACGGCATCGATCGGTACACGCCGGACCTGGTGTCCTGGAACGGCGGCGGCTTTGACCTGCCGGTGCTGCACTACCGGGCCATGCGCCACGGAATCCAGGCGCCGCGGTACTGGGAAACCGGTGACGGCGACCGGGAATTCAAGTGGAACAACTACCTGTCGCGCTTTCACTGGCGCCACGTTGACCTGATGGACGTGCTGTCCGGTTACCAGCCGCGCGCGCGGGCCAGCCTGGATGAGATGGCCACGTTGCTCGGCTTCCCCGGCAAACTTGGTATGAGCGGTGCCAAGGTCTGGGAGAAGTACCAGCAGGGCGCCCTGGGGGAGATCCGCGACTACTGCGAAACCGATGTGTTGAATACCTGGCTCGTGTTTCTGCGCTTTGAGCACATGCGTGGCAACCTCGACGATGCCGGCCTTGAGCGCGAATTCGAGCTCGTTCGCAGCACGCTCACCGAGATGGATGTCTCGCATCTGAACGAGTTTCTCAGCGCCTGGGGTTGAAAGGTGGCTCGACGTAAACGCCGTGGACCCGAGGAGGGTGTCATTGGATCCGCGACCCATGACGGCCGCGGCATCGTCGACGGTGACGGCAAGAAAGTGTTTGTGGCGGGCGCGCTCAGCGGCGAGCGCGTGCGGTTCCAGCGACGCAAGCAGCGCCGCAATTTCGACGAGGCGGAATTGCTTGAAGTGCTGGAAGCCTCCGACGAACGTGTAGACCCGCGTTGTGTGGTGTTTGGCCGCTGCGGCGGCTGTGCGTTGCAACACATCACTCCGGAAAGTCAGCGCGATATCAAGTTCCAGGCCTTGAAGGACAATTTGTCGCGCATCGGGCAGGTCGCGCCGGATGAATGGCTGCAGCCGATGACCGGCCCCGAGTGGCACTACCGCCGCCGTGCACGGCTCGCGGTCAAGGACGTGCCCGGCAAGGGTCGTGTCCTGGTTGGCTTTCGCGAACGGCACGCACCTTTCATCACCGACATGCATCGCTGCGAAGTGCTGGCAGATCCGGTGTTCGACCTGATTGATCCGTTGAGCGAACTGATCGCCGAACTCTCCATCCGTTCACGCCTGCCGCAGATCGAGGTTGCCATAGCCGACAACGGCATTGCCCTGGTGTTTCGTGTTCTCGACCCGCCATCGGACGATGATCGGCAACGTCTGCGCGCGTTCGGCGAGGCACGCGCCTTGCGAGTTTTCCTGCAGCCCGGCGGGCTCGACTCGGTCGGGGAACTCGACGGCGACAAGGGTCCGCTGACTTACTCGCTGCCGGAATTTGACGTCGACGTTGCCTTCGAACCCGTCGACTTTGTGCAAATCAACGCGGAGATCAATCGTCGGATGGTGTCGTCGGCGATCGACTGGCTGGATCCCGAAGACGGCGACCGCATCCTCGACCTGTTTTGCGGTATCGGCAACTTCTCGCTGCCGCTGGCGCGTCGCGCCAGTTCGGTTCTCGGTATCGAAGGAGAAGCGAGTCTGGTCGAGCGGGCACGACACAATGCGACCAGGAACGGTCTCGACAACGTTGAATTTGCTTGCGTCGACCTGAGCAAGATCGATGGCAGTGAAACCTGGCTGAAGACGGGCTGTGACCGCTTGCTGCTCGATCCGGCGCGTTCCGGTGCCCGGGAGGTCGTCGAACGAATACAGATACTCGATCCGGAGCGCATCGTGTATGTCTCCTGCCATCCCGGAACGCTGGCCAGAGATGCCGGAATTCTCGTCAACGACAAAGGCTACCGACTGCTGGCCGCCGGTATTCTCGACATGTTTCCGCACACCGCGCATGTCGAGTCGATAGCAATATTTAGTAAATAAAACAGCATTTTATAGCCATTACCTGAAAAGACGGTTAGCATATCCGGCGGACACGGGGGAGCAGATTATCCATGGCATTCCTGCCCGCAGAGCGCATGAAAGGACGGTAACGATGGCACTGGGTCCCGTCATGCTCGACATTGAAGGCACCGCCTTGACGCCGGCCGACCGCGAGCTGCTTCGCCAGCCCGCCGTGGGCGGCGTGATCCTGTTCAGCCGCAACTTCAGTGAGCTGGCGCAGCTCGTCGACCTCGTAAAGGACATTCGCGCCCTGCGCAATCCGTCGCTGTTGGTGGCGGTCGATCACGAGGGTGGACGCGTGCAGCGTTTTCGGGATGAGTTCAGCCCGGTTCCGCCGATGCGTCGACTCGGCAACCTGCATCGTGGCAAGCCGGAGGATGCAATCGCGCTGGCGCGAGATTGCGGCTGGTTGATCGGTGCGGAATTGCGCGCCTGCGGCATCGACCTGTGTTTTGCGCCGTGTCTCGATCTTGACTGGGGCGTCAGTGACATCATCGGTGATCGCTCCTTCCATCGATCACCTGACGTGGTCGCCGAATTGGCGATGAGCTTCAGCCAGGGTCTGCGTGCTGCGGGTATGTCGGCCGTCGGCAAGCATTTCCCGGGTCACGGTGCTGTGGTTGCCGACTCGCATGAAAGCCTGCCGACCGACCGGCGCAGCTACGCGGACATTCTCGACGATATCCGGCCGTACGAGCGGCTGGTCTCCAACAGCGTGCTGGCCGGCGTAATGACGGCGCATATCGTCTACCAGGAGGTGGACCGCTTGCCCGCGACCTTTTCGACCGCCTGGCTTACCCAGGAATTGCGCGGCCGTCTCGGCTTTAACGGTGCCATCTTCAGCGACGACTTGAGCATGAAGGCAACGCGGACTTACGGCAGCATGGCGAGTCGCGCCAGGCAGGCGCTCGAGGCGGGTTGCGATATGTTGCTGGTGTGCAATGACCGCAGTGCCGCGGAGTCGGCTGTTGAATCCCTGTCGAGCTACAGCAGCCCGATATCGCTGGTCCGCCTGGCACGGCTTCACGGCACCGGCGATGAGTTGTGGGAGTCGCTGCACGCCGGAGATTCTTGGCAGTCGGCTCGCGAGCGACTCGATCACTTTCTTGAACGCCCGGCATTGGAGCTGGATGCATGACCGACAACGATGCTGCGATGTTTTCCGCCGTACTCGATCTTTCCAGCGAGCCCATTGCGGTCGTCCGCGTGGACCAGCCCGGCTGGCCGATAACCTATGCCAATCCGTCGTTTTCAACGCTTCTCAAAAACGGCGATCGGGACTTCGAAGTCGTTCTCGATGCGCTGCTAGAGCGCGGTGCGGCAATTTCCGTCTCGGAAGCTCTGCGCTCGCGGAGCGAGGCGCGCATGCCGGTGCAGGTGGGTGGCCAGTCATTTCTGCTGGAGCTGAACCTGTTGGCCGCACGCGAGGGCTACTGCGCGGTGGTTCTGCACCGTGACAATGTTCATCAGCTACGGACGCGACCGAAATCAGCAGCCTCGGGGAGAGAAGACCCCGTCACCGGACTGTTGACCGAGCAGGTGTTTCGCGAGGTTCTGCAACATGACTGGTCGGTGGCGCGGCGCGAACATACGCGACTGGGCTTGTTGTTCTTTCGCATTGAGGATTTCCCGGAATACGCGGCAACCTTCGGCGACAAGTCAGCGAACACCTGTCTGAAACGGGTAGGGCAGGCCATCCGTCGTTGCCTGCGTCGTGCCAGCGATCTGGTCGCCCGGATTGGCGACGATGCCTACGTGGTGTTGTCGCATGCGCCGGACGCGCCGGCGGTCGAGGCTTTCGCGGAGGGGATAGCGGCCAGTGTTCGGGACTTGAAGCTGCACCACCCGAAATCGTCGGCGGGTAAATTCGTGACCGTGGCGTCGCACGTCGTGGTCGTCGAACCAGCCGATGACGAGCGCAGCGTGGATGCGCTAGTTGACGAGTTGATTAGCTAGGGCGTCGCCCTCGTCCTCTTCTTCCGGTTCCGGCTGCTCAACGCGCGTCACCTTCGCGACGACGCCGAAACGCGGATGGTCGTAGTACCGCGTCTCTCCGCTGCGGAAGATGCGATCCTCGTTGATTCGGTAGCTTAGCGGCTCGCCGGCCTGGCCGGGCCACTCGACCTCGATTGGCAGGCCCGGTTCACCGCCATGGTCGAGTTCCAGGTCAACCACGAGGTGAAGGAAGCGACTCAGGTACAGCGTAAAACTGCCCGACAGGGCGTCGGGCGGCTCGGCGAGCTTGTCGAGATCCACGACCAGCGCGCGTTCTTCGGGCAGGGCCTGTTGCGTCCAGGCCGCGTGCAGCAGGGGTCGGTACGTGCTGCGTCGTTCCAGCGAGGCGCGAACATCGGCGAGTTCGAGCAGTTCGGTCGGCGACAGGAGGTAGTCCGTTTCGGTGGTTTCAACGATCTCGGCGATGTCCTCAACCGGCGCCTCATTCTCGGGCGGTGACGGCTCCGGTTCGGGCAGCGGGACGGGCTGAACCGCATTGAGGAAAAAATCCGGCATCAGGCTGACCGGTTCCGGCTCATCGGGCAGAAAGCGCTCGGTGCCGACGGAGACGTTCTCCTCGTAGCTGAACACGATGACCTCAACGGTGTACTCGCGAATCTCGTCTACAGCGTCCTGCGCCGCAACCGGGCCTGCGATCGTCAGGCAGAGCAATGTGGCTAATCTAGCGTTGATCATCGGGTTTCAGCGTATCCAGCAGCTTCTCAATGCACTCAAAACGGCGGTCAAGGTCCGACAGGTCTTCGCGGAAACTCAAGCGATGCGTGCCCTGCAGTCGGTAACGTCGGCTGTCACCCTGAACCAGCCTGACCAGGGCGACGGGGTCGATTGTGGCATGCTGGCTGAAGATCATGTAACCCCCTTCATCCGCAGCATCAATTTTCTCAACGCCCAGGGATGCGGCCTTGCGCTTGAGCGCGGCAATGCGGACCAGGTTTTTCGTCGCGTCCGGCAGCAGCCCGAATCGGTCGATCAGTTCGACCTGTAATTCGCGCAATTGCTCCCCGGATTCACAGGATGCGATGCGCTTGTAGAGGATCAGCCGCAGGTGCACATCGGGCACGTAGTCATCCGGGAGTAGCGCCGGAACGTGCAGGTTGATTTCGACACCGCCATCCAGTGGCGCCTCGAGATCCGGTTCGCGGCCGGCTTTCAGCGATTCAACGGCGCGTGCCAGCAGGTCGGTGTACAGCGAGAAACCGATCTCGTGCATCTGTCCGCTCTGCTCGTCCCCCAGCAGTTCGCCTGCTCCGCGGATCTCCAGGTCGTGTGTCGCCAGCGTGAAGCCGGAACCGAGGTCCTCCAGCGAGTCGATCGCTTCCAGCCGTTTGATGGCGTCGGCGGTCATGGCTTTCTTGGGCGGCGCGATCAGGTAGGCGTAGGCGCGGTGGTGTGAACGACCGACGCGGCCTCGCAACTGGTGCAGCTGCGCCAGGCCGAAACGATCGGCACGATTGATGATGATCGTGTTCGCCGTCGGTACGTCGATGCCGCTTTCGACAATAGTCGTGCATAACAACAGGTTGAAGCGGCGATGCGAGAAGTCGAGCATGACCTGCTCAAGCTCCCGCTCGGGCATCTGCCCATGTCCAATGCGAATCGACGCTTCCGGCACCAGCTTGGCGAGTTTTTGCTCAATGGTCTGGATGTCGTCGACACGGTTGTGAATGAAATACACCTGGCCCCCGCGCTTGATTTCACGCAGGCAGGCCTCGCGAATCATGACGTCGTTCCATTGCCCGACGAAGGTTTTCACCGACAAACGCTCAGACGGTGGCGTCGTGATCAGCGACATTTCACGAATGCCACCCAGCGCCATATTCAGTGTTCTCGGAATAGGCGTTGCAGTCAGCGTCAGAACGTCGATTTCACTGCGCAGCGCGCGGATGGCTTCCTTGTGACGAACACCGAATCGGTGCTCCTCATCAATGATGACCAGGCCCACATCCTTGAAGTCCTTGGTGTGCTGCAACAGGCGGTGCGTGCCGATGACAACGTCGACGCGTCCCGCTTTCATGTCCTCAACGATCGATTTGATCTGCTTGGGAGACTGAAAGCGCGACACGACTTCGGAGCGTATCGGCCAGTCGGCGAAACGATCCGCGAAATTCTGCCCGTGCTGCTGCGCCAGTAAGGTGGTGGGCACCAGAACTGCGACCTGCTTACCATCGAGAACCGCGGCGAAGGTCGCGCGCAGCGCCACCTCGGTCTTACCGAAACCGACATCGCCACAAACGACGCGGTCCATGGGACTGTCGGAGGCAAGATCGTCGAGCACTTCAGTAATCGTGCGTGCCTGATCCTCGGTCGGTTCGAACGGGAAAGCTTCTTCGAAGGCGCGGTAATCGGCTTCCGGCCAGTGAAAGCGATGTCCGGGTCGAGCGGCACGCCGCGCGTAGACGTCCAGCAACTCGGCAGCCACGTCACGAATCTTCTCGATGGCCCGTTTTTTCGCCTTGGCCCACTGGTCGCTGCCCAGTCGATGCAGCGGTGCGTTTTCCGGCGACGCACCGGTATACCGCGAGATCAGCTCCAGGGCATGCACAGGCACGTACAACTTGTCGCCGTCGGCGTATTCCAGGTGCAGAAACTCGGCAGAGATACCGCCGGCATCCAGCGTCACAAGCCCGAGGTATCGACCGACGCCGTATTCGGCGTGGATGACCGGCGCGCCGACGGCGAGGTCGTCGAGCTGACGAATAATCGCTTCCGGGTCTCGGTCTCGTCGGCGACGGCGCTGTTTAACGCGTTCGCCGTAGAGCTGTTGCTCGCTGATCACGGCGAGACCGGCATCCGGCATCAGGACACCGTGTTCCAGCGGCGCTATCGCGACGCCAATGCGATGACTGCTGCCAGCGAACTCGGCCCAGCTGTCGATGCGGGCCAGGTCGAGGCCACGTCCACTCAAAAGCTCAAGCAGTTGTTCCCGGCGGCCGGCCGAGTCCGACGTGAACAGCACCCGCAGTTCGGTCGCGGCCAGGAAGCTCATCAGCGCGGCGGCGGCATCCTCGTAACGTGACTCGATGCGAAGGGCCGGTGCCATTCGGGTCGACAGGTTCAGCGCCTTCCCGTCCAGGGTATTGGCGGAATAAAGAACGCGAGCGTTTGCGTCCAGTCGGGCATCGATGTCGCCGATGGCGTGAAACGTCTCGGCCGGCGACAGGACCGGGCGCTCCGGATCAAGGCGACACATCTCATACCGCTCTTCAATGTCCTGCCAATCACGCGACAGGGCATCGGTCAGGTCGTCCGGCAGGAACAACAGCGCATTGGCAGGCACGAAGTCGAGCAGGCACGCAGTCTCGTCGAAAAACAGCGGCAGGTAGTACTCGATGCCGCCGTGCGCGATGCCGTCGGAGACGTCACGGTAGACCTGCGACTTGGATGGCTGGCCTTCGAAGCGTTCGCGGTAGCGATCCCGAAACACCTTGATGGCTGTGTCGTCCAGCGGCACTTCCCGGGCCGGGAGGATGTCGAGAGCCGGCAGTTTGTCGCCGGAAATCTGCGTCTCCGCCGAGAAAAACCGCAACGACTCGATGTCGTCGTCGAAGAAATCGATGCGCACCGGTTGCTGTGAGCCCATCGGGAAGACGTCGACCAGCGAACCGCGAACGGCGATCTCGCCGTGTTCGCCGACCTGCGGGACACGCAGGTAGCCGGCATTCACCAGTCGGTCGATGAAAGCTTCCCGATCGAGCGTCGTTCCGGTTACCAGCTGAATAGAGCGGGCGTCGACGTAGTTGGTGGGTGGCAGTCGCTGCAGCAGCGCAGACGCTGAGGCGATGATGACGCCGTTCTGCAGCGTCGGCATTTCCGACAGCACGCGAAGCCGTTCGGAAACAATGTCCTGGTGAGGACTAAAGGTGTCCCAGGCGAGTGTCTCCCATTCGAGGAAATGCATCACCGGCAGCTTGTCGCCCGCGAAGAAGCGAATTTCCGACTCAAGCTGGTCTGCGCGGGCCGCGTTGTCCGCAACCAGCAGAATGGGCCTGTCCGCGCGCGCCGCGACTTCCGCAACCGCCAGCGCGCAACTCGCGCCCAGCAGGCTGCCCCAGCGTTGCTGCTGTTGTTCGGTCGGGAGAACGCGCTCCACGGGGGTCAGGGCGGGAAGGGTCAACGCCGATACTCGCGGTCAAAAAAGGCCGCGATTATACACGCCAGACGAGCTGTCGCAGCGCACAAAAAAACGCCCGCGGTCGGCGGACCGCGAGCGCCTTGAAGATCCGTTTAGTTCGGAGTTCTAGCTGTTGTCCTGACGACGAACAACGGCATGAATGACTTTGTCGTACTCGAAATACACGACGAAACCGTCGTAGTCCCAACGCGAAATCGGCGGTTCACCCACCGCGGCCACCTTGGCCTGAGGGGCACCGTATTTCGCTTCCACGGAAGACTGCGACATGCCGCGCGTCGGACGCACACCGTCACCGTCTGCCGAGATGCCTGTCATCTGCAGCGTGTCAGCAGCAGCGATTCCGCTAACCAGCAGCAGCAGGGGAGCCATCATTTTCAACATCGAATACCCTCCGTCGAAACTGAGCGAACTATACCACCCGTAAACGCTCGAATACCGCATGCACGTCAATTCCAGGCGCCAGACCACGTCATTCTGCGACACATGTCACACTGTCCTGCCGGTCAGGGCAGGGCTCAGATGCCCGCCGTCTGTGGTTTAATGGCGCCCGATGATCAACCCGGTCGAATTGTTTGTGGGTCTGAGGTACCTCCGCGCCAAGCGCAGGACCCGCTTTGTCTCCTTTATCACCGCTGTTTCGATGCTCGGCATTGCGCTTGGGGTCGCTGCGCTAATCGTTATCCTGTCGGTGATGAACGGCTTCGAAGCCGAGCTTCGTGATCGCCTGCTCAGCATGTCGGCGCACGGCACCGTCACGGAAAGGGACAGGCCGATTGCTGACTGGCCCGCACTGACGCGCGACGTGGAAAGCGTCAACGGTGTGCTTGCCGCCGCGCCCCTGGTCGACTTCGAGGGCATGATCCAGTCGGGGCGTGAACTGCAGGCCGTGTTGATCCACGGCATCGATCCGATTGCCGAAGAACGCTTGTCGGGCGGGCTTATGAATCTCCGCAACACGCAACTGAATGCCCTGGTGCCAGGTGAGCGCGGCATCATTCTCGGCCAGTTGATTGCGCTGCAAATCGGCGCGCGCGTAGGCGATGGTGTGACGCTGCTGGTGCCGAGGCCGGTGGGCGACGGCACGATGGAGCCACAGCTTGAGCGCTTTGTCATGCTCGGCACCTTTGAAATCGGGCTGCAGGATCACGACGGCCAGCTGGCGTTGATCAACATCGAAGACGCGGCGGGCATCCTGGACATTGACGGACAGGTTGAATCCGTCCGGTTCCGGGCGGACGACGTGATGCAGGCGCCGGCGATTGCATCGCGTATCGCCGCGTCATCGGAGGCTCGGCTCGCCAGTGACTGGACGTTGGAGAACGCCAGCTACTTCCGTGCCATTCGACTCGAAAAAATGATGATGTCGCTGATCCTGTCGCTGATCATCGGCGTCGCAGCTTTCAACATCGTCGCCAGCCTGGTCATGGTGGTGACCGACAAGACCAACGACATCGCGGTGCTGCGAACGTTGGGTATGTCGCCCGGTGGCGTTGTGCGTGTGTTCTTTGTGCAGGGTGCGGTGATCGGCTGGGCAGGTGTCATTGCCGGTGTTCTGCTGGGCGTGGTGCTGGCGATCAATGTACCGACCATTGCACCGTGGCTCGAAGAGCTGCTCGGATTTCAGATCATGCCGGGCGACGTCTATTACGTGACGCAGATTCCATCGGTGCTTGACGGGTCGCATGTGGCCTGGATTGGCGTCGCGGCCTTTTTGCTTACCACCCTGGCGACCTTTTATCCGGCGCGCCGTGCGGCCGGTGTAAATCCGGCTGCGGCGTTGAGGTACGAATAGGGTGAGCCGCTTCTTTGAACTTTGGGTGGGTGGCCGATACGTTCGCTCGCGGAGTGACAACAGTTTCGTGTCACTGATCTCGGCGATCTCCATGCTCGGCATAAGCATTGCCGTCATGGTGCTGATCGTTGTTCTGTCCGTCGTCAACGGCTTCGAGCGTGAGTTGAAAGACCGATTGCTGGCGATGACCTCGCACGCCAGCATCGACGGTGTGGACGGCGAACTGGACAGCTGGACCGCTGTTATCGACACCGCGATGTTGGACCGTCGCGTCACCGCGGCGGCCCCGTATGTCAGCGGACAGGGCCTGATGTTGTACGGCGAGTCCTTGAGCGGCATCGAACTGCGCGGCGTGGAACCGGTCGCCGAAGCCAGTGTTTCGGGGGTCGGCACCGTGATGCAGCAAGGCACGATGGAGAGTCTGGCGCCAAGGTCTTTCAACGTCGTGCTCGGCGCCGAATTGGCGGATGCACTCGGCGCATCGATCGGCGACAAGGTGACGTTGACGCTCGCTGAGGGAATCGTGACGCCGGTGGGCATCGTGCCGCGAACCAAGCGGTTTACCGTGTCGGGGATCTACCGCGTCGGCATGTTCGAGTTTGATCGGCGACTGGCATTTATCAACATCGATGATGCGCAGCGTCTTTATCGCATGGGCGACGCCGTGAGCGGTGTCCGCCTCGCTGTTGACGACATATACGCGGCACCGACGATCGTACGCGACGTTGCGCTGGCCAACGGCTCGCTGGTGATGATCAGCGACTGGACACGCCGCAATGTGAATTTCTTCCGCTCCATCCAGGTGACGAAGTCCATCCTGTTCGTCATCCTGCTGATGGTTGTCGCCGTCGCTGCCTTCAATATTGTCTCGACGCTGGTCATGGTGGTGAAGGACAAGCAGTCGGATATTGCGATCCTGCGCACCATCGGCGCTTCGCCCAACAGCATTCTGCGAGTCTTCGTCACCCAGGGCACCGTGATCGGCGTTGCCGGGACCTTCGCCGGCGTCGCGCTCGGCGTTCTGCTATCGCTGAATCTTGAGACGGTGGTTGGGTTCGTAGAGGCGACCTTCGGTATCAAATTCCTGGCTGCCGATGTCTATTTCATCAGCGATCTGCCGTCCGAACTGCAGTGGCCCGACGTCTTTCGTATTGCGGGTATTGCGCTCGGCCTTGCCCTCGTGTCCACTTTGTATCCCGCCTGGATGGCGGCCCGAACTGCGCCCGCGGAGGCATTGCGCTATGACTGAGACACCGGTACTCGAATGCCGCCAGGTGATACGGCGCTTCGCCGAAGGACGTTCGTCGTCCCTCGAAGTACTCAAAGGTGTGGATCTTGCAGTCACGCCGGGCGAACGCGTAGCCATCATCGGTGCCTCCGGTTCAGGAAAGACGACGCTGCTGCAGATTCTGGGTGGGCTGGACGATCCGGACGAGGGCGAAGTGCTGGTGCACGGCGAGTCAATGCGTGGCGATGAGGCGCACAAGGGTGCCCTGCGCAATCGTTACCTCGGATTCGTCTACCAGTTTCATCACCTGCTGCCCGAATTCACCGCTGAAGAAAACGTCGCGATGCCGTTGTTGATTCGTCGTGAGGCTCGGGAAGCGGCACTCTCGCAGGCACGCGAACTGTTGGGTCGAGTCGGTCTCGGTGAACGCCTGGAGCACAAACCCGGCGAGCTGTCCGGCGGCGAGCGACAGCGTGCCGCCGTGGCCCGTGCGTTGATCGCCGGCCCCGCGATTGTCCTGGCCGACGAGCCTACCGGCAATCTCGACGCCGGTAACGGTGGCCACGTTCTGAAACTGATGCTGGAACTGAATCGGGAGCTGAACACCAGTCTCGTGATCGTGACGCACGATCACGGCATCGCAGCGCAGATGGACCGGGTGCTGGTGCTTGAGAACGGACGACTCAACGAGCGTGATCTTTCTGTTTCGCCTCCCGGCGATGGCGCTGCTCGCGCTTCCTGAGTTTGTAGGTCGCGACCGAACGACGCCACAGCAGGTCGAGGACCGCGTACGCGACCAGCGACGAGATTGATCCGAGCAGGATGCAACCGAGCAGCATCGGCTGCCAGATCTCGACCAGCACTTCGGTCACCCACGTCAAAGACATCTCGAACTCGATGGCTTCCGGTGGCATGCGCAGCAGGTAGGCTCCGACGCGATAGGCGGCGTAGTACATCACCGGCATCGTCACCGGATTGCTGATGAGCGTCGTGATCGCGGCCACCGGGATGTTCACTCGGCGCCACAGGGCCGCGAACATCGCCCAGACGGGGTGTCCGGGAAACGGCATGAACGCAAAAAAGGCGCCCAGCGCGAAGGCGGGTACGACCGTTTTACGGCGGATCTGCCAGAGTCGGTGGTCGCTCAGCAGGTGCCGAAACGGCCGCAGTGCCCGTTGTTCACGGAATGCCGCGTGTTTAAAGGCGAGTTTCTTGAAAAAGCGTCTTGGCATGAGGCTGCATCTACCGGAAGCTGCGGACCGTTGGCGATCGCCGGATTACGGTGTCGTGGTTCTTCACAGGTCTGCTGGTTGGAGTGTATACGCCTCAACTGGTCAGCGTCATGTTGCCTTATGCGCTATGTGCCTTTCTGACACTGACCGCGGTGTTGGTGTCGGCAGGCGCGTGGCGATGGGCGCTCGGTTTGCTCCTCGGCGTGCTGTTGCAGGTCACGTCCACGATCGCCGCGGTGGACGCACGACTGTCACCCGAGGTGGCGGGCGACAGCCTGGTTGTGCGGTGTACCGTCAGCACGATCCCGGCAGTGAGCGCACAGGCAGCGCGTTTCGACGCGCACTGTGACGGTCCGGTCGAGCTGCCGACGCCGGTTCGCCTGAGCTGGCATCAGCCCGCCGCCAGTGTGCGGGTGGGAGATCGCTGGCAATGGGTTGTTCGTCTGCGGCCGCCGGGTGGCTTGTCCAACCCGGGTCGGCGCGATCCCGAGGCCAGCGTGCTCGCTGCCGGAACGCGTGCCAACGGCTACGTGGTCCGGTCCTCACGAAATCGACTGCTGGCAACGACAGCAACGCCCGTTGCGCAATGGCGCGAAGCGATTCGCCAGCGGATTCGCGACGTGTTGCCACACCGATCGGCAGCGGCGGTGGTCGTGGCGCTCGCCACCGGCATCCGCCACGACATGACAAACGCGCAGTGGGATCGTTTTCGGGCCTCCGGCACCAGTCATCTTGTTGCGATCTCGGGTCTGCACGTCGGCCTTGTTGCGGCGATGGTCGTCTGGCTCTCTCGGCCTGTGCTGGCGTGCGTGCTTCGTAGCAGCAGCGCTCGCCGTGCCAGTGTCTGTCTTGGTCTGGTCGCGGCGCTGGTGTTTGCGGTCCTGTCCGGTTGGGGCGTGCCGGCGCAGCGTGCCTGCCTGATGGTGCTCGCCGTCGTTCTTGCCGGCCTCGCTCGGCGTGAAACCAGCGGCTCGGAGCTCCTCGCGGTAGCCGGCAGCCTGGTGCTGGTGTCGGATACGCTCGCCAGCCTGTCGACCGGGTTCATGCTGTCGTTCGCCGCGGTGGCGGTCTTGCTTTGGCTGTTTCGTCCGCTGCCGGCCCGCCCGGGCGAGTCACCGACGTGGCGCATCGGACGCCTCCCGGGACTGCAGGTCGGCCTGTTTTTCGGGCTGCTTCCGGCCGTTGCGCTGACCGGCCAGCCGGCCTCGTTGGTGGCACCGCTGGTCAACCTGGTTGCCGTGCCACTGTTCAGTCTCGTGACGGTACCGGCGACGCTGCTCGGCGTTCTGCTGATGCCACTGGCACAGGACGCACCCTGGTTTCGCATCGCGGCGTGGTCTGTCGATGGCTTCAGCGCGTTTGCAGACCATGCGAGCGGACTGCCGACACTCCGTGTGGCGATCTGGGTTTCATTACCGGCGCTGCTGTGGGTCGTTCTGCCGGTTGGTTTCCCGGGCCGTGCGGCCGCGCTGCTGACGCTGCCCGCGATGCTGTTGTCGCCCGGCCGGTCCGTGCCGGAGGGTTGTTTCGACGCGCACTTCCTGGATGTCGGGCAGGGCACGGCGATTGTGGTCGAGACCCGCAGTCAGACCTTGCTTTACGACACCGGTCCGGCGTATCGCAGCGGCCGCAGTGC
Source organism: Pseudomonadota bacterium (assembly GCA_038747355.1). GTDB lineage: Bacteria > Pseudomonadota > Gammaproteobacteria > Steroidobacterales > Woeseiaceae > UBA1847. The sequence continues at coordinate 16,686 of JBCDJX010000004.1, read as the reverse complement.
CGCTGAACTGAACATCCTGCCGTTCATGCGGGCGCGGCGCGTTGACCGAATCGACACGCTGATCGTGTCGCATGCCGATTCAGACCACGCCGGGGGACTGGCTGCTATCGTTGCTGAGCTGACGCCTTCCTGGATCTACGCCGGCGAGCCGTTGCCGGGCGTTGAAGTGTCGTATTGCCACGCCGGGCAGGCGTGGATCGACAACGGGATTGGCTTTCGCTTCCTGTATCCGCACCGGCCATTGGCAGAATCCGGCAACAACGCATCCTGCGTGCTCGAGGTCTCGGCAGGTACACACCGGCTGCTGCTGACCGGCGACATCGAGCGTGACGCCGAGCGTCGGCTTCTGAGTACGGGTCTGCGCCGTGCGGCGGTTGTGTCGGTTCCGCATCACGGTAGCCGGACGTCGTCGACACTGCCGTTTGTTCGTGCCGTCGCGGCTCGCTACGCGATTGTCTCGGCGGCGGCTGAGAATCGTTGGGGCCTGCCGATACCGGATGTGGTCGCGCGCTGGAAATCCGCCGGCAGCGAGTTCATTAACGTGGGATTGGCTGGGTACACGCGTATGCGACTCTGTGAAGACAGCGGCGCACACAGGATGCACTCGCAGCGGGACCGTCAACGGCGATGGTGGCAGCCAACGCCCGTCGACTGACGTGCAGCAATTTATCGCCTGAACTTGTATATTTCGCCTTTTCCCAGAGTCGGTACAGATGGTCGAAATCGTCAAATCGGGCGGCTGGATGATGGCGCCGATTATCCTGTGCGCCATTATCGCCATGGGCATCGTCCTTGAACGCTTCTGGACGCTGCAGCAAAAGCGCGTTATCCCCGAGGACCTGACGGCCAAGGTCTGGGGCTGGGTCAAGAAAGACCAGCTCGACCAGAAGCAGATCCAGAGTCTCCACCAGGGCTCCCCGCTGGGGCAGATTCTTGCTGCCGGCTTGATGAACCGGGACCGCGAACGGTCCATCATGAAAGACAGTATCGAGGACACCGGCCGCCACGTCGTTCATGAGCTGGAGCGATACCTGGAGACGCTGGGAACGATCGCCGCCATCTCGCCGCTGCTGGGGTTGCTCGGCACCGTCATCGGCATGGTCAAGGTGTTTACCGCGATAACCACGTTCGGCGTCGGTGATCCAACCCAGCTGGCGGGCGGTATCGCTGAAGCACTGATTACCACTGCGGCCGGATTGACGGTGGCGATTCCCGCACTGATCGGCTACCGCTACTACCGCAACCGCGTCGATACGCTGGTCGTCAGCATGGAAAAGGAAGCGATCAAACTGGTTGAAGCGCTGCACCGACGGCAGCAGAAGAAGAGCAGCTGAATGACGACGCGTTCGTACACGCTGCGCACACTGTGGGGGCAGGCATGAATCTGAATGTCCGGCCCCGCACGCAACCGGAGGTCAACCTGACGTCACTGATTGACGTTGTCCTGCTGCTGCTGATTTTCTTTATGGTGTCGACAAGTTTCGTCAAGGAGTCGCAGATCAATATCCAGCTGCCCGAGACCGACGGCGAGGCCACGGTCAGCGAAGCAGCCGACGCGCTCGAGATCACCATCACCGAAAACGGCACGTACTACGTCAACGGGCGAGAGCTCATCAACTCACGACCGGAGACGATTCGCAACGCACTGCGCCGGGTCAGCGACGGCAAAACCGACAAGCCGGTGACCATCAGCGCGGACGCCAATGCGGACTACCAGTTTGTGGTCACGGCGATGGACGTTGTCAGTCGTATGGGTTTCAAGGATTTTAACCTCGCCACGGTAAACGAGCCGGACGAGTGAGCGAGCAGCACGCCAGTCAGCCGGGCAAGGGCGACGCCGCCAGGATCTACCGGCGCCTGCTCGCCTATGTCACGCCCAACAAGGGCGTGTTTGCGATCGGCCTTATTGCCATGGCGATGACCGCCGTCATCGAGGCCTCGCTGGTGCAGCTGCTGAAGCCACTGCTCAACGACGTTATCGTGTTCCCGAATCCGGAGACCATGCGCTGGATGCCGATCGCATTCATCGTCATTTTTATTGCGCGCGGGCTGACGGGTTTTGCCACCGAGTACTCGCTCGGCTGGATCGGTCGTGGCGTCATCAGCTCACTTCGCCGCGAAGTCTTCCAGCGTTTTCTGCGCCTGCCGATGAGTTTCTTCGATCGGCAGGAAATGGGGCCGTTGATGTCCCGGTTGACGTACAACGTTGAGATGGTGGCCGAATCGGTCACCAGCGTTGTCACCATTGCCGTTCGCGACGTACTGACCGTCTTCGCCGCGATCGCGGTCATGCTTTACAACAGCGTCACGCTGACGCTGTACGTCGCGGTCGTGTTCCCGGTTATTGCTGTCATCGTGCGGCTGCTCGGCATCGCCTTTCGTCGCTACAGCAGCCGGATCCAGAATACGATCGGCGAGGTCACCCAGGTTACCGAGGAAATCCTGCACGGTAATCGCGAGGTCAAGGCGTTCGGCGGCCAGTCCTACGAAGGCGAGCGGCTCGCTGAGGTGGATGAACGAAATCGGCGCCAGAACCTGAAGCTCATACGCATACGCGCACTCGGCGTCGCGGTCACGCAGGTGGTCTTCGGATTCGGCATCGCGTTGGTGATTTACATCGCCGGTGGCGAGGCCGCCAATGACGACAACTTTGACGCCGGTACCTTCATCGCGTTCTTCAGCGCGATGATGCTGATGCTGCAGCCGGTTCGTCGCATCACCAATGTCAACGCAACCTTGCAGCGCGGGGTCGCCGCAGCGGACAGCCTGTTCCGCGTGATCGACGAGCCAACCGAGATCGATGACGGCACGCTGGAGTTGCGAGATGCGCGAGGCGAAGTGGAGTTCCGCGACGTGTCGTTTTCCTACAGCGGTGTCGAGGACGCGCCGGTCCTGTCCGGCATTTCGTTGACGGCATCGCGTGGCCAGACGATCGCGTTGGTTGGACACTCCGGCAGCGGTAAAAGCACACTCGTCAGCCTGCTGCCGCGTTTTTACGAGGTCAGTGACGGTGCTGTCATGCTCGACGGTCAGCCGATCACGGATTACACGCTGGAAAGTCTGCGGCGGAATATTGCCGTCGTCAGCCAGGACGTGGTGCTGTTCAATGACAGCATCCTGAACAACATCGCCTACGGCCAGCTGCGGACCGATGCGCGCGAAGACGTGGAAGAGGCCGCCGAGGCCGCGCACGTCCTCGACTTCGTACGCGACATGCCCGAGGGCTTTGACACCGTCGTCGGCGATCGCGGCGTAATGCTGTCGGGCGGGCAGCGCCAGCGCATCGCAATCGCGAGAGCATTGTTGAAGGACGCGCCGGTGCTGATTCTCGATGAGGCGACGTCCGCGCTCGACACACAGTCCGAGCGCCGCATTCAGGACGCGCTGAATGTGCTGATGAAAGACCGGACGACTCTGGTCATTGCGCATCGTTTGTCGACAGTCGAAAACGCCGACCGCATCATCGTGCTCGACCAGGGCCGCATCGTCGAGTCCGGGACCCACGGCGAATTGCTGGACGCCAACGGTCATTACGCGGCGCTGTACCGTATGCAGTTTGACGAGGGCAGTTAAGCTGTACGAGTGGATTCAACGCGTCTGGTACGAAGACGGCCGGGGAGGCTGGCTGCTGGTCCCTGTATCGCTGTTGTTCTGGCTGGTTTCGAGCGTTCGACGCGCACTGTTTCGCAATCGCTGGCTATCTGTAACTGACGTTGGCGTGCCGGTCATCGTCGTCGGCAATATCACTGCCGGCGGTACCGGGAAGACGCCCGTCACAATCTGGCTCGCCAGGCAGTTGCAGGCGAGAGGCCAGCGCGTCGCGATCATCAGTCGCGGTTACGGTGGCGCGACCCGGGCGTCATACCTTCGTGTGTCGGGCGACAGTGATCCTGCCGAGGTCGGTGACGAGCCGGTGTTGATGGCGCGTCGATCCGGCTGTCCGGTGATTGTCGGGTCCGATCGGGTGGCTGCCGCTCGCGAGGCCGCCATGCTCGAGATTGATGTGTTGCTGGCGGATGACGGCCTGCAGCATTACCGCCTGTACAGGAGCTACGAGATTTGCGTGATCGATGGCGCACGCCAGCTCGGTAATCGACGACTGATTCCCGCCGGTCCGCTGCGAGAAACGCCGCGGCGATTGCTGTCAGTCGACCAGGTGTTGATCAACGGCCAGTGTGAGGATAGCCGGGCAAACGCGGCGCAGCTGACGGCGCTGTGTTTTTCACTGCAACCCGGCGATGCGGTCAGATTGTCGGACGAATCGCGCCGATCCCTGTCGTCGTTCGCGGGACAGCGTGTGACGGCGGTTGCCGGTATCGGCAACCCGTCGCGTTTTTTCGACATGCTGCGCAAGTACGACATCGAGGTCGTTGAGCACCCGGTTGCCGACCACGCGATGGCCAACCTCCGCGGCATAGATCCCGCCCTACCGGTCCTGATGACCGAGAAGGATGCCGTCAAACGGGGTAAGCTGCCGAACGAAAACTGCTGGTCTGTACCCGTAGAACTCTCGCTCGACGACCAGCTTGCCGCGGCCTGGCTCGAGCAGCTGGACAGCCGCCTCGCGGAAGAGAAAAGACGTTATGGCTGACTTTGTTGTCGTGATTCCCGCACGCTATGAATCGACGCGGCTGCCGGGCAAGCCGTTGCGCGATATCGCCGGCCAGCCGATGATCCGGCATGTCTGCGATCGTGCGAACGAGAGCGCGGCGACCGAAGTTATCGTCGCAACGGATGACGAACGCATCGCGGATGCTGTTGAAGGTTTTGGTGGCACTGTCTGCATGACGGGGCGTCACCACCAATCAGGTACCGAGCGTATCGCCGAGGTTGCGGAGCTTTGCGACTGGCCCGATGACACAATTGTCGTCAATCTGCAGGGCGACGAACCCGCTATGCCGGCCATTGTGCTCGATGAATGCGCGAACCTGTTGCAGCAATCCGGAGCGGATATAGCCACACTCGCGTCGCCGTTGAATTCCGTGGACGATTTTCACAACCCGAACGTCGTCAAAGTCGTGCGCAGTGACGCAGGTGATGCGCTGTACTTCAGCCGAGCATCGATCCCGTTTGCGCGAGACGCCGGTTCGGACGAAGAGGCGATGCAGCTTGCGTTGCACCATCACGGCATCTACGCCTATCGCTGCAGTGCGTTACATCGATTCGTCGCCGCACCGTCGTCGCGTCTCGAGCGAATCGAGGCACTCGAGCAACTTCGTGCTTTGTCGATCGGGATGCGTATTGCCGTTGCGATTCCCTCGGTCCGACCCGGCGCCGGCGTGGATACCGAGGCGGACCTGGCAACGGCCGAGGCGGAACTCAGCGACTGACCGTTACCCGGTCGATGAAGGATTCGGCGGCCGCGAAGATTCGCGCCCTGCGTTCTTCATTGAGTTTTTCCAGCGCCCGGATCATCAGGCCGAGGCGTGGATTGGCGCCGAAGAAGTCGCGATGCTTGTCGATAAATCGCCAGTACAGACCGTCCATAATGTCGCACCAGTCGCCTTTGCCGTAGTCGCTCATCTTCAGGATGTAGTTTGAGCCACAAATGTAGGGTTTGGTCGCGAAGATGCCGCCGTCGCTGAACAGGCCCATGCCATAGACGTTGGGGCCCATAACCCATTCCGCCGAATCGACGTACATCTCCATGAACCACGTGTGCGCGGACTGTGGTCGGATCTCACACAGGGTCATCACATTGCCGGCGATCATCAGTCTCGGTATGTGGTGAGTCCAACCCAGCGATTGTGCTGTGCGGATGGTGTCATCGAGCGGCGGCAGGCCGGTCGTTCCGTCATACCAGCAATCGGCGAGTTCTCGCTCATGTTGCCAGTAGTTCGACTCTGCCTGTTCTTCACCGTGCAATCGGTAGACACCTCGAATGAATTCGCGCCAGCCGATGACCTGTCGGACGAAACCCTCAACGCTTTGCAACAAGGCGCGATCCTTGTTGGCAACCACCGCGTCGACGACCTGCTTGGGTGTCAGCAGGCCGAGATTGATCATCGGGCTTAACACGCTGTGAAATACGGTTGCGCTTCTCGAGGTGAGTGCATCTTCGTAGGGGCCGAACAGCTCGAGGCGCTCAGCAACGAACTCGTCCAGCCAGCGCGTCGCTCCCGGCCGCGTGGACGGCCACCAGAAGTCGTCAGCATTGCCGGGGTGAGCGGAAAAGCGTTCCTTCACGAGACGTTTCACGGCGTCCACATGCGGGTTGTCTGCGGCCTTGCCGAGCTCCGGCGGAGTCACGGTTTTCGGCAGCTTCTTACGGTTGTCGGCGTCGAAGCTCCATTGCCCGCCTTCGGGTTCGCCGTCGTCCATCAGAATGTCCAGGCGCTGGCGTTGCTCCTTGTAGAAGTCGGCCATATGCAGCCGTTTTCGACGAGACGCGTACGCGGCGAATTGGTCACGGCTGCAGCTAAAGGCGGGCGTCGACAAAGTTTCGAGTTCAACTCCGGTGTCAGCTGCGACACCGGCAATCATGGCCTCGGCCGGTCGATCCTCGATGTCGAAGCACACGAGACGGCGAACTTCCCTGGCGTCGATATACGCCTTCAGATCGGCGTCATAGGCGGTCAGTCCCTTGTCATCGAGAGTGCGATAGTGCACGTCGAATCCCGCTGCGCGCAGTTCATCCGCGTAGGCGCGCATGGCAGACAGGAACAGCACGATCTTCTGCTGGTGGTGCCGCACGTTCGTACACAAGTGGTAGTCTTCCGCCAGGTAAACCGTGACGTCTCCGGGCAGGTGCACGGGATCGAAAAGCTGGTCACCCAGCAGGACAAGAAGGCGTTGCATCGCAGCGTGTTCCGGTTGCGGGTCTGCAAGTCTTGCTAAATTCGCTGCCGACACCAGTTATTTGTTGTAAACGTTTGTAATCGCTTTGGAGCAAGGGAGCCTTAATGAGCGAAGTGAGTCGCGTTCTGTTTGTCTGCATGGGCAACATTTGTCGTTCGCCGACAGCCGAGGGCGTGTTTCGTCATCACGTGACGGACGCCGGGCTGCTGGATTCGCTGGAAATCGACTCCGCAGGAACCCACGCCTATCACGTCGGCGAGCCACCCGATCGCCGCTCTCGAGCGGCTGCGGAGCGTCGCGGTATTTCCCTGGCCGGCATCGCTGCGCGCAAGGTATCCGATGACGACTTTGAACGTTTCGATCTGATTCTTGCCATGGACGACGACAATTATCGCCGACTGGTCGAGCAGGCCGACGCTGCGTTTCACGCAAAAATTCGCCTGTTTCTTGATTACGGCAAGACGCCGGAACGGGAAGTTCCGGATCCTTACTACGGCGGGGCAAGCGGCTTTGAGCGCGTCCTCGACCTGGTCGAGGACGCGTCAAAAGGTCTGCTGGCGACTATTCAGCGCTAGCCGGGTGGTCAGTTGAACGACGCGGGTCCGGTTTGACCTGGCTGTCGTCGCTGTCGGCGGAGGCGATGACCTCGTCCGATTCGTCTTCGTGACCGTTGCCCTGCGCTGATTCGAGCGGTTCCGCATCGACGCTGCCGACGACAATCTCTTCGGCTTGAACGACGTCGGACAGGATGTCTGAGGCGTCGACCGAGTCGTCCGCTGCCTCGTCAACAGCTTGCTCGCTGTCTGCCTCAATCGCATCGTTCGCGTGGTCGGTGTCGGCTGTGCTCACAATGCTCTCATCGGCGACCGCCGCTTCTTCAACAGCGTCTTCCACAGCGATATCGTTTACCGCAGGTTCTTCGCCGACGGGTTCGGTCGTTGCTGCCTCGTCAGCTGCTGCCTCAACGACGGCTTCTTCGTCCGTCGCTTCGACCAGTACGGCAACCGGCTCGGCGTCCTCGCTGGCGGCTTCGTCGACGATGAGCGGCGCTTCGCCGAGGGCTTCGACAGTCTCACTTGCGCCGTCGATGCTGTCCGTGTCGGCCGATTCAGGGGCTGCCTGCTCGACGGCGTCCGGCTGAACGTCGCTCTCTACAGCTGTTTCGTCTTCCTCAGCCTGTGCCGCCGCTGCGACGACACCGGCCTGGTTCGGCGTGTCCCACGGCAGCAGACGGTTGCCCGGATTCGGCGGTACTTCTTTAACCTTGGCTTTTTTCGGCGCCTCATCCTTTACGGCATCGTCAGACTCTTCGGTAGCGAGAACTTTCTCGCGGCTGGTGTCCTCGAGCGCCTTATCGCGAGCTCGTTCTTCATCGGTACGGGCTTTCGGCGGCCGGGTTTCAGCCGCAACCGTGGTGTCGGCTGTGTCAGCCGCCTGTTCCGTGTCTGGCTGCTCGGCTACGACCTGCTCGGCCTGCTGCGTACGCTCACCGTCGCGCCGACGCCGGCGACCACCGCGGCTGCGACGACGCTTTTTCGGAGCCGCTTCGTCGTTTGACGGTGCGGCCTGGTCAGCGGCGCCGTTGGCTTTTTTCGCTTCGGTGTCCTGCTTTTGAGGCTGCTTGGTCTGTTTCTTTTGCTCGTCCTTCGGCGCGCGCTGCCGCGTCTGTTTTTCAGCCGCTGGCTTTTCACCGGAAGACTTGCGGCGGTTGCGCGAACGGCGCGAACGCTGTCCGCCTTCGCTCTTGGATTCGCCACCGGCAGCGCGTTTCTCTGCGCCGCCGCGACGATCGTTGCGCTTGCGCTGGCCGCCACGACGGCTGTCCTGGCCGCGACGCGACTGCGCCTTGCGCGAACGCTTGGCGGGTTTCTTTGTCTTGCTGTCGCCGGTGCCGAACAGGGCGCGCCAGAGTTTCACAAACAGGCCAACCTGCGGCTCCTTCGGCGGCTCCTTGCGCGGCGGTGCCGGCGAGACCGGCTCGACTTTGCCAATCGCCGCCTTCTCGGCCGGCTTCTTTTCTTCCATTGACGGCGGCACTTCCGGTTCAGCCTCGACTTCGGTCAACTCGTAGCTCGCACCGGTGTTTTCCGGCAGCTCGATCTGGTCGTCACGAACGCGGCGTACGTCGTAGTGCGGTGTCTCAAGCGACGAATTGGCGACCAGCACGACCTGCGTGTCGTGGCTGGTTTCAAGGTTGTGCACCCAGTCGCGCTTTTCGTTCAGCAGGAATGTGGCCACTTCGGTGGGCAACTGCGCGACCACTTTGGCCGTACGTTCCTTGCGGGCTTCCTCACCGAGGATGCGCAGGATTGTCAGGGCCAGCGACTCCACGGAGCGAATCGTGCCGATGCCAGAGCAACGCGGGCAGGTGTGATAGCTGGACTCGCCGAGTGACGGGCGCAAGCGCTGGCGAGACATTTCCAGCAGGCCAAAGCGGGAGATCTTGCCGATCTGGACGCGGGCACGGTCCTGGCGAACCGCTTCACGCAACCGGTTTTCAACCGCGCGCTGGTTCTTCTGCGGGCCCATATCGATAAAGTCGATGACCACGAGACCACCGAGGTCACGCAGTCGCAGTTGGCGGGCAATCTCGTCGGCGGCTTCGAGGTTGGTGTTCAGCGCGGTGGCTTCAATGTCGCCGCCCTTGGTGGCGCGCGCCGAGTTAATGTCGATCGCGACCAGTGCTTCGGTGTGATCGATGACGATGCTGCCGCCGGACGGAAGGTTCACATCATGGGTGAACGCCGATTCGATCTGCGATTCGATCTGGAAGCGGGTGAAGCAGGGCACCGGGTCGGTGTAGTGCTTCAGCTTCTTCAGGTTGTGCGGCATGACCTGCTCAACAAACTCGCGCGCTTCCTTGAAGGTCTGCTCGTCGTCGATCAGGATCTCGCCGATCTCGTTGGTCAGGTAGTCGCGCAGCGCACGCACAATGGCGTTGCTCTCGCGGTAGATCAGGAACGGGGACGGACGCTCGAGTACGACGTTCAGGATGGCCTGCCAGACGCGCAGCAGGTTTTCGAGGTCCCAGGCGAGCTCGTCAGCACTGCGGTCGATACCCGCGGTGCGCAGGATGACACTCATGCCGTCCGGCACTTCGATATCGTTCAGCGATTTGCGCGCGAGATCGCGGTCGCCGCCGACGATTCGCCGGGAGACGCCGCCGGAGCGGGATTTGTTCGGTTTGAGGACGATGAAGCGGCCGGCGAGACTGACAAAGGTGGTGAGCGCAGCCCCTTTGTTGCCGCGTTCTTCCTTGTCGATCTGGATTACGATGTCCTGACCTTCTTTCAGGACGTCTCTGATGTTCGGCTTGCCGCCGCCCTTGGGTTCGCGAACAAAGTATTCGCTGGAGATTTCCTTGAGCGGCAGGAAACCGTGGCGCTCGGCGCCGTAGTCTACAAAAGCGGCTTCAAGGCTGGGCTCGATACGGGTGATCTTGCCCTTGTAGATGTTGGCCTTCTTACGTTCGCTGGCCGGTCCCTCGATGTTGAGGTCGTAGAGGCGCTGGCCATCGACCATCGCCATACGCAACTCTTCTTCCTGAGTTGCATTGATTAACATTCTTTTCATGTTGCCCTGCGTTATCAGTCACGGGCAGCGAGTGGAGGCGAGTTGGAAGTGACGAGACAGGGGCGGCGTCTCGCGTGAGCGCGAGGCCGGTCTTCTTTAGACTGCTTGTAACGATCTGCGAGATAAACAGCAGAACGGTCAGTAATCCTGTCATGATTTCCTGGGCGGTTTTACCGCACTGGCGTCGCGTTTTTCGCTGCCATTGAAATCCGGTCTCGCAACCGGCGAGACCCATGTAATATGCTGGCGGATCAGGTGGCGGGCCCCGAAACGGGTGCCACTTGGAGTCCTTAGCGCTTCAAGCGGTTAGAGGCCCGCTCTCGAAGCAGCGCGTAATATATCACACCCGGTGCGTCCATCAAGCTATTGATCATGCAGCAAAAGTCCGACGTTGAAGCCCAGCGCAGCAAGGTCCGCAAAGTGACCATCAACACTGATTACGCCGATCAGCGAATCGACAATTTTCTGCGCCGCGAGCTCCCGGGTGTGCCCAAGGGGCGTGTTTACCGGTTGCTCAGAAAAGGCGAGGTGCGGGTGAACGGCAAGCGCGTCAAAGCCGAGTATCGCCTGGAAGCCGGCGACGAGGTGCGGATACCGCCCGTGCGGCTGGCCGAGGAAAAACCGGGTCCAAGAGCCGCCGACGCCGATGCGCTGGCGGCGCGCATCCTGTTTGAGGACAAGCGCCTGTTGGTGGTCGACAAACCGTCCGGCGTTGCGGTGCACGGAGGCAGCGGCGTCAGTCATGGCGTCATCGAGATGCTGCGTCACGCACGACCGGAACTCAAAGACCTTTCCCTTGTGCATCGTCTTGATCGCGAGACGTCCGGTGTCCTGGTGCTTGCAAAGCGCCGCAGCGCGCTGCGTGAGCTGCATGCCCTGTTTCGTGAAGGTCGGGTCGAGAAGAACTACCTCGCGCTGGCCGTGGGCGACTGGCAGTTTGGCGACAGTGTTGTCGACGCACCGCTGCTGGTCACCAATCGACAAGGTGGTGAACGTCACGTTGTGGTCAGCGAGGAGGGAAAGAAGGCGTCGACCCGTTTCCAGCTATCGCGCACCTACGGCAAGTTCAGCCTGTTGCAGTGCTCGCCGCAGACCGGCCGCACACACCAGATACGAGTGCATGCGCTGCAGGCCGGCCATCCGCTGGCCGGCGATGAGCGCTACGGCGACGAGTCGCTGAATAAAGACCTCAAAAAGGCCGGGTTGAAGCGGCTGTTTCTGCACGCGCAGTCGATCGCGTTCCCGGACGACAGCGGCAATGACCGCCATTACACGGCGCCGCTCGCAGACGATCTCGAGCGATTTCTCGATAAGGGCATACCGGCCTACATCGACCGACTGCGGCGTCAGGGCAAGAGGTAGCCCAGCTCCAGCAGGCGGTCAGCAACCCATATCATCGGCAGACCGATCAGCGCCGTCGGATCGTTGCTTTCCACCGTTCGAAACAGCACAAAGCCTGCCGATTCCACCTTGAAACTACCAGCACAATCGTACGGTTCGTCGATCCGCAGGTAGGCCTCGGCGAGCCGCCGGTCGAAGCGTTTGAAGCGCACAACGGTCGTGTCGGTGTGCTCGTAGCGCTTGCGGCCCACGGGATCGAGAATGCAGACCGCGGTCAGGAAGCGCACGGATTTTCCCGACGCGGCCAGCAGCTGCTCGATCGCCGCCGCATGACTGCCGGGCTTGCCTACGACCTGGTCGTCGAGCACGGCAACCTGGTCGCCACCGATGATCAGGCCTTCCGGCGCGTTGGCAGCGATGGCCTCGGCTTTGCGACGAGCCAGCCAGGGCGCGAGGGCCTCGGGTGGCAGTTTGTCGGGGTTGGACTCGACGATGCCGGGTGCCACGGCCTCGTACTCGGTGAGAATTCGGTCGAGCAGCTGGCGGCGGTACATCGAGGTGGATGCGAGGAAGATATTTCTGGCGCTGGAGTTTTGCATGACGTGCTTGGAATTGGGTAAAAAAATCAGGCGCTTGGGTGAAATGCCCTCGGATTCTATGCGATTTGACAGAATTCGAGAATCCGTGTGCCGCCGGTCTTTGACACGAGCATATCGGCTCCTTATCATGCGCGCGCGATGGGCAATCCACTGCTGGACCGCAGGACGCCAACCGAATGGCTGGCGAAAATGCAGGTCATTGAATTTTCAGAGAAAATTTCGTTCTTCGAACGCTTGCATTCGGCGCTCGATGGCGAGCTTTCTGCGCTGGATACCGCGGATTACCCGGCGGACTGGGCCGATGCTGTCGTCTCAGGACACCTCGAGTTTTCGCGTTCTGCGTCAGGTGACGCGGGCGTGACGCTCGATATCGCGGCCACGACAGACGCCACGATGGTCTGTCAGCGGTCGCTGGCGGCATTCACGAAGACGCTCAATACAGCGCTCCGCGTGGAGCTGCTCGGACCGGGCGAAGAGGCCGCACCGGAGCGGGAAGCGTGGGAACTCGAGGAGATCACGTTTCGCCCGGTCGACATCGTGGATGAAGCACTGGTGATGGATATGCCGCTGTCGCCGATGCAGGAAATCAGCGAGTGTTCCGCGGACGAGGCCGAGCAACGGCCGGAGCAGCGCGAGGACACGGTTAAGCCGTTCGCCGATTTGCGAGCGCAGATGGACAAGTTTGGAGACGAGTAATGGCAGTACAACAGAATCGCAAGACGCCGTCGCGTCGCGGCATGCGTCGTTCGCATGACAAGCTGAAAAACCCGGCCCTGTCGGTTGACCCGACGTCGGGTGAAACACACCTGCGTCATCGTGTCTCGCCGGACGGTTTTTACCGCGGTGAGCAGGTTGTCGCACAGCCTGAAATCGACGTCGACGAAGAATAAACCCGCCTGACCTTCACGTCGGTGAGGGTTTTCAAGCGTGGCCTCGCCGTCAACCATCTCTGTGGACGTGATGAGCGGCGACCTCGGTGCCGAGGTCGTGGTGCGCGCGGCTGCCTCGGCGCTGGCCAGTCATCCGTCGATCGAGCTGATTCTGGTCGGTGACGAAACGGTGATTCGCGGATTGGTTCGCGAGCACGTTCCCGACGCCTCGCGCATTCGTATCCAGCACGCTACGGAGATCGTCAGCATGACTGACGCGCCGGCCGATGCAGTGCGCAAGAAGAAAGACTCGTCGATGCGCGTGGCGATTAATCTCGTTAAGGCCGGTGATGCGCAGGCCTGCGTCAGCGCGGGTAACACCGGCGCCCTGATGGCGACCGCCAAGTTTGTGCTGAAGACGCTGCCGGGCGTCGACCGACCGGCGATCCTTGCCGAACTGCCCGCCATCGAAGGCGGCTCCTTGCACATGCTCGATCTAGGTGCCAACACGTCGGCCTCCGCCGAGCAGCTTTTCCAGTTCGCCCTGATGGGCTCGATCGTTGCGTCTGATATCGCCAAGGTCGAACGCCCGCGCGTCGCGCTGCTGAATATCGGCGCGGAAGACGTCAAGGGTCACGATACGGTGAAGGAAGCAGCGGCGCTGCTGAACGCAAGCTCGCTGAACTACGTCGGCTTTATCGAGGGTAACGATATCTTCCACGGCAAAGCGGATGTGATTGTGACGGACGGCTTCACGGGCAACGTCGCGCTGAAGACCATGGAAGGCACGGTTGCCCTGGTCCGGCATTACCTGAGACGTGCCTTTACGCGCTCGTGGTTCGCGAAACTGCAGGCGGTGCTCGCCGGATTCGTGCTGAAGGCCCTCGCAAGAGACACAGATTCACGCCGCTACAACGGTGCGACTCTCGTAGGGCTTAATGGTATCGTTATCAAGAGTCACGGTGGTGCAGACGAGCAGGCCTTCCTGCACGCGATTGATACCGCCGTGATCGAAGTTGAAAACCAGGTTCCACAACAAATCGGGAGCCTGCTGGAACGGGAAGCCGCATGACCTATTCACGCATCGTTGGTACCGGGCGTTATCTGCCCGAAAGAGTCCTCACCAATTTCGACCTTGAGAAGATGGTGGATACCAGCGATGAGTGGATTCGTACCCGCACGGGCGTAGAACGCCGTCACGTCGTCGCCGACGACCAGACCACCTCTGACATGTGCGTCGAGGCCGCCAAGGTGGCGATGGACGACGCCGGTGTGAAGCCGGAAGACATCGACTTCGTGGTCATCGGGTCGACATCGCCGGACCTGATCTTCCCGAATATTGCGACGCTCGTTCAGCACCGACTCGGCATTCCCGCCTGTCCGTCTATCGGCATGGAAGCGGCGTGCACCGGGTTCATCTACGCGCTGACGACGGCCGACCAGTTTATTCGCTCGGGCACAGCGAAGCGTGCGCTCGTTATCGGCGCCGAATGCATCACCAAACTCATCGACTGGGAAGATCGCAACACCTGTGTGCTGTTCGGTGACGGTGCGGGCGCGGTTATCGTCGAGCCGTCCGAGGAGCCAGGTATTCTTGCCTGCGAGCTCGGTGCCGACGGTCAGTACAAGGATCTTCTGTACTACCCGGTGGGTGCGTCGAAGAACCTCGAGAAGGCGGGCACCAAGGAAGCGGCAATCATGATGACCGGCAAAGAGGTCTTCAAGGTTGCGGTAAACACCCTCGGTAACGTCGCGCAAAAAGCACTCGAAAAGGCCGGAATCTCAAAAGAGGAACTCGACTGGCTGGTACCTCACCAGGCAAATATCCGGATCATCCAGGCGACGGCCAAAAAGCTCGATCTGCCGATGGAAAAAGTCATCGTCACTGTCCAGGACCACGGCAACACGTCGGCGGCCTCTGTGCCGATGGCGTTGGATGTCGGTATCCGCGACGGTCGCGTCAAAAAAGGTCAGCTGGTGCTCATGGAAGCCTTCGGTGGTGGTTTCACCTGGGGTTCCGTCCTGATGCGACTCTAGTTCGCGCGCCGCCGTCGGCTGTCCGGCATGGACCACCTGTTCGTTTACGGAACGCTGCAACCCGGCGGACCCAACGAGCACGTTCTCTCGCACGTCAACGGCACCTGGCAGCCCGCCTCGGTAGCCGGACGACTCGCTCAGCAAGGCTGGGGTGCTGACCTTGGCTATCCCGCGCTGATCCTCGATGACAGCGCTCAGCGTGTAAAAGGCGTCGTGCTGGCGTCGGCTGAACTCGACAAAGAGTGGGCCGCGCTGGATGCCTTCGAGGGCAGTGAATACCAACGGGTATTGACCGACGTGTTTCTTGACGGCGGTGAGCAAACCCGGGCTTACGTCTACGTATTGCGTACCGATCATGAGTGATTCCCGCGTCGCCGACTTTAGGATTCGTCGAGCGACGCTCGATGATGCAGCCCGGCTCGCGGCATTTGCAGAGCGCACCTTCGATGAGACGTTCGCGTCGTTTAACGATCCTGACGATTTTCAGTTGCACCTGCGCAGGAGTTTCGGTGAACAACAACAGTCTGCAGAGATCGCAAACCCCGACAACGTCACGCTGCTGGTCCTGGACGCCGACGAGCTCGTCGCATTCGCGCAGTTGATGCAACGCCCGTCGCCGGCGTGCGTGACTGTGGATAACGTGATCGAGCTGCATCGCATCTATGTCGATAAACCAGCGCAGGGCACAGGCCTGGCCGGCCGGCTGATGCAGGCGGTTAGAAATGTCGCCAGCGAATTCGGAGCCCGCCATATCTGGCTTGGCGTCTGGGAACACAATCCGCGCGCGATCGCGTTCTACGCAAAGCAAGGCTTTGTGGATGTAGGCAGCCATCCTTTCATGCTGGGCAATGACCAACAGGTTGATCGCGTGTTGTTAGCGCCGATCGATTCCGGCGTTACAGCATAGTCGTTTCGTTTTTACGGGCTTGATCTCCGATCGAGAGACTGACGCCCGCTGCCCATCCATGTCATCCGCACAAGTGGCCGAGCAGGGCGGCACGAAACGATTTCCCCACCGGCAGGTTTTCGCCGGTGGACAGAACGGCGACGTGTCGCTCGCCAACATCGGCCTTGATTTCGCGAATGAGGCCCGATCGCACGGCGTAGCTTCGGTGAAGCTGGATAAATTCGCCGTGCGGCAGTCGTTCCAGAAAGTGTTTCAGTGAAGCACGAAGCAAGTGTTTGCCGTCCGTGTGGTGAATATCCACGTAGTTTCCGTTGGCGGCGATCCACAGGATCTGGGTGGTCTCAATAATCCTGACCGAGTTGCTGGATTTTATGACCACGCGCTCCAGCGTTGATGACTCCGCCCAGGCAAGCTGCGCTGATCTCACCCTGGCGTTCGCCGACCGGTTGTCCAGCTGGTGCTCAAGTTTCGCGACACACTGTGCGAGTCGATCGTCGTTGAAGGGTTTCAGCAGGTAGTCGACGGCGTACAACTCAAACGCCTCCACGGCGTATTGCGAATG